>JBDTYQ010000001.1:0-128748 GCA_040005515.1 bacterium
CATAGACATCTCGAAGATCACTATCAAACTCTGCAGTGTCCGCCGGTAGTTCTCTCCAGCTCGTTCCTGGGTTGAAGTATCGGACCAGACTGTTATCTGCATTTTTCGCCCCGTAGTAAATCACTGTGCCGTTGGGCCATGGCTGATGCATCGCCATCGCGATGGCGAGAGGCGGATAGCTCTGCGTATGAGTAGACGGAAAGATCAGAAAGAGAAAGTTGCAGAGACTGATGATCACTACCAGCAACGCCAGGCGATAGCTGCGCGCTCGAGGCTGCGCGCGCTCCCGGGCGGCAAGTATCACTCCAACGATTAGTATGAGAGCGGGAACGTAGAACAACCGGTAGAAAGTGTTGTGAGGAAGCCAGACAAAGAGAAATATCAAATAGCCCGCAGCCCAGAGAGTGGAGAGCAGAAGCACGGAACGAAGCCCACGATCCTGTTTCAGTGACTGCAACCATTCCCAATCTGGTTTCGCCACGTTCCGCACTAGTTTGTAGAGAAACGCGAGAAGCGCGACGGCCAGGCAGATCATCAGTGCAAGGATCAGCGGATTCATTAGTTCCTTGATAGCATTGAATCTGCCGCCAAAGAAAAGACGACCATGTCCACGCAGGCTGTAAAAGAAATTACTGCGTGCGTCAAAACTGAAACTGACATCGGGCGAGAATGAAGTGATCCAATGCATGAACCTTCCCCAGTCGAAAGTTCCTGTGATCAAGTAATAGCTGTAACAGTAGGCTGTGAATGTGATCACGAACGCCACGAGGGTGAAGAAAAGTGGGTTCAGAAGGCCCTGTTTCTGTGGTGACTCGCGCGACTGCAAACACAATCCGACAACGATGACCGGATAAAAAATTACGGCGAGCTGGTGGAAAAGCATGCTGAGCGAGAAAGCCAGCGCGATGAGCAATGGTCTCGCCTTACTACTCGGCAGGAGCAAATAAAAACTGATCAGCAGAAAGAGAACGCTGGCGATATATGAATCAGCATCGGTTGCGAATTTCCACCACGTGGCCGAAAACGCGAATAGTAGAGTAAGCGAAAAGGAGAGATACGTTGAGCGCAGTACGCGTCTCAGTATTTGGAAGAGGACGACTGCGCATAGCGCGCCGAGCAACGCATTGAGTATCTGCAAGGCAAGGACCGCCCTGATGTCGATCCCCAGGACGCGAATGAAATGAAAGAAGATGTAACCGACGAGGCTGTAGATTAGATGATTGGGGTGTAATAGCGATGGGTCGATGCGTGCAGCGTCTTCGATTGTTTGCGCGAACGCGATGCCGTCCCAGTAATAGTTCCTGGTAGGGAACCCCAGATAGACGGCAGCTATCGTAATGAACAGGATCAACACAACCCAGTGTTCCTGATGATCAGTTTTCGGATTCATGCTCAAGTGCGTACCGATGAAACGTCAGAACGAAAAGACCTAAAGGTCCAAATTCTCCTGATCCGCGTGCTCCGCGTGGATCGGCGGCTTAGTCTTTCGTTCGGTTGCCGGCGCCGCAAAGTCGCCAAGCGACGCCAGGTTCGCCAGGGATGAAACGGTTTAGGGGTTGGCAATTGGAGTAATATAAGAAGTAGCAACAGCACCTGCGGCCACTCGCGCCATGTCACCATTAGTTCTCGCCATATTGTACTATCGCTAATCCATACAAACGGTCCGCAGCGACCGACGCCGTTACATGCTGACTAATCGTTCTATTATTTGTTTTGGGGGAGAAGACTGGTGGTATCACCATCCGCACTCCAAAGCCCATCTGATGCGTCGCTTCGCGCGCGCCGGCAACAAGGTGATCTTTCTTAATTCGATCTCGATGGGATTGCCATCACTGGGCCACAAGGACATCGTGCCGCGTATCATACGCAAGCTGCGCAGTTACGCCAGGCTTGCTCGCCAGACCGACGAAGGTATCACTGTCGTGTCACCCGCAAGCCTGCCGTTCTTTGGGAGTGGCATCGCGCGCGGAATCAATCGGAAGTTGTTGAAGTTTCAGATCCAACGAATGGGAAACAATCGCGGGCTGACTAAACCGATTCTCTGGATTGCGATTCCGACGGCCGCGGAGATGATCGGGAGCTTTAACGAATCGCTTGTGATTTATCAAGTATCCGACAAGTACGACGCCAACTCGATGGACCATGCGACCGATCCCGAGTTGATCCGAAGATTGCACAACCACGCGATCGACGCCGCCGATTTGATCTTCTACTCCGGACGCAAGTTGCTCAACGAAGCCACGCGCGGACGGGAACGCTCATATCTGTTGGAGCAGGCTGTTGACTTCGAACACTGGTCGCGAGTCGGTGAGCTCGATGTTGCGCCCGAAGTCGCGGATATTCCGGGGCCTCGTCTCGGATACTTTGGTGCGATCGAGCCGTGGCTGATCGATCAAGAGCTGATTAAGCAAGCGGCTCGATACCATCCGACCTGGCAGTGGGTCTTCATCGGGAATAAATCGCGCGGGCTGGAGATCGAAAGTTTGCCGAACACGCATTTCCTGCCCCCGGTTGCTTACAACGATCTTCCACGCTACGCTGCGGGCTTCGACGTGTGCGTGCTTCCGTGGGAGACTGAACTCGCGTTTACCAGTTATGGTTCGGCGATTAAAGTGCGCGAGTACCTGGCAACAGGGAAGCCCGTTGTGATCTCGCCTTTGCCGGAATATGAACCGATGGGGGAGGTCCTGCGCATCGCTCGCAGCCGAGATCAATTTCTTGAATTGGTAGCTGAAGCGCTGCGGGAAAGTGATCCGGAGGCGCGAAATCGTCGGCAGGACGCAGTTGTAAACGGGACGTGGGAAAATCGAGCTGAGTGGGTAAGTGGGTTGATCGAAAAAACACTGGAACGGAACGGGACACGGGGGAACGGGGACAGCGCCTAAGCAAAAGTCCAAAGACACAAGACCCAAGACGCCAGGCCAAAGACCAAAACCCCTAAGTTCCAAAGACAAAGCACAAGGCACCAAAGCTCTAGATGAAACAAGTCCTGCAAAACAGAAAGACCGGAATCCCTTCGGTAGTCGAAGTCCCGGTGCCGGCCCTGCAAAAAGGCCGCGTCCTGGTCCGTACCGCTGCTTCACTGATAAGCACCGGCACCGAACGCGCTTCCGTTGAGATGGCCGGTAAAGGTCTCGTGCAAGAGGCGCGCGAGCGCCCTGACCTTGTGCGATCTGTTGTCGAGAAAGCGAGGAAGGAAGGAATCGTCAATACCTTCAACGCCGTGCGGGGCAAACTCGCCGCCTCGCAAGCGCTCGGCTACAGCGCATCCGGCACCGTTGTTGAGGTGGGCCCCGGTGTCACCGAGTTTCATGTCGGTGATCGCGTGGCCTGCGCCGGAGTCGGGTATGCGTCGCACGCGGAAGCCATCTCAGTCCCAAAAAATCTCTGCGTGCATCTCCCAACTGAAATCAATTTTGAAGCGGGTGCATTCGGCACGCTCGGCGCGATTGCTTTGCAGGGAGTGCGTCTCGCCGAGCCGACTCTGGGCGAAGCGGTTGTGGTGATCGGATTGGGACTCGTGGGCCAGCTCACCGTGCAACTTCTGAAAGCGAACGGTTGTCGCGTGTTTGGAATCGATCTCGATCCGGCTCGCGTCCAGTTGGCACTGGAGTTAGGTGCCGATGCTGCTGCCGTCTCTGGTGATGGCATCAACAGTACGGTGATGAAATGGACACGTGACCGTGGTGCTGATGCCGTGCTGATCACCGCGGCGACCGACTCGAATCAGCCTGTGGAACTGGCGGGAGAGATCTCGCGCATGAAGGGCCGCGTCGTGATTGTCGGCATGACCGGAATGGAGATTCCCCGCAGCACGTTTTTTTCGCGCGAGTTGTCGCTCCAGATTTCCATGTCGTACGGGCCGGGTCGTTACGATCCGGAGTATGAAGAGCGTGGTCACGATTATCCCTTCGGCTATGTACGCTGGACCGAGAACCGTAACATTGAAGCTTTCCTTGATCTGGTTGCGCAAAAGCGAATCAACGTTGCTGCATTGATTACGCACCGCTTTCAACTCGATGAAGCACAACGCGCTTACGAACTGATCGCTGCTGAAAAGCAGGAGCCGTATCTGGGAGTAGTGCTCACTTATGATACCGAGCGCGAACTCGCAAAGCAGGTCGTACTGAGTGGACGCGCTGCGCCGTCTCGGGGCAAACAGCAGCGCGTATGCGTTGGTGTGATTGGTGCCGGTAGTTATCTATCCACGATGTTGCTGCCGCTGTTCAAAGAGCAGCAGGCGGATCTTCTCGTTGTGAGTACCGCTTCGGGAGTTTCTGCTAACAATGCCGGCAAACGATTCCGGTTCGCGCGGGCCGTATCGGGCGCCGAAGACGTTTTGAACGATGCGGAAGTGAACCTCATCGTGATCGGCACCCAGCCTGACCTGCATGCGACACTTGCGCGACAAGCCCTCGAACGAAACAAGGATGTGTTTGTGGAGAAGCCGCTGGCGCTGCACGATGATGAGTTGGATCCACTGCTCGACGCGGCGGCAAATTCAACGGGACGCTTGATGGTTGGTTTCAACCGCCGTTTTTCTCCACTTGGTCGCAAAGCGAAAGAGTTTTTTGCAGGCCGCACTGCGCCGCTCTCGGTGCTGTATCGAGTCAACGCGGGAAGAATCCCGAGGGACCATTGGACCCACGATCCCGAAACGGGTGGCGGTCGAATCATCGGCGAGGTCTGTCACTTCATCGACCTAATGCAGTTCCTGATCGGCGCTGCTCCGGTGTCCGTATTCGCCGAGCCCGTGACCAATCCCACTCATGCAGCGATTGATGAAGACTCAGTTTTTATCACGCTGCGATTTGCGGACGGCTCGAACGGCTCCATTGCGTATCTCGGTGAAGGCGACAGCGCGCTGGGAAAAGAGCGTGTAGAAATCTTTGGTGAGGGCAAGAGTTTCGTGCTCGATGATTTTCGGCGCGCCAGTCTTTACCAGAATGGTCGCGAGGAACAGATCACGCTTCGCAGTCAGGACAAGGGACAGGCTGAGCAAGTTAAAGAAATTTGTGCGATGGTAGTGAACGGAAGCGCTTCGCCAATCGCCGTTGAGGAGTTGGCTGCCACTACCCGCGCAACTTTTCGTATCAAGGAGTCGTTGCGAACGGGACTACCTGTATCGTTGAACCGATGAAGTTTCGAGAAACACAAGATCATGAGACGTGGCGGTTCTTTTGAGTAACTCCGTAACCGTAAAGGCGACCATAACTGCGAAAACACGTTTTATGAATACGGCTTAGCAGGAAAAGGAACAGACTTAGAAACTGATTCCGAAACCCGAAACCCGAAACCCGAAACCAACCCCCCCAAACTCCAAACTCCGTACTCCACAGCTCGTAAACTCGAACTCGAACTCGAAACTTCAAACTCGTAACTCGAAACTATCTTACCCATGTGCGGCATCGCCGGAATAGTCAGCCTCGACCCCGACAACTACGTTCCCGAGATGCTGCGGGTCATTGAGCATCGCGGTCGTGACGATAAAGGCACTTGGACTTCTGCGCCGCTTCCTTCCGGAACGCAAGCTTGCCTCGGACATCGTCGGCTCGCGATCATCGATACCTCTCGAGCCGGCCATCAGCCAATGCCCTCCGCTGACGGCCGTTACGTGATCACGTTCAACGGCGAGATCTATAACTATCGCGAACTCCGCGCAGAACTCAAATCTAAAGGACACACATTCCAAACTGAAACGGACACGGAAGTCCTACTCGCAGCTTTTGTTGAGTGGGGTGAAGCTTGTCTGCCGCGCCTCAATGGGATGTTTGCGTTTGCGATCTGGGACAGGGAGGAGCGCACGCTCACAATCGCCCGCGATCATGTCGGAATCAAGCCCGTTTACTACGCCCACCTAAACGGCAAAGGTGGGCAGCCGGGCTCATTCATTTTCGCTTCCGAGGTGAAAGCGATTCTTGCAACCGGTTTGGTCGAGAGGGCGCTTGACGTTGAAGCACTCAATCAGTTCCTGACGTTTCTTTGGGTTCCCGACCCGAACACTCTTTTCCAGGGCATCAAGACGTTGCCTCCCGCGCACGTGCTCACCTTTCGTGACGACGAAGTTTCTGTGCGCGAGTGGTGGGACGTTTCTTTCAATGAGATCGAGGAAGGCAAGAGCGAATTCGCATGGCAGCAGCGCGTCCTCGAGACTCTCGATCGTGTAGTTGGAATGGAGATGGTTGCGGATGTTCCGCTCGGATCCTTTCTCTCGGGAGGCATCGATTCGTCGGGGATTGTGGCGATGATGAAGAACCACAGCGCCGGGCGACGCATCGGGACTTACACGGTGGGAATCGAGAGTGACGATCTGCGCTACGACATCATTCCCGATGACGTGAAGTGGGCGCGGCGCGTCAACCAGCATCTAGATACCGACTACCACGAGATCATGCTCAAGCCGGCGGTCGCCGAGTTACTGCCTAAGCTGGTCTATCACATGGACGAGCCGGCGATCGACATGGCGATCCCGAGCTATCTGGTTTCGCAAGCGGCTCGTGAGACGTTGACGGTGATGCTGTCGGGAATGGGTGGCGATGAAGTGTTTGCCGGTTATCCGCGTCAGCTCGCGATGAAACTCGCGAGCGCTTTCGATCCGGTTCCGGAAATGTTGCGGCGTCCGCTGATGAAGATGATTGCCGGTGTGCTGCCTGGAGGATTGCCTGGAAGGCTTACAGCGCCGCTTCGGAATGCGAAAAAGTTTGCGCGCAGCGCCGGCTTGAATTACGAAAGGCGCTATTTGGGATATGGCACTTACTTCACCGATGAAGCAAAACAGCGACTGTATACCGATGAGATGCGCGTCGCGACGAGCGATTTTGACGCGTATGCCACACACCGTCGTTACTTTGAAAAGGTGAAAGACGCAGCGCCACTCAATCGTTTGCTCTACGTCGATCTTAAAACCTTTCTGCCATGTTTGAATTTAATGACGACTGACAAAACTTCGATGGCGGCGAACCTCGAGGTGCGTGTGCCGTTTCTGAACCGCGAGATGATCGAAATGACTGCGCGCATGCCGCCGGAGTTGAAGCTGCATGGTTTCAAGCGCAAGTACATCCTGAAGCGAGCACTCGAGAAAGTCCTGCCTCACGATGTGATCTGGAGGAGGAAGGCGGGGTTCGGTGCGCCGATTCGTTCCTGGCTGCGCGGAGCTTTGCTTCCGCTCGTTGATGATCTGCTGTCAGAGGAGACTGTGAGGAAGCGCGGCTTGTTTCGACCTGAAGAAGTGCGCCGCGTAATTGATGCCAACCTCTCCGGCCGGGAAGACTTCAATCTGCAGGTTTTTCAGTTGCTCAATCTGGAGCTGTGGCAGCGGCAGTTCATGGATTAGGGCTTGGTTAGATTTCCTGTGCTCGCCCCATCCGCCAGCGCCTAAGTTCCCCTGCGCGGCGGCAAAGCCGCACTCGGTCTGAACACGTTGACATCGCTTCGGCGTGCGCCTTACTCTGCAATTGCTTGGCTTTGCGCCGAGCTTCCCGACCCAGTTCCCAGGCTGTCCCAAAGCTCCCGCAACCAAATGCCACACTCCGAAGGGTCAATCTTAGCTGAGCCTGACAAGACGTCGGCGCGCGCATCCAGCTCGCAGCGCTTCCGGGTCCTGCTCGCTGAAGATGATAACGCGCTGCGACGCTACCTCGAAGTCACTCTGCAACGGGCAGGTTACGAAGTGCTCCTCGCGTCTGACGGCATTGATGCGATGAAGATTGCTATGGCGCAGACGATCGATCTGGTGATCACCGATGCGATGATGCCGAACCTGAGTGGACATGAGCTTTGCCGGTTCCTCAAAAATAGTCCGAAACTTTCTCAGATACCGGTTGTGTTGTTGAGTGCGCTCGAACGAAAGGAAGTCGGCGATGAAGAATTGGCAGACGCTTTTCTTGCAAAGCCGGTTTCTGTGGATGCGCTCACAAAATGTGTGGCCGGGCTGTTGGCAGGCAAGTAAGATTAGTTGGTCTTGAGTTTGAAGTGCGATGGATGCGTTCATCGTAAGCGCGGGGACAGGGTCCACCTGCCTGAGCTGCGAATTAGCGCTGCTTCAGCTATTCACTTGGTCCCTATCGAAAGCCAAAGCGGCGATCAGGAATCCTGATCGCCGCTATTTGTTTTGTTTGTTAACTTACTCAGGCCGTGGTCGCGCTCATATTTCCGATTAAGCTGTCGAGCGATGTATACAACAGGCCCTGTGAGGCGGCAACCGCTTCGTATGTAACCTGTCCGGCATAGGTGTTGACGCCAGCTTTCAAGCCGGGATCGCTGGAAATAGCGTTCAAGAAACCGAGATTAGCGAGTTTCAATCCGTAAGGCAGCGTAGCGTTAGTGAGAGCGAACGTTGATGTGCGCGGCACAGCGCCTGGCATGTTGGCTACGCAGTAGTGCAAGACTCCCTCAACGTAGTAAGTCGGATCAGAGTGCGTCGTCGGATGAGTTGTCTCAATACAACCGCCCTGGTCAACCGCAACGTCAACGATCACTGCTCCGTTCGGAACATCTTTCAGCATGTTTCGCGTGACGAGGCGGGGAGCAGAGGCTCCCGGCACGAGCACTGCGCCGACGATCAGATCAGCCTGAGAGATTGCGTCGTGAATCATGTAGGCGCTGGAAGCGAGCGTGGAAATCTTCGAAAGAAAAATATCGTCCAGCTCACGAAGGCGATCGAGGTTGTTGTCGATCATGGTTACGTGGGCACCCATGCCGACGGCAATCTTCGCCGCGTTAGTTCCCACGACGCCCCCGCCAATGATCACAACGCGCGCGGCCGGCACGCCGGGTACGCCGCCGAGTAAAATCCCGCGACCGCCACTCATCTTCTCGAGATAGTGAGCGCCAACCTGGATCGCCATTCTGCCTGCCACTTCGGACATTGGAGTTAAAAGAGGCAAACCACCGCGCCGGTCCGTGATCGTTTCGTAAGCAATGCCTGTGACTTTGCGTTCCAGCAGTGCCTGAGTGAGTTTCGGGTCTGGAGCGAGGTGTAAGTAGGTAAATAGCAACTGACCTTCGCGCATGCGCGGATACTCTGGCGCAATCGGCTCCTTCACCTTGACGATCATGTCTGTCTGGGCCCAGACGTCGTCTGCCGATGGGATGATTTTCGCTCCCGCTCGTTGATAGAGCGCATCTTCAAAGCCGGAGCCGTCTCCGGCGCTCTGCTCCACGACCACCTGATGCCCGGCGTCTGTTAAGGCGCGCACGCCGGCTGGGGTTAAGCCGACGCGGTACTCATTGTCTTTGATCTCTTTCGGCAGGCCGACAATCACAATAAGATCCTCCCTAACTAGGTCTTGGGTTTTGGACTTAGGACTGGTGCTTGGTGCTTGGAACTCGGTGCTTAGAACTTGGTACTTAGTTGCGGTGGTTTGGTTGGGTTCTTCGAAGACCCAACAGCCAAGACCAAAAGCCCAAAGCACAAAGTTCTAAGCACCAAACTCAAACTTTTAAGTTCTAAGTTTTAAAGATTTACTTCGTCAATCTGCGCCCGTTGCAATTTGCCGCTGTAGTCGACGTAGACCGACTTCCACTCGGTGAAGATATCCAGAACCTGAGTGCCGGCCTCACGGTGACCATTGCCGGTGGCCTTCGTGCCGCCGAACGGCAGATGGACCTCAGCGCCGATCGTCGATGAATTGATGTAGAAGATCCCGGTGTACATCTCATTCATCGCCTCAAATGCGCGATTGACGTCACGTGTATAGATCGCCGCGGAGAGTCCATAACGCACGCCGTTGGCAATTTCCACTGCATGGTCGAGGGAGTTTGCCGGAATCACGGCGGTAACCGGACCGAAGATCTCTTCCTGGGCAATGCGCATGTCAGGAGTTACATCCGTGAAAACCGTCGGCTCGATGAAATATCCGTGCGCGTATTCGCCGCGCGTCAGACGCTTACCACCGCACGCGAGCGTGGCTCCGTCTTCATTCTGACCAATGTCGATATAGCCCGTGATCTTCCCGACGGCGGCAGCGTTGATTACCGGACCCATGTCAGTTTTTGCACTAGCGCCATTGCCGACGCGCAATGACCGAGCGCGGTCGATGAGTTTCTGGGAAAACTTCTTGTAGACCTTCTTGTGGACCACGATTCGCGACGATGCGGTGCAGCGCTGACCAGATGTGCCAAACGCACCCCAGACTGCGCCTTCGACTGCGAGGTCGATGTCGGCGTCGTCCATCACCATGATCACGTTCTTGCCGCCCATCTCTAACGAGCAGATTGCATTGCGTTCGGCACAGGCTGTGGCGACAGTGCGACCGGTCTCTGTCGATCCGGTGAAGGAGATCAAACGTAAGGAAGGATGGTTTGTCATCGCAGCCCCCGGAGTACCGTCACCCATCACGAGGTTGACGACGCCGGGAGGAATGCCCGCTTCTTCGCACGCCTTCACAAGGTTGTAAGTTGAAAGCGGAGTGTCTTCCGCAGGTTTCAGCACCACGGTGTTGCCGCAGACGAGAGCGGGAATGAGTTTCCACGACGGAATCGCCATGGGAAAATTCCAGGGAGCGATTAGTCCGCAGAGCCCGACTGGTTGGCGGACGCACATCGCAAATTTATCCGGCATCTCAGCGGGAGTCGTGAAGCCATGAAGTCGGCGGCCCTCACCGGCGGTGTAGTAAGTGCAATCGATTGCTTCCTGCACGTCGCCGCCAGTCTCTTTTAAGATTTTCCCCATCTCCCGCGTCATGTCCGCTGAAAATGTGTCTTTGTTACGAATGAGAATCTCACCGAGACGGAAGAGCATTTCGGCGCGGCGTGGTGCGGGAGTCTTGCGCCAGCGGTCGAACGCTTCACGCGCAGCGTTGACTGCGGCGTTTACATCTTCGCTGGACGAGAGTGGGAAGCGACCGATCACGTCGCGCGTGTCGGCGGGATTGAGGTTCTCAAAAACCTCACCGGAGGAGCTGGGTACCCACTTGCCGCCTATGTAGTTCGAGTACGTCCTGGTGGCAGTGCGTGGAGCGCTGCGGCCGTTTGAACTACGCGTGGACTTGGAGAGAGCTTTTTTTGCTTGAGCCATAAAAGAGTTTCAAGTTCCTGGTCTCCAGTTCCGAGTCAGGTTCTTTGCTTCACTCGAAACTCGAAACCCGACTCGAAACTGTTTATTGATATGTAAACTGAACGATGCGCTGCGCAATGCGGTCGCCGTCCCGCTGATAACGCGAGACATGTAGCACGATTGGATCGCCTGGTTTCAGACCATTCATGACGCGTTGGAAATCAGCAAGAGTAACGACGGACATTCTATTGATACGCGTAATGACATCGCCCTCACCGAGCGCCGGCTGACCACCGGAGAGTCGTATATCCGCAGCGAGGCCGTTAGGATCGACTTCCTTCACGTAGAGTCCGCGGACTCCGGCCAGATGCTTCTCGGCGCTCAAGGGTTGCGTGATTTCTGCGAGCGTGATGCCGAGGTGTGGGGCCGACCCTTTCGAGTCGGCATCTTTCTTTGGAGCTTCCCGCTCTTCTGACAGCTTGACCACTTGCGGCGGTCGTTCGCCAAGTACGACGCTCGTCGTACGCTTATCGAGTTTGCCATCGACATCGCGGAGGAAGACGACGGCCGCGGATTGACCTACCGGGCTGGCGGCGACCTTCTGGATGAGATCCTGGGCGCTTGCGACAGGCTGGCCATTGAATTCGACGATGATGTCGTTTGGCTGAATGCCCGCTTTGGCGGCCGGGGTCAACTGGCCATCACGTGTCTGCTGCACATCCATTACGATCGCGCCGCGCGCTTCACTCATGCCATAGACTCTTGCGAACTCATCTTTGACCGAGTCGAGCGTGATTCCCAGGTAGCCTCTGCGGACTTTGCCCTGGGCCACGATCTGTTGGTAGACGAAGTTCGCTTCAGTAGCAGGCAGCGCGAACCCGATACCATTGTAGTCGCCAGTCGAAGTTGCAATTTGCGAGTTGATTCCGATTACCTCAGCGTGCATGTTAACGAGTGGGCCACCGCTGTTGCCGCGATTGATTGCCGCATCGGTCTGCAGGAAGCGCTGGAAGCTGGTGAAGTAAGGTGTCTCTCTTTCCTTCTTAGAGATGATGCCGGCAGTGACCGTTTGGTCTAGCCCGAAGGGCGAGCCCATGGCTAGCACCCAATCACCGACTTGCGCCACGTTGGAATCGCCTAGCGTGACGGTCGGCAGATCCTGCGGCGCGTCGATCTTGATCACGGCAACATCCGTCTCTTCATCGATGCCGATCACTCGACCGCGGTACTTCTCACCCGACTGTAAGCCAACAGTGATTCTGGTAGCTCCTTCGATAACGTGTTCGTTGGTGAGAATGTAACCCTTCGGACTGACGATGAAACCACTCCCAACTCCGCGTGACGGCCGTCGCGCCTGGCGACGAAACATGTCGAGCAAAGGGTTAGTGGAGGACGATGGATCCTCTTTGTCAGGATCGTCTTTTTCGGCGACGTCAGGAGCTGCGGTCAACGTTTCGATATTTACTACTGCAGGCTCGACGCGACGGGCGATCTCGGCGAACGAAGCAGAGAGCGCTTCGGGAGCGCGTGCTATCTGAACGGGATTCTGCGCGACAGTGGGTTTGCCGGAGAGCATGGCGCCAATGCCAATGCCGGCGACGAGACAGGCAATTCCGAGTGCGGCAATCCAAATGCGCAGCTTTCGCAGAATCGCTCCCTCTTGAACTGTCGTTTTGGATTTCGGAAGTTCGAACATAACCCTAACCACCTTTTGTTAAACCGAAGCCGGGTGCTGCCGGAATCGTGGCCAAACAATAAGGCGACTGTCCGGCAGCAGGATGTAAGAATAAGAGTATAGCTAAAGGCGAGTCCGGGGGCAAAAAAGAAGCCAGTTTCGAGTTCCGAGTTTCTGGTTTCGAGTCCGTTGGCAGGGAGTAAGTAGGCGGAGTTGGTAAAAACCAGAGCCTGTTCGATGGGAGCCTTCAACTACGGAATGCGGAGCTTGAGACTCGGAACTCGAAGCTTGGAACTCGAAACTTGGAACCGGCCTAGGGTCTGAGAAAAACCTTCAGTACACCCTTCTTGCCAGCGCGCTCCATTGCGAGCAGGCCTTCGCGAAGCGGGTATTCCTCGCTGATCAGGCTGTCCACGTCAATGGCGCCTTTCCTTAGCAGGTCAAGCGCCGGACCAAACCGGCCACAGCGCGAACCCACCACACTGATCTCAGCAACCACGAGCCGCGCGGCATTGATCTCAGTGGTACCTGCGAACGTGGACTTGAGGACAAGTACGCCGCGCGGGCGCAGTAGATCCTGTGCGAGTGCAAAAGCAGTTTCCGAACCTGATGCTTCGACGACTACATCAAACTCAGCTTTTCTCTTCGTGGCTTTCTTCGCGGTTGTTGTTTCGATTCCTCGCCGTTCGGCAATGCGCAGCTTTTCCTGGTGCTTGCCAATTAGAAGGACCGACGCACCGGAAAGGGAGATTGCCTGCGCGCAAAGCAGCCCGAGCTTGCCGTCACCGATCACAGCCACGTTCTTGTCCCCGGTGATTGATGCACGCTCCATGATTCCGCACGCGGCCGCCAGCGGTTCGGCAAAGACTGCGTGCTCATCGGCAATTTGATCAGGGACAGGAAGGAGATTTACAAGCGGCAGGCGCAGCATCTCGGCGTGCGCCCCATCGCGGCCATGGATTCCCAACACCGTCCTTTTTGTACAGTGACGCGAATCGCCGGCGCGGCAGAGTTCGCACTCGCCGCAACCGGCGTTGATCTCGCCTACTACTCGTTGACCGACAAGAGCACCATTGGTCGCCTCTTCAACGATGCCTACAAACTCATGGCCGATGGTTCCTTTGAAGCCTGCGTAACCCCGTGCGATCTCGAGATCGGTGTTGCAGATGCCGGAAAGCAGCACGCGTACGAGCGCCTCATCACCACGTTCCGGTTGGTCGATCTCGCGGACAGCGAGGCCACGCTTTTCGACTTGCAAGGCTTTCATACAAGAAAACGGTTTTGGGTTTTTGGCCTTGGGTATTGAATTCGTACCTTGTACTCAGTTCTTTGTGCTTGGTGCTTAGTGGTGATATTCAAATCTCAAGTGCAAGGTGCAATAGTTGAAATGGTTTCGCTCCAGAGGAGCTGGATGTTTATAGCTTTGAGCGCCTCCGGAAAGTTCTCGCTCCGTTAGGTGCGAAACCCGGAAGCTGTACATTCACTGGAATGTCAAAGCGATTGTGCTCCTATGGAGCTTCGGAGTCAGATAGGATCGCCTTACTATAAACATCTCGCCCCTCAGGGGCTAATTGATGGAAAGGGTCTTGTCGCACTTCCAAGTTGAATTCGCCCAAACATCACGACCGCCCCTTCGCGGCTAGAAACTCTTCGTCCGCTGGTACGCGTTCTGCGTTGTTAGTTCGATCGTTTGTTTGGATCCGGAGACGGTGATCGGAAGGCGCCATTCGAGATCCACTTCACCTGAAAGCACGGCGTGCACCCACCAGGTGCCGGGACTTACCGCAACCGCTGCCTGACCCTGGCGGTCGAGTTTCGCTGTGACCGGCTTGCGGCCATTCATTCTTTCGGTCAGAAAATCATCGAAGCGCGTGCCCGCCCGTCGTTCCGTGAAGTACTCGTGTCGCACAGCAACGATGTCGATGGGATACAGCTCGACTGCAACCTCTAAAGGAGCGCCATTCATTTCCGCAGTAGGTCGCATAACTAGTTGGAGGGTTGTTTCCGCAGGCGCCTTGTCGGCCCGGAGCGTAAAGTCGACAGGGCGTCCCTTGTAAACAAACCAGCCAGCCGCAAAGAGCGCAAGTACCAGCGTTGCTCTTAAAACAGCTGTGACCAATCCGTAAACAATGCTCTTAGGTTTCATCGTTAGCATCTGCAGTTCCAACTCCACGTGGGCGTCGCGAAGGCTCTACTTCTTCAAACCGCGCACGTACAAGACAAGGGAATCAATCTCCGCTTCCGACATTTTCTTGTTGAAACTTGGCATCTTCCCGCGTCCATTTGATATTGAGTTGAAGATTCTTTCGTTGGAAACGTTGCCTTGCCAATCGGAATCGGTCAAATCACGCGCGAGCTTGAGCTTTCCCTTCCGGGTTCTTGAGCGGCCATCGGTGCCATGACACGAAATGCAGTTCTGGCTGTAGAGCGCTGTCGCGCTGCGCGCGCTGCTATCTGCGGAGGCGGGATTGCTCGCGCGAACACCGGCGCAAATCACGCCAAATGCCAGCGCAATCGTCAGGGCCAGGGCATGAACAACGTGTGTTCGGGAACCTTTCATAGAGCAGTTCTCGGTTTAAGAAAAAGCAAACCCATTCAGGGGTTGGTAGCAATTCATGCGGGAGAGGGCTTTCGCACACATGATACTCAAGCCAAAGTCTTTTGTGTACCTGCAATTTTACCTGCGCGACCTTTTCAGGCAGGTTGAAAGGTTTTGGAATGCGAAGTAAGCTCAGACCGCAGACGCGCAAATTCAACGGTGGAGATCGAAAAGTTGGGCGAAATATCTTTGGACAAGTTTCGCGATGAGTGCGGTGTGTTCGGGATCTTCGGCCATCCTGATGCAGCTCGGCTCACTTACCTTGGCCTCTACGCGTTACAACATCGCGGGCAGGAGTCGTGCGGCATAGTTTCTTCGGACGGCGTTGAGCTGCGACTCGAACGCGCCATGGGCCACGTCGCTGAGGCATTTGATCAGGAGCGCCTCGATCGTTTGCCCGGCACGAGCGCCATCGGGCACGTACGCTATTCCACCGCGGGCGAGGTTTCGATCCGCGAAGCTCAACCTTTTCTTGTCACCTGCCAACACGGTCAGATCGCGGTCTGTCACAACGGTAACCTTCCCTTCGCGCGGGAGGAGCGGCGTAAACTTGAACAAGAGGGAGCGATCTTCTCGGCCACATCCGATACCGAAGTGATTCTCCACGGGGTGGCGCGCTCAAGAACCGCGAGCGTTCGCGAAGCGATTCCGGAAGTTTTGCGAAAAACTGAAGGGGCTTTCTCAATGCTTTTTCTGACACCCGCCGAACTGATCGCCGTCCGCGATCCCCGAGGCTTTCGCCCGCTTGCCCTCGGTCGTCTGGGTGACGCCTGGGTTGTCGCATCCGAAACTTGCGCGTTCGATCTCATCGACGCGCAGTATGTGCGAGATGTGGAACCCGGTGAGATGCTGGTCATCGATAAGACAGGGATGCACTCATCGCATCCGCTCCCCGACAAGCCGCATTCGATGTGCATCTTTGAGCACGTGTATTTTGCTCGACCCGATTCGTTGATCTACGGCCATTCGGTAAATGAATCGCGCCACAAGATGGGCAAGCGCCTGGCAATTGAGCAACCGTCTACCGCAGACATTGTCGTGCCGGTACCTGATTCAGGAGTTGCTGCGGCGATTGGATATTCGGCACAAAGCGGCATCAGCTATCGCCAGGGCTTGGTCCGTAATCACTACGTCGGCCGCACCTTTATCGAGCCCAAGCAATCGATTCGATCATTTGGCGTGCGCATCAAGCTTAATCCGGTGCGCGATCTTATCGCTGGTCGTAGTGTTGTCCTGATTGATGACTCGATCGTGCGCGGCACAACTTCGAAGAAGATCGTGCAGATGGTGCGCGAAGCGGGAGCCAGAGAGATCCACGTTCGCATTAGCTGCCCACCGACGATCAGTCCCTGTTACTACGGCGTGGACACGCCCAACAAGGCTGACTTGATTGCGGCGCAGATGTCGATCGAAGAGATCCGCAAGTTCATCGGGGCTGACTCGCTCGGTTATCTTTCCCTTGAAGGGATGATGGAAGCAACGGGAATCGATCCGAACTCCGCCTGTGTTGCCTGCTGGAATGAAAAGTACCCTACCCGAATCACCGGGGAGGCGGAAACGCTTTGGGAACGAGAACATGAACCGGTGACAACGGAAGGCTGATTCTGCAAGCGCAGCGTCCTGCTGCGTCATAACGCTTACGCGAAAGGCGAACTCGATTTGCAACGAAAGGCCAAAGGATGCGGGTGCGCCGCTGCGGTGCTGGTAGTCGTGCTGGGAGCGGCCGGATATGCCGGCTGGAAGTACGCCCTGCCATGGTGGAAAACGAAACCGCCCCCGGCCTCGGGCGGTGAGTTGCAAGTGCACGTCCTTGATGTTGGCCCAGGCAATGGCGACTCAATCCTGATCATCTCTCCGACAGGCACAACCGTTCTCGTTGATGCGGGCGACGCAGGTAAAGGCAAGGTCATACTTGACGCGCTGAAGCGTTACAACGTGCAGCAGCTTGATTACGTCATCGTCACGCATCCGCACCCGGATCACATGGGCGGAGCCGACGAGGTTATCAAGGCGACCAAGGTGCTGAACGTGATTGATAACGGTCTTGCTCCGACCGATTCTGCGGGCGACGCGGCTGCGAAAGCCGCGGCTGCGAAGGCTCCCAAAAAGCCTTTGGCGAAGAAGCCGGATAAGAAGCCTTACGTCACGAAGTTTTACGACGAGTACAAAGCAGCTTTGGATGCGAGCGGCGCGCACTACGAAAAGGCTGAACCGGGAAAGAAATTCGATCTCGGCGGCGGGGCTCGGATGACGATACTCGGTCCAGTCCAACCTTACTTTACGAAAGAACAAGTGAAGACCGGTGGCAATGAGCCGAACGCAAACTCGGTAGTGGCGCGTCTGGACTATGGCGCCTTCTCAATGTTGCTGCCGGGAGACGCGGAAGAGCAGACTGAGCACAAACTGCTCACCAAGGATTTAAGTCTTGAGGCGGAGGTTCTAAAGATTGCGCATCATGGTTCGAAGTACGCGACAGCCGCTGATTTCCTGGCGCGGGTGAAGCCCAAAGTAGCGATCATTTCCTGTGGCGAGTGGAACCGCTACGGCCATCCCGCACAGGTCGTTCTTGATCGTCTGAAAGCCGCGAACGTCAAAATCTATCGCACTGATTTACAAGGAGAGATTTCAATCACGACTAAGGGGCGAGAAGGCGATTACGCAATCAAGACAGCCAAAGAAGCGAAGAGCGACTTGTGGATCGGCCGGCTGGCGCAGAAAGATGATTCATCACGCGTCGGCTTCATCGCGTATGGCGACTTCGGACCTCCACCGAAAGTCGTGAATCGTGAATCGGGAAAGGCGAAACTAAAGTGACGAAGGCCGTAACGTACAGCGACGCCGGAGTCGATATCGACGCAGCCAATCGCGCCACCGCCAGGATTAAGGAACTCGCGCAGCGGACCTTCAATCAGCGAACGCTTTCCGACATCGGCAGCTTTGGCGGAATGTTTGATGGCGCGTTTCCCAAACTCAAGCAGCCTGTCCTGGTTGCGTCAGCAGACGGAGTAGGCACCAAACTGAAGATCGCTTTCCTCACTGGCGTTCACAATACGATCGGGCGCGACCTCGTTAACCATTGCGTCAACGACATTCTTGTTCAAGGCGCGCGACCACTCTTCTTTCTCGACTACATTGCGACCGGGAAATTATCGCCAGACGTAGTCGCCGGTATTGTCGAAGGCGTCGCGAATGGTTGCCGCGAAAACGGCGCCGTATTGCTTGGCGGCGAAACGGCAGAAATGCCCGGCTTCTACGCTGACGGTGAATATGACGTTGCTGGTTTCATTGTGGGCGTAGTCGATCGCGACAAGGTGATCGACGGCAAGGACATTACACCCGGTGATGAAATGCTGGCGCTGCCTTCAGTCGGACTGCACACCAACGGCTATTCGCTTGCTCGCAAACTCCTCCTTGAAGTCGCGGGTTACACGGTCGATACGAGACTCGATGAACTAGGTTCCACTGTAGGCGCCGCGTTGTTGCAGCCTCATCAAAGTTATCTTGCCGCGGTCGATGGGCTGCTGGACGGCGGAACGATTAAAGCTCTGGCCCACATCACCGGTGGTGGTCTAACAGAAAACATTCCACGCGTTCTTCCTGAAGGGACATCCGTGCGCATTGTGAAAGCAAGTTGGCCCATCCTGCCTGTCTTCACTCTCATGCAGAAGATCGGTAACGTCCCTGAATCAGAGATGTATCGAACTTTTAACATGGGCGTGGGAATGGTTATAGTTTGCGCCCGTCAGCACGTTGATTCTATTAAGGGTCACTTCAAAGCTCTCGGCGAGAATTGCTATTCGATCGGTAGTGTCATTCCCGGCAACCGGGAAGTAAAGTTCACTTCAATCGCGGATTAAGCGGTTCCGCAGCCTGTTCAACCAAAGAATTATTCGCCTCGCACGGCCTCTCATTCACAAATCTCGGTAGCTCGAGGAAAGGGGGAACCCCATGCCAGATAACGTGCCCACTGAACCGGCTCAAGAAGGGAGAGAACCGCTGCCGCCGGTCGCGTGGCTGCTGGGCCGCCAGTTAATTGCCAGCCTCAAGTGGATCCTGCTGTACACCGCATTTGGAACGAAGCTCGATGCGCGCGATTGGATGGATGCAAGAGTCTACCCTGCAGACGATCAAGCGGAAGCGGACGAGCAATGGAAGAAGATGCATTCGCGCATCGAGGGCGGGGACCCATCAGCAAGCGATGCCGGCAAGAGTGGCACTGATTTCTGGGCCGGTAAAGAATTTTGGTTCGACTATCTATCTGACACAGGCGACGGCACCACAGCCACCTACAGCATCGCTTACCTCTGTCTCAATAATCTCTGGATGAAGAAGCGCTGGGAGGAAATGCCCGACCCAAAGGAAGCGGGATTGCGGCTCGAGTGTTTTAAGAAGGAGGACGACGAATATCCTGAGCCACTCCCGCGCGGCGAATTCCTCTTAATCGGCGGCGACACCAGTTACCACCTGTCTGACTACGCCACTCTGCACCTGCGATTTCAGAGTCCATTCAACTGGGCATACCAGGACTTAACAGAGGACCTTAAGAAAGTCGGAAAGCAGATCGATGACGAAGCTTCACGTGCAATTGGCACGAATCGCCGGCCGCTGTTTGGCATACCGGGGAATCACGACTACTACGACATGCTCGATGGCTTCCGCAGGCAGTTTCGAACTCCAGTCGTGACGCGTCCGGAAACGAAGGTTTACTCCAAAAACGATCTGACGGCTCCGCAGTTAATGATCCACGGTTTCAAGAGAGAACAGAACACCAGTTACGTTGCGTTGCGGCTTCCTTTCGGGTGGATGCTTTGGGGACTGGATACAGAGGTAGGCAAGATTGATGAGCGGCAGAGAGATTTTTTCAGACACACCAATCAAGAAAAGATCCCTGACAAACTGATCGTGGCCACCAGCGCGCCCACCACGGTATTTGGGAAGCTCGCTGATCGTGACGATGAAAAATGCAGCAAGGCATTCTTTCAACTCAAACTGCCGCGCCCCTTCGTTTCAGAAAAAGAGATTGGCGAGCCGGTGGATCTGGCTCCGAATCAGATACGCCTCGATATTGCGGGCGACGTGCATCAGTATGCAAGATACTGGGGACCCGCGAATCGAATCACTAACCCGCGCACAACAGCTACCGCCGCCGCTCCCAGCGCGCAGAATTACGCGTCGGTGGTTTCGGGTTTGGGAGGCGCGTTCCATCATCCCTCAACCACCTACGTCGATGAGATCAAAGAGCAGGCGCTTTATCCGACCGAGGAAACTTCCCGCAAGGCTGTCGCTGCGGAGATATTTAATCCTGTAAAAGTTTTCAGAGGCGGTGGAGTCGGAGTGATTGGCGCCGCGATTGCTCTGGTACTCGCCTTCGCCGCGATCGCTAATGACAGCAGTCGCCCTGCGATCCATAACTTTGCGCTTTTCAACTACCTCCACATCACACAGCCTGAGCACTACGAGTCAACAGTCGTCAGCAATGCCGAGCAAAAGGCGAAAAAGCTAAGCCAGGCGCAAGAAACCGTTGCAGCGGCTACTGCGGAAAATATTGCCACGGACGCACAACCGAAAATCGTCGAACCGTTCGTTCTCTGGAGAAGAGGACTCTTCGCGATCACTGATGCAACCTGGTCACCCGTGGTCGATCAGTCAAAACTTCCCGCGGGCTCCGACCTGAGCCGGTGCCAGCAATATCGTTTGCTTTATCTCTGGGGTGATTGTCAGGTGAAGTGGCCTGTCGATTACAAGATCGGGATGTTCATGCTGCTTGCAACTCTGTTTGTGATCGGATTCACTTTCTATTTGAGTGAACGAGCCTACAAGTTGGCGGACAAACAAGAGGATGTGCAGCAAGGAGCCAGGAGCCCTCAGCAGGGTGATGAAGTGCCTACCAAGAAGAAGGCCGAGAAGGTAGCCAACAAAGTGCTGTGGTCGCTCTGGCCCACGCTCGCTCTCAACGTTGTGCTCGGCGTGATTGGCGTTCTGTCGATCATTCCCTACCGGCCGTTCATCACACCGTTCGGAAATAGTCTGTGGGTACTGCTTACGCTCGCGTGGGCCGCGAGTTCGATCATTTTTAGTATGCGCTACAGTGACTGGCTGTTCATTCAGGCCTCGAAAACAGCGGTCACCAGCAAGGATTGGCTGATTACGTGGGCGCTCGCGGCGGCGACACTCGCGAGTCTCGCAGTGGGGCTTTGGCTCTTCGGAAAAAACAACCTGCCGGCCTATCTCGTAGCTGACATCATCTTCGTCACCGTGCTGATTGCCACCTTTGTCGGTCTGATCTATGTGGCGGTCTCCATGGGCGGCGAGCATCAGCGAGGTCTTGGAAAATGGGGAATGGGAGTGCTGGGCTTTTGGCATTGGCTCTTACAAGTGGGGGTCGCGTTGTTCCTGCTCAAGAAGGGCACATGGTTGACAGTAGCGTTGGCCGGTTTAGCCTGCTTCATTTTTAATGCCTTCGGAAAGCGGTTCATGAAAGAGAACTACAAATGGCGACTGGTGGGAGCCTGGGTTGCATTCGGAGCGACGATGTTAGCATTGCCGCCACTCGTCTTTTGGTGGTTCGCCAAAATAAGCACACTCGATCCCACGCTTTGGAATTTTCTCTTTTGGCCGCATAAAGGTCCGACTTCCTTTGCCTCGTATGAGTGGTGGGGCGACTACGGTGGCTTCTGGCAATTGATACCGCTGACAGTTGCGTGCTTGTTAGGGCTTGGCCTGAGTTGTATTTGGATTGGTTGGTATTTTGCGGTATGCCTTCGCTTCAATGGCCACAACAACGAAAGCGGTGGCGCGGCTCGGATTGAGAACTACAAACAGTTCATTCGCTTCCGCCTTCGCGAGAACGATCTAACCGGCTATGTGATTGCAGTGGATAACCCGAACACAGCCGGTAGCCGGCTTCAAGGTGACGCGAGGATCGTGGACATCTTTCAACTCAAGCGAGTGACCTAGGCCGCTACACTAGCTGTTTGGATCCCGATTACTGGACCCTCTTTCGGCAAAGCAATCTTGACGAACCCCGCACAGATTTGTCGCCTCGCGATCCTGATCTCCGGCCGTGGTTCAAACCTCGTCGCGCTCGCTGACGCTGTGAGCGATGGCCGCATCCCGGGTTCTGAAATCTCCCTTGTCATTAGCGATCACCCCGACGCCGTCGGACTGCAGCATGCCCAAGAGCGCGGTTTGAAAACTCTTGTGCTGGAACGCAGCGGCGGCTCTCGCGAATCACACGATCACCGAATCGTTGCCGCGCTTCAGGAAAACCGCATCGACCTCGTTTGTCTTGCCGGGTACATGAGATTGCTGTCGCACGACTTTGTTGAAGCCTTTCGCGGTCGCATCCTGAATATTCATCCCAGCCTGCTTCCAGCATTCCCCGGTTTAGCTGCGCCAGAACAAGCCCTTGAGCACGGTGTGAAGTGGAGTGGCTGCACGGTGCACTTCGTCGATGAGACTCTCGATGGCGGAGCAATCATCGCGCAAAAGATTGTGCCGGTGTTGGACGGCGATACTGAGGCGACGCTTAGTGCGCGCATCCTCGAGCAGGAGCATCAGCTTTATGCCGAAGCTATCGCGTTGGTGGTGAGCGGGAAGTACCAGACTGTTGGAAGACGTGTGAGGAGAACTGAACGCTGAGGCGTGCAGCCGAGGACATGAGACAGGGACAAAAGAGCCCGCTCCGCGGGTTTCGGACCCCCCACTGTCGGCCGACCTCGTGCGCATAGTCTGAGACTTGTGCCAGGAGATTTCAGCCGGTGAGTTCGAACGGGATTCAAATGGGCGTCGAGGAGTCAGCTACTTCTCGTTTTTGTTTTTTGCACCCAACGCTTCCGCCCGCTTATAAGCAGCCCACACTGCTTTGGACAGCACTGTTCGCAGGCTGCCTTTTTCCATCTGGTAGATCGCTTCCGCAGAAGTGCCTCCGGGCGACGTGACCATGTTGCGCAATTCCGCGGGATGCTTATGCGACTCCTGCGCGAAAAGGACCGAGCCGAGCATCGTCTGCAACACCAGCTCCTGAGCGACATGACGTGAGAAGCCCATGTGCACCCCGGCATCCACGAGCGCTTCCATCACGAGGAAGATGTACGTCGGTCCAGTCGCACTGAGGGCCGTCGCCATGTCAATCTGTCGTTCGTTCTCAACTCGCATCGCCTTGCCGAGAGCTTCCAACATGGCAACAACCTCGACTTCCTGCGCCTCGCTCACTTCCGGTGTTCCTGTCCAGGTAGTCATTCCCGCTCCGATCTGCGAGGGAGTGTTGGGCATTGTGCGCACGATTGCTGGATGCAGCAGTTCCGAGGCGATCGTTTCGCATCGCGCACCGGCAACGATCGAGACGACGAGTTGCTTAGGATGTATCGCACCCTTCAACTCGCCCAGCACTTTGTTTAGTCGTTGTGGTTTGATGGAGAGGATGACCTGCGATCCAGTTCTTCCAGTCGTGGCGGATTCGTCCTCAGGGTGGGCCGCAACCACCGCTTCGCGATTGCTCTCAAACATGCGCACGCCATACTTGGTGTAAAGCTCCTCGCGACGCGCAGCGCGGGGGTGACTGCCGACGAGCTGATCTGCGGTGACAAGCTTCTTGCGGAGTAGTCCCGCGATGATCGCTTCAGCCATCACGCCGCAACCGATGAATGCAAGTCGAGCATGCTCGAGAGGGTTGCGCAGTCCGTCGAGCTTTTCGTTTTCAGTCACAGCGATATCTCCTTATGAGTACGCTGCTGCACGCGTACTCGCACTGGAATTGCTGAGCAAATATTTTGAAAAGGAGCATAGCGCACGCTCTGTAGATGCGCTACTCTCTCAAATATTCTAATTCCGATTCACGATTCACGAAGCCATGACGATTGACGAACAGATCCAGTATCTCCGCAAAGGTACTTCAGAGATCATTCCCGAAAGTGATCTGCGTACGAAGCTCGAGAAATCAGCTCGGACCGGAAAGCCATTGCGGGTGAAACTCGGAGCTGATCCCACGGCGCCCGACATTCATCTGGGCCACACTGTCGTGATCCGCAAGCTTCGCGCCTTTCAGGAGCTCGGGCACACGGTGATCTTTCTGATCGGAGACTTCACCGGACTGATCGGCGATCCCTCAGGCAAGTCCGCCACGCGCCCGCAACTAACCCGCGAAGAAATCAACGCGAACGCAGAAACGTATCAGCACCAGATTTATAAGTTGCTCGATCCGTTAAAGACGGAAATACGCTTCAACTCTGAATGGATGGATAAGCTGGGTTCGGACGGATTGATTCGTCTCGCTTCACATATCACGGTCAAGCAAATCCTTGAGCGCGATGACTTCGCCAAACGTCTGTCCGAAGAGCGGCCCGTCGCGCTGCACGAACTCCTTTACCCGCTCACTCAGGCGTATGACTCCGTCGCGCTCGAGGCGGATGTGGAACTCGGTGGCACCGATCAAAAGTTCAACCTGTTGCTGGGTCGCAATCTGCAAAGGGAGTATGAACAGGAGGCGCAGGTCTGCGTGATCATGCCGCTCCTTGAAGGAACTGACGGTGTGCAGAAGATGTCGAAGAGTCTGGGGAACTATATCGGCATTAACGAATCGCCGCAGGAGATGTTCGGCAAGGTAATGTCGATCTCGGATGATTTGATGTGGCGTTACTACGAATTGTTGACCGATGCGAGACCGGCAGAAATCGAAGCGATGCGGGCTGCGGGTAAGTCAGGCGAGAAGAATCCGCGTGACATGAAGGTGGAACTCGCGAGGCGAATTATTAGTGACTTCCATTCCGCCGAAGCTGCTACCACCGCTGAAGAGGCGTTCAATCGAGTTTTCAGACGCAAGGAAGCACCTGAAGAAGTTGAAGAACGTACAGTTCGGTCTGATTCCTGGGAACTGAAGGACCTGCTTGTTGAACTTGGACTGGCTTCATCTAAAGCGGAGGCCCGCCGGCTGATCGAACAAGGCGGCGTCTACGTGGACGGCGCGCGCTCCGATCCCAAAATAAATAACGTCTATCCCGTTGGGCCTGACACGCCCGGATACCACATTAAAGTTGGCAAGCGGCGATTCGTCCGAGTATCCGGAAAATAAGAACTTGATAATCACCCTTCGCCATAAGGATCACGCAGGAGCGACATGTTTATAGTCTGAGCATTATCGTACCTAACGACGGTTAGCTAAGGAGACATCATGTCAGGCGAAAACAAAAAAACTTCTCCGTCGCTGGTTTGAGGAGGTTCGACTTCATTGGCATGTTTCAACAACTTGGCGGCCTCCATATGTAGCCTGCTGTAGTTGTTGAGGACCTTTCTGATGTCAGCTGTCGCACTTAACGAAGACATTCTCGTCATTGAGACGCCCGAGCGCGTTCCGTTGCACTTCGCCCTCGCCTCGATCGGCAATCGCTTCCTCGCTTGTGCGATTGATCATGCGCTCCAGGGGCTTACGATCGCGCTGATGAGCCTCGCCTTTCTTACTCTTGCAAACTTCGCAAGCGTCAGCACTGCAGTCTCCAGCGCGCCGAAGTGGTTGGTTGCAATTCTCATTGTGATCCTGTTTCTAATCGTCTCGGGCTACTTCGCTTTCTTTGAGTGGATCTGGAGTGGGCAAACGCCTGGTAAGCGCTGGCTAAAGCTTCGAGTGATTCGCGAAGATGGCCGACCGGTAACCTTCTGGGAAGCGACAGTGCGCAATCTTCTCCGCAGCGTCGATATGATGCCGGCGCCTTTCTATTCGATTGGCTTGATTTCGGTGTTTAGCAGCGGGAGGGATCAGCGTGTCGGTGATTTGATTGCGGGGACCGTGGTCGTTCGCGAGCGCGCCGCGGAGGCGCCACATTTCGCGGAAGTGTTTGCGGTTCCGGTTAGCGACGCGGCGTTGCGGCGCGCATTCCAGCCGGTGGACTTCACGGCGAGTCTCAACAGTTTGACGGCGTCGGAGATTGAAGTTGTCGAGACGTTTTTGCGTCGCCGCTGGGATCTTGATCAAGCGCCGCGACAGTGGATGGCCTGGCGCGTCTCAATTCCTCTCATGTACAAGATCCGCCCTGTCTACGACCTGCCGACGTTTACTTACGAAGGCTTTCTCGAAGAGCTGTTGCATCGCTATCGGGCGCAGCATCGCTTTCGCGACTAGGTGTTGCTGTGAACGGCCAGTGAGAATCACGGAGTCGGATTCGCGAGATAATCTCCGAGGAGCTTTTGCGCTCTTGTTCCGGGACTGATCAGAGCGACTTTCTGTGACCAATCATAGCCACTGAATATTCCCACCACTTCCGACTTCTGGTTATAGACAGGGCTGCCGGAAAAGCCGTCTCGGCTTTCAATCTTCACTGACAGGTATTGCAAGCCGCGGAAAGCGTAGGATCCGTTCAGCACGCCATGACTAACGATCCGATCGCCGTGAGGACGCGCGATCAGATAAAGCTTCTCGTTGTCAGTAGGGGCCAATTGGAAAGCCGGAACTCTAGTTTGTTTGCGTGCGCCACCAATTGAGAGGAGGGCAAGGTCAGCATCTTTGTCTACCCTGATGATGGTTGCCTCGTGCACGCCTACCCAAACCCTAACGTCGAGCTGATCGTGTCGTGCAAACCCGAGGATCACTTTCTTCGAATCGCTGAGTTCACCAGAGACCACGTGGTAGGAAGTCATCACCAGTCCGTCACCGACAACAAAGCCGGTAGCAAAACCATTCGGACCTGAGTCAAGCAGAAACGAAATTGCGCGTTCCAGTGCTTTCTGGTTCTTGCGTGTGAACTCAAGTTTGAGGGACACGGTGTAGCGTTCTTGTTCCTTGACGTCGGCAACCGCGCTTTCCTTGCCAAGCGATCTCGGTGTCAACGCTGAAAGCAGAACAGCAACCAACAGGACACTCCCCATTTTACGTTTCATCTTGGCCCCTCCTTAAAAGGACGACAGTGGACCAGCTGAGGCTAGTCCTGTTCAACGCCTTCCGAAAGTCTCAAAGAGATCAATCTGACTATGAGTGCGTTATGTGAAGCTCCGACAGAAATCCCTGCTCGAAGTGTGATCCGGAGTCCTGGAATCTTTGAGGTTGGTGGTCGAAATTCCACCGGCGACTTGCATTTCAAAAAATTGGCTCTCTTTCTATCACAAAGGAGGTGACTCCGAAAGAGTTTCAGGGAGGCGACGGCCTCTCAGGAACCGCCGCGGCAATGCTGGTCAATTGACCGGCCTCAATGCCTTTGTTAGCCTTCGATCTCCGAAACCAACAAGAGTGAGGCAAGTGAATCGAATGTCTATTGATGTTTTTATTGTGGGCGGCAAGCGAACAGCGATGGGTCAGTACGTGGGCGCATTGAAGGATATTTCAGCAATTGATCTGGGAGCGACTGCCGCGAAAGGCGCGCTGGCAGCTACCGGAGTCGCCGCGGACGAAATTGATCACACGATCATCGGGAATGCTTTGCAAACCTCCGGCGATGCGATTTACGGTGCGCGTCATGTCGCTTTGAAAGCGGGAGTGCCGTTTGACCGGCCTGCGTTAACAGTGAATCGGCTGTGTGGCAGCGGCATTCAGTCGATCGTTTCAGGCGCGCAAATGATTCAGCTCGAGGAAGCGCACACGGCGCTAGTCGGAGGAATTGAATCGATGTCGCAAGCGCCTCATGTAATCAGGGGCGCGCGGTCAGGTTTTCCACTGGGCAGTGGCAAGATGGAGGACAGCTTGATGGTGGCGTTGCTCGACACTTACTGCAATACGCCGATGGCGGGCACAGCCGAGAACCTGGCGCGGAAGTTCGAGATCACGAGAGACGAGCAGGATCAATACGCTTTGCGCTCTCAGCAGGAAGCGAAGCGTGCCAGAGACGCCGGCTACTTTGCCGAGGAGATCGTTCCCGTCGAGGTAAAATCGCGGAAGGGAACTTCGATGTTTGAGCAGGACGATCATCTGCGTCCCGAAACTACGATGGAAGGTTTGACCAAGCTGAAGCCCGCATTTGCCAAAGACGGGTTTGTCACAGCAGGAAATGCTTCCGGCATTGTCGATGGCGCTGCTGCTCTCATAATTGCTGACGAGGACTATGTGCAGAAACGCGGCTTGAAACCGATGGGGCGAATTGTGAGTTGGGCCTATGCTGGAGTGGAACCTGAGATCATGGGGATCGGGCCGGTGCCGGCTACACGCAAAGCTCTCGAGAAAGCCGGACTAAAACTTTCCGACATTGATCTGATCGAAGTAAACGAAGCTTTTGCTGCGCAGTATCTCTCCGTTGAAAAGGAACTCGATCTCGATCGTTCAAAGACGAATGTTAATGGAGGCGCGATTGCTCTTGGACATCCACTCGGAGCTACAGGCACTCGCCTCGTCTTAACTCTGCTCCACGAATTGCACAGGCGATCAGGACGATATGGATTAGCGACTGCATGCATCGGGGGTGGCCAGGGCATCGCGATGATTGTGGAAAGAGTGTGAGTAGCGTTGTCATTGCTCGATCTGAAGCGCAGCGTCGATTACAAAGGGACTGATTCTGATTTCCTGAATTTCCAATTAAAATCCAAATTCTTGAGCTAATCCACAGGGGCCTTATGCGTTCGGGTTCGCTTTATTCTTGAAAAGTCCAGCCATATCAGCTTCCGAACTACGTAGAGTCAATTCGGCACAAGTCTTGCGAAAGCGAGAGTGATGCAGTACGCCTCTCTCCGCCATCCACTCGCGACCCGAAGCAATAAACATCGAGCGATCTTTCTTCATGATACACTTGCGCAGCGCCTCTTCGGCATGGTAGAAGACGCTGCAACGTTTTTAGTCGCCATTCTTCTTAATTTGCTTAGTCCACATTCTCGAATTCAGCTTTTCTTCAGCGCCCTTCACGGTCGCGCGAAGTCCAGCCTCAACCGTTAACTTAATGCCTAAGGAGTTCCCCTTATGTCGAAAATTGTGAAGCTCTCTTGTGTACTTCTGATCACACTCGCGATGAGTGCGATTGCTTTTGGCCAGTCTACTGTCACTGGCGCCATCGGCGGTGTGGTGACAAATCCTAATAAGGAAGTTGTGCCAGGCGCGGGTGTCGTCACAAAGAACGTTGAAACAAACAAGGAAGATAGTGCTACTGCAGACGATCAGGGTCGCTTCCGAATTACGAACCTGGCGCCGGGCACCTACGCGGTGACCATCAACGGTGCCGGGTTCAGTGCGTTCACACAAAACAAAGTTGTGGTCGAGGTAGGACGCATTACCGAGCTCAACGCAGCTCTGTCGATTGGCCCTGTATCGGGAACGGTTGAGGTTACCAGTGAAGCACCGGTCATCAATACCACCCAGCAGGACTTCTCAACTAACATCAACCAGACTTCGATCAATGAACTCCCCATCAATGGTCGTCGCGCTTCTAATTTCGTTTTGCTGACTCCCGGCGTAGTGCCGGACGGCAACTTCGGTCTGATTAGCTTCCGCGGTATTTCCGGTCTGCTCAACAACAACACCGTAGACGGTGGCGACAATAACAATGCGTTCTACTCGGAAGAGCGGGGCCGCACACGTATCAGCTATGTTGTGAGCCAGGCTTCCGTTCGTGAGTTTCAGGTGAATACGTCGAATTACTCGGCTGAGTATGGACGTGCTGCCGGCGGCGTAATCAATACGGTGACGCAGAGCGGTACCAACGACTATCACGGGTCAGCGTTCTATTACCTCCGCGACAATAAGTTTGGCGCGACCAATCCAACCACATTCCGCACAGTTCTAGTCAATGGCGTTGGTGTCCGCGAAACCTTCAAGCCTGTCGACAAACGGCAACAGTTTGGTGGCTCAATCGGTGGACGCATCATCAGGGACAAACTTTTCTTCTTTTTCACATATGACGAGCAGAAAAGAAACTTCCCTGGCGCTTCTGTATTCCCAACGGCGACCTACCTCACCCTTAGTGCCGCCGATAGAACGACGCTCAAGTCGCGCAATCCTGCAGTCATCACGGACGCCCGGATCGATTCAGCTTTAGGCTTTCTGGCCGGCCTGACTGGCTCCGTGCCGCGTTCGCAGAATCAGCGCATCTTCTTCCCGAAGATCGATTGGATCGTCAACAACAGCAACACGCTTACCGGGTCCTACAACCGCATGCGCTCGAAGTCTCCTTCCGGTGTTGAGACGCAGCCGACTACGTTCAAAGGAATTGCAACCTTCGGCGATGATTTCGTTCAAACGGACAGCTTGAATCTGCGGCTGACGTCCACCATTAAGCCAACTTTGCTGAACGAAGCTCGCTTCCAATATGGTCGCGACAATCTGTTTGCTTTCAGTAATCCGCCCTCAGCCGGTGAGGCGATCCTGGCCACTGCAAATGGCCGCGTTCCGCAAATCGGCGTCAACGGGTTCACCTTTGGTAAACAGGACTTTCTCGAGAGGTTTGCTAATCCTGATGAGAAGCGCTGGCAGTATGCGGATACGATGACGTACTCGACCGGCATGCACACCTTCAAGTTTGGCGGCGACATCAACCGTGTCAATGACCTATTGAACAACCTGAGGTTGGAAAGCGGCAGTTACAATTACAGCAACCTCGGTGACTTCATTGTTGACTATACCAACGTGACAACGAGCAATGCATTGAGCACCAGTCAGTGTTTTGGAATCGCAGGGACGAGGGCCGCGCTGAGAGGTGGTCGCTGCTACACCAGCAACTTCCAGCAGGCGTTTGGTCCCACCGCTTTCCAGATCAGCACGACCGACTACAATCTGTTTGTTCAGGATGATATTCGCGTGACGCCGCGTATGACCGTTAACCTCGGCCTGCGCTACGAATACGAGAAATTGCCTGCCCCGCAGATTCCGAACTCGTTGGCCAATCTCCCGGGTCAGTTCGTTGGCCCACAACAGTCAACGTCGCTGCCTTCGGACAAGAACAACTTTGGACCACGTTTTGGTTTCGCCTATGACGTAACGGGCGATGGCAAGACATCGATTCGCGCCGGTTACGGCATTTACTACGGTCGCATTATCAACTCGACCATCATTAATGCCATCAGCAACACCGGGGTTGCCGCGGCTCAGCGTACGTTCACTTTTGCGGCCACCGCGACTGGCGCCCCGATTTTCCCGAATGTGTTTTCCAGCACGCCAAGCGCAAGTGTTGCGGCGCCCGCCATCGTGGTCTTTAGCGAGCACATGGCAAATCCACAGATTCACCAGGCTGACATCGTGTTTGAACGTCAGATTCTTCCCAACACGGTCGTCTCAGCTTCGTTCCTCGTGAGCCTTGGTCGCAGACTGCCGCAGTTTACGGATCGTAATCTGCCCCTACCCGTAACCCGGACGTTCCCGTTCATCAACGGCGGTCCTCTGAACGGCCAGAGCATCACAGTGCCGTTCTTCACAGGCGCCCGACCTGATACCCGATTTGGCGCCATCACCGAGATCAGCAGTACGATCAAGACTGAATATGAAGCGCTGGTTCTTCAGGCCAATCGCCGCCTTTCGAAGGGATTGCAGTTCCAGATGAACTACACTCGTTCGCGCACAACTGATTCGGGTCAGAACTCAGCGACCTTCACGTTTACAAACGGTCCGCTGAATCCATTTGACCTGAGTTTTGAGCCGGGACGCTCGAATCTGGATATCCCCCATCGCTTCGTAGCCAGCGCAGTCTGGACGCCTGGAGTTCCCTTCGGGTTGAAGGACAACCAGGTGGGCCGCGCCATCCTGGGCGGATTCACTATTGCGCCTATCGTTACTGCCCAGTCTGGTGTCGTCTATTCGGCGAACATCAGCGGATTTGGTCCGAGCAGCATCGCCAGCGGGATCACGGGCTCCGGCGCCCTCGGTCGTATTCCATTCCTCTTCCCACGTAACTCCTTCCGTCAGCCGCGTATCGTCAACGTTGACCTGCGCCTGTCGCGTCGTTTCCACTTTACGGAAGCAACGAGCCTGGAGTTTTTGGCTGAGGCATTCAATCTCTTCAACCGCTATCAGGTCACGAGCGTGAATTCAACCCTCTACACATTCTCAGGTTCCAACCTGAGCTTCACCCCGAATGGTCCGAACTTCGGCGTTCCCAGCGGCACCGGTAACACGCTCTATCGCGAGCGCCAGATTCAGTTCGCTGCCCGCTTCGCGTTCTAACCAAACTGAGAAGCAAGAAATAACCGGGTGGGCTTTAGTTGACGCTAAAGCCCACCCGGTTCGCTTTTGACAACCCAAAGCTTCTACTACTTAGATCAATCGATCACCCTCCTGCCCAACGGAATCCTGGCGGTAGTGACAACCCCGACTCTGACGATTGTGAAGGGCAGCCTGTGCCACTATCAGCGCGACCTCAACCGCGTTGCGTAAACCAATCAAGCCATCATCCAGCTTCGTTGTGCGATAGAAGGTTTCAATCTCATTCCACAGGTGTCGCAGCTCCCGGATAGCCCGCGAAAGACGCTCACCGCTTCGCACAAGTCCCACGTAGTGCCACATAATGTTCTGAATATTCTGCATGTCGCCTTGAATCAAGGCCGGATCGGCATCCGCGACCAGTCCGCTTTCGTCCCACGGAGGCACGTTGTCAAACTCCGTATGCTCAACGTCACCATTACCAAGTGTCTCCTCGACCCGTTGCGCCGTGCGATTTCCCCAAACGAGTCCTTCGAGGAGCGACGTAGAGGCGAGACGATTAGCGCCATGCACTCCCGTGCAACTAATCTCTCCGACGGCATAGAGACTTCCAATACTTGATTGTCCCCACTCATCGACAAGGACTCCGCCGCAGAAGTAGTGCGCCGCCGGCACGACTGGGATGGGCTCGTTCGAAATATCTACACCTGCCTTAAGACACTGTTCATAGATATTAGGGAAGCGTTCGCGGATCGCAGCTGCAGGCATGCGTGAGGCAATATCGAGCAGCACGTACGAGTAGCCATGCCGTTCCATTTCGTGATGGATGGCGCGTGCGGTTACATCGCGCGGCGCCAGATCTTTCCATTCGGGCGAGTACTTTTCCATGAACGGCCGGCCGTCCGAGGTAAGTAATATGCCGCCCTCACCACGCACAGCTTCACTAATCAAAAATCCTTCGGCTCCGGGCACGGCAAGTGCCGTTGGATGAAATTGCACATATTCAGCGTTGGCGATTCTCGCGCCCGCGCGGTTTGCCATCGCCAGTCCGTCACCACGCGCGCCTACCGGATTCGTGGTGTTGCGATAAATGCGACCAAGGCCACCCGTCGCTAACACGGTTACCGCAGCGAGGCAGCGATGAACCGTACGCTCTTCGCGGTCGAACATGTAGGCACCGTGACATGTGATCGCCCTGTAGTTGTCCAGGGGATCGCGGGAGTGATGCGGAAAGGTTATTAGATCAACTGCGGTCATGTCCGACTCGATCGTCACATTAGGACAAGCCCGCAGCGCTGCGATCAAGCCGTTCATTATGGCTTTGCCGGTTGCGTCACCTACGTGAAGGATCCGGCGTCGCGAATGAGCGGCTTCCTGAGTGAAAAGTGGTCGCCCCTCCGCGTCCTGATCGAAAGTGATCCGGGCCGTTGTTTCGAGAACTTCATGCAGCAGCGGCGGTCCTTCTGTTGCTAGTATTCGCGCCGCTTCCGGAGAGCTGACGCCTGCGCCTGCTTCGAGAATGTCAGCTTCCAGTAGTTCAGCAGTATCATCCGCTCCGCGGCCGATGATGCCTCCCTGTGCGTATCTCGTATTTGATTCGTGAGGATCTGAGGCGCGCGTAACTACGGTGATTTGACGGCCGGGATTACGGGCCAAGCGGAGGGCAGCAGTTGCCCCGGCGATGCCGGATCCGATGATCAGTACGTCAGTTCTATTCAACAGGCTTCTCTCGTACTCTTCATCCGATGGCAATCATTCGTTCGACTGCACGAGCCGCGCGTTTCAAAATGTCTTCAGGGATGTTGATGACGTATTGGATTCTCTTCAAGGATTCGAGTGTGTCTTCAAGTGTGATCTGGTTCATGTGCGGGCAACGCACACTGCAGAGACGAAGCATATCTTTATCGGGATTTGCCGCGGCGATGTTGTCCCCCATCGAGCATTCGGTGAGCAGCAGATAATGAGGCGCTCCCGTCTTCTCGACAAAGTTGATCATGGCCCCTGTGCTGCCGGAAAAGTCTGAAGCCGCAACGACCTCCGGACTGCATTCCGGATGGGCCAGAATCGCGACATCCGGAAACTGCTTCCGCACATTGACGATGTCTTCGACGCTGAACTTATCGTGTACCTCGCATCGTCCGAGCCAACCAATCATTTGGTAGTTTAGATCGTCTGCAATAGCCTTCCGTGGATCCGTCGTCGGGAAAATAATCTCCTTACCCGTTTCCTTGGCAACATTCTTCGCCAGGTACTCGTCTGGCAGAAAAATCACTTTATCGACTCCGAGTGACTCCACCACCGCGCGAGCGTTCCCCGAAGTACAGCAGATATCCGATTCCGCCTTTACGTCGGCGTAGGTATTTACGTAAGTGACAACCGGTACTCCTGGAAATCTCTTCTTCAACTCGCGCACGTCCGCACCCGTGATACTCGCGGCAAGGGAGCAGCCGGCTTTTTCCGAAGGAATCAAAACCGTCTTATCCGGATTCAGAAGCTTGGCCGTCTCCGCCATGAATTGCACGCCGCAAAAAACGATAATGTCTTTATCAGTTTGGGCCGCTCGACGCGAAAGCTCCAGTGAGTCTCCAACAAAGTCAGGAACCGAGTTGAAGAGCGCCGGCTCCATATAGTTGTGTCCGAGAATGACGGCGTTCCGTTCACGCTTCAGAACGTTGATCTCGGCGGCAATCTCCGATTTGATCTTCAGTTCAAAATCCGGCACCACTCCTGCCAACTTCGCCTTCATGGCCTGATACATCTTCTCGGGGTCTGTTTCGTTAATCATTTTGTGATCTGATCCACCTTGCCAATTTCAGTTCGCGTTGCTGATGTTTACCAGCAAGCTGAAGTCAAAGACTCTAGCCGAGTGCGTTAGTTCGCCGACGGAGATGAAATCCACTCCCGTTTCGGCGATGGCGCGAACGGTTTGAAGGCTGATGTTTCCCGATGCCTCCAACTTTGCGCGACCGGCTGCCAGTCGTACAGCCTCTTTCATTAATTCAACACTCATGTTGTCGAGTAGGATGCGAGGTACTCCAACCGCGATTGCTTCCTTCACGTCTTCAAGTGATCTTGTCTCCACTTCGATTTCCAGATTCGTGCCGCCGTCGCGCGCCAGTGCGACTGCTCTTGCCAATGACCCGGCATGATCGATGTGATTGTCCTTGATTAAGATCATGTCGTATAGCCCAACGCGGTGATTATGGCCACCGCCCATTCGAACGGCGAGCTTATCAAGCAGGCGCAGTCCGGGAGCGGTTTTGCGAGTGTCGAGAATCTTTGCTTCGGTGCCGGCAATCATATCAACAAACTGACGAGTGAGCGTGGCGATTCCAGACATGCGACCCAGGAAATTGAGCGCGGTGCGCTCCGCAGTGAGTACAGAACGGGCGGAGCCTGAAAGCTTCGCTACGACGCTCCCCTTTTCAACTTTGGAGCCTTCCTGTGACTGAGCCTGGAACAAGATGTTGGGATCGAGCGAGTGAAAGACTCCCGCTGCGATATCGAGCCCGGCGATGACACCATTCTGTTTAGCAATAATCTGACAGCTGATTGATGCCTGTGCCGATATGATGGAATTCGTGGTCGCATCGCCAGCGCCGATGTCTTCGGCGAGTGCCTGCTTTATGCAGGCATCGATTTCGGGAGAGAGAATTGCGTTTATTGTGGCCTTAGTTTGAACTTCGCTCATCGTAATGTGGAGTTTACCTCGTGGGAAACGAAGCTGCCACCTGCAACGAAGCAGAACCTGCAGGAACCGATCCCTTGTTTCCCTGGCGTGGGCCGGCGCATTTCGTGCGACCTCTATGGCAGATCTGCTCAGAAAAAGCGGCTTTCAAAATTCCGCTGGCATCTCTCCGGCTCGATTTGTTAGGATATAACCGCCCGTCGGGTCACTTCATCACCCTCCGGTTCCTCCTGAAGCATTACCTCTTGATAAATGTCTAACGGCAACACAAACACTCTGCTGCGCGATCCTGACGGAGATGCTCTGTCTGTCAACGCGTTGCCCGCCGACCTCTTTGCCGCAGTCTCGGATGCCTTTCCGGATGGCATTTATGCCTTTGACCAGCACGGACGTCTCACTACAGCAAACCGTATCGGGACGTTGTTGCAGGACCGCAATGCCGGACCACTCATTGGCAAGAGTTGTTGTGAGATGTTCTGGCGCGAGCCCGGCTCCGAGAACTGCGTCGTCGATCGTGCCTTAAAGACTGGCGAACGAGTCGTCGTTGAAATCCTGACCGGCGATACTTTCAGAAAACCTATTCGCGTAATCGTGCAGCCGAGTCCGCGGGAACAGTCGGGAATGCTGAGCGCGATCGTCATCGCGACAGACATTTCCGAAGTGCGCCGCGCCGAGGCGGACGCGTTGGCACAGCGCTCGTTCATGGCAAACATCGCCGACCGCAGTCCCGACGAAATCTATGCACTCGACAAGGATGGCCGCATCACGTGGATGAATGAGCGTGGCGAAGCTGATAACTACTTCATGTTGTCCGGCCGCTATTTTGTCGAATTCATTGCTGAGGAATCTCGCGACCTTGCCGCCAATAGTTTAAAACGAGCGCTGTTGGGCGAAGAGATCGAATATGAGATGCGCGCCACACGCGTCGACGGCGCGGTCCGCCAAGTGGAAGCGCATACGTCGCCTCTCTGGAAAGATAACGATGTAACTGGGGTACTGGTATTTCTTCGCGATGTTACCGAACGCCGGCGCACGCAGGAACTTGCAGCGCAGTCGGACAAGTTGCGCGCGGTTGGCGAACTGGCAGCAGGCGTTGCCCACAATATAAATAATTCACTGACTGTGATTCAGGGAAGGGCCCAACTCTTGATGATGCGGACCTCTGACGAAGCAGTCGTGAAGAGTTTGAAGATCATTACTAACGCAGTGGAGGAAGGGGCCCAGACCCTTCGTCGCATTCTTGATTTTGCTCGCCGCGAGTCGGCCCGCGAATTCAGTCCAGTTGATCTTGCTGACTTGTTGGTCTCCAGCATCGAGATCGCTCGGCCCAAGTGGCAAAGCAAGGGTGCCAAGTCCCAGGTCGAAGTAAAGATGGTGTGCGACGAACCAGTTTGGGTCTTGGGAGAGTTGGCTGAGTTGCGCGAGGTGGTCTTGAATCTTCTATTCAATGCTGTTGATGCGATGCCGGAAGGCGGGATCATGGAGGTGGGAGCCAGGGCCGAACTCGACAGTGGATGTTTCTGGGTTGCGGATACTGGAACCGGCATTGCCCCTCAAGTTTCCGCGCGTATCTTCGAACCGTTCTTCACTACTAAGGGAAAGAATGGCACCGGATTGGGTCTCTCTGCTTCGCACGGAATCATTACGAGGCACAACGGGAAAATTGTGGTTGCCAGTGAACCCGGTCAAGGGACACGGTTTGAGGTAATGCTACCGACCTGCGAGAAGGGTTCCCACTTCATTAAGAACTCTGGATCGCGTGACACCGAGACATCCGACGCAGAGCGCGAGACTGTCGCTTCAGCCTAATGCGCACCGCGCCGCGTTGTCCGAAGTCCACGCACATCACAGTTCCCGAAGCGTACAGTTACCCTTCAATCGCACTGACCGTCGCTGGTTTTAAGTAATAACCCGCCTCAATAACCCCCACATCTCAACCGTTTCGGTCCGCCCGTTCACGTCTCTGATTCGGGAATACTGATTGCTCTTGGCTTTATCGCCGAAGGCAAGCGCACACATATCGTCTGCGAGCCTCATCGGTGCCAACACCAGGAGGTTTTGACATGGGTTTACCAAATAAGGATGAAATTGCGGGCAAGTTGGATCAGGCCAAAGGCGGTATCAAGGAAGGAGTCGGTAAGGCGCTCAATGATCGCGAGCTGGAAGACGAAGGAACGGCCGATCGTGCGAGCGGAAATGTCCAGGAAGGCTGGGGCACCGCCAAGCGGAAAGTCGGCGAGACTGTAAACGACATCGGCGACGCTATCAAGCGATAACGTTTTCACCTCAGAATAAACGAGGACCTGTGGCGAGCATTCACCACAGGTCCTTTTATTTGAAGCAAGCTTGAGGCAACGCCGTGACCTTGCGGCTTAGGACAAGCATCCCTGCCTGTTCCGGTTAAGTGGGCATTACAAAGTTTGAAGAGAGCTCGAAAGAGATCTTACCTTTGCGAGCGCGTTACTCAGCGCGGACGTGCTGCGCACCAATGTCCTCGAGCAACTTCTCGAGCTTGTCACTCTCATCGTCCGACCGAGCTTCAACGCCCAGAAGAATTCCACCTTCGCGTAAGCCCGACTCGTAAACGCGCGCGCGATATTCAGGAATGCCGGCGCCGATTAGAGCTCCAATTACACCGCCCGTAACGCCGCCTGCTCCCGCTCCCGCCAGTGCTGCCGCAATCGGACCGGCGATCACGAGGTTCAATCCAGGTAAAAGGATCGTGCTGCCGACAGCGACAACTGCAGCCAGCACCGCGCCAACCGCGCCGCCAAGGGCTCCGCCGATTCCAGCTCCATCTGCCGCATGCGTTTTCGCCTGTACCGCAAACTCCTTCGTGCGTGTTGCATCAGACATCAGCACACTGATGTCGTCTCGTGTATAGCCTCGTTTGAGTAGCGCGTCTACTGCCGCTTCGGCGGCCACCTTGTTCTTAAACAATCCCGTAATTAGTGTTCCTTTTGCCATGAATCTCCTCCTATCAAACCGCAGATTTTAAACACGTCCTTGCTTGAGTACACTCTTCAGGCGCAACATGCGTGCCGACTCGTTTCCTGTCTAAATCTGCGCTTTAAGTTCACCGAGTCACGTCTAATATGCGGTTACGAAACACACAGCTCAAGGTCTGTTTGGCTTCGATACGCACTACCGAAGCACGAGTCATGCACAGTTTCTAACCGAACCCGGCTTGAAGTGTTGTAATGTGACTGCACTCGGCGATTAGACCAGCTAGCGCTTCAGCTCGGCATATTTTGAGCGGCATCAATCGTTTGCTTTGAAGATTCTTCACATCAGTTCGGCGAAATCATTTGGCGGCGGTGAGCGGTACCTGGCGGACCTCGTGAATGCTCTTGCTGCCCGCGGCGATGAGGTGTATGTGGCGGTGCGTCCAGGTTCACCAGTCCCGACTGAGCTTAAGCTGCCGCCCGAAAATCTTTTAGAGATCCCGCTTCGCAATGCGCTCGACGCAAAGAGTGCGAGCGCGCTCTTCAGGTTTGTAAAGCAGCGAAAGATCCAGATAGTCCATGCCCACATGGCGCGCGACTATCCGCTTGCTGCTTACGCGGCTCGTCGTAACAAGGCGACACGTCTAATCGTCACGCGCCACGTGCTGTTTCCGCTCAACCGTTTGCATGCAATCACGCTCCGGGGAGTTGGGAGAGTTATCGCCGTTTCAGCAGCGGTGGCTCGTCACCTGCAGGCGCAGAGATTGATACCGGAAAATCGGATCACCGTGGTCAACAACGGGATTGATCTGGAGCGAGTTGCATCGGCTCGAAGCCGATTCGATCGCGACGCGTTTCTCAGCCGTTGGGATCTCCCGGAGAAGAGCTTACTGATCGGAAGCGTAGGCGCACTGACTCCTTTGAAGGGCCATGACGACTTCCTGCGGGCCGCATCATTGATCAAGGGCAGCTTTCCGCATGCGTTCTTCATCATCGCTGGAACCGACAGCTCACCCAACCAGTCCCATCGCATTCAGCTAGAGCGGATGATTACTGAACTTGGTCTGGTGGAGAACATTCGCATGATCGGCTGGATGGATGATTTGGCTTCGCTCTTCTGCGCCCTTGATGTTTTTGTTTCCGCATCGCATACAGAATCGTTCGGGCTCGCGATTGTGGAAGCGATGGTCGCGGGTGCAGCAGTTGTCACCACTGCTACGGAGGGTGCTAAGGAAATAATTCAGGACGGTGAAACTGGAATGCTCGTTCCGATAGGAGATTTCCGCGCCCTGGCTGAAGCGGTGAATGCGTTAGTCAGTGACGATTCAAAGCGTGAGCACCTCTGTTTACAGGCGCAGCGGGCAGCGACGTCGAGATTTAGTCTCGAACGCATGGTCGAAGAAACTGCTAGAATTTATTCCGAGGTCTTGAAAGGATCGGTAGAGAACTGAACTAAAGCCTGTCAATCTTGGCGGCAAGAATGAAGTCACTTTCTGTTAGGCCGTCGATCTTGTGGGTCCAAATCGTGATCTCGGCACGCCCCCATCCAAAACATATGTCCGGATGATGACCTTGCTCTTCGGCAAGAACGCCAACTCGATTCACAAAGGTTTGCGCCTCGAGAAAATTTGCGAACTTGTACGTCTTACTAAGGTGATGCTCACTTACTACTGACCACCCCTGAAGCTCCGACAGAAGCTTCGTGATCTCCTCACCCTTGAGCGGTGGCACGCCTCCGCGACAGGGAACGCACTCGCGACTCGCCAGTTCACTCATACTATCTCCGTAGCCGCAGCCATCTTTTTCAAAATTGCGATTTGTCCGGCGTGATAAAGATCGTGCTGGACGGCGCCGTGAAGCGTTGCATAAACCGAAGTCATCCCTTGCAGGATTGGCTCATCAAGCCGCGCATCTTCGACGCGAGTGATTGCTTCTTGAAGTCTATGATGACCTTCGCGCAGCTCAGTCTTCGTCCTTTCCCACGCTTCATTTCCGTCCTGACTGACTGCTGGCCAGTCTTCTTCCGTTGGGAGTTCTGCGCGATCGCCCGACAGTCTGCGCGCACAGGCTCCTTCCCAGGCCGCAATGTGCAGGACGATTTCCCAGATGCTATGCGCGCTCGCAACGGGACGAGTGGCGGCCTGCTCGGCCGTTATTCCATTAAGGACTTCCAGAACGCTTGGGCCGTGCCACGCGTCTCCTGCAAAAGCGCGTCTTAATTGATCCTGAATTCTCTCGACTTCTCTCATACAGTGTTTTGCCTTGGGCTATCGTTTAAGTCTTCAAGTTGTGCACGCAGCGCTTCACGGTCTGCATAAAGGGTAGCGAGCGGGCCAGGCAAGGCAACATTCTCTACCTGCTCCGGCTCAAAACCACGCTCGCGTAGTTCTCGCTCGAAAATCTCATCCATCGCGCGGAGTCGATCCTCAAGTGCCTCACGTTTTTGATTCTCTGCCATCTGAACGCTTGGTATTGCCTCTGTCATTCCATGAGCAGCGCGACTAATTAGATAATTCTACACTGAGTTCAGGAGCCATCTCCATCTGCGAATCTCACGGCTTGCTAAGATCGCTCGTGAGCGTTTAGTCTAACCGCAAGCCTTAAGCAATCAAGTCAAATAGTATCAGGCAGTGTGCTGGCCAAGTCATGCACGCCTGATTGTCTGACCTCGAAGGAGGAATCGTTGGCAGTCATTCATCCTTTCAGTGCCTTGCGTCCACCCGCTGATCGGGCCCAGCAGGTTTCCAGTGTTCCGTATGACGTGGTGAATACAGAAGAAGCGCGCGAACTCGCTGCCGGCAATCCTCTGAGTTTTCTCCACGTCTCACGGCCGGAAATCGATCTTCCTGCCGGCACTGATCTCTATAGCGATGCCGTTTATCGCAAGGCCCTCGACAATTTTCAGGAGTTGATTAAAAGCTGTCCCCTTGAGACCGAGAGTCTTCCCAGTCTCTATCTGTACCGATTGATCATGGACGATCAGGAACAGATTGGTGTAGTCGCATGTTGTTCGGTGGATGAATATGATCAGGACTTGATTCGCAAGCATGAACGCACGCGCCGAGACAAAGAAGACGATCGCACACGTCACATGCTGGTACTGCAAGCGCAGACTGGCCCGGTCTTTCTAACCTACCGCGCACAACGTGAGATCGACACGATGGTGATGGAGACGACGATGTCGAGCGCCTTGTACGATTTCACCGCCGCGGATGGAATTCAACATACCATCTGGCGTGTGCCCGATCCGGTGCGCTTCGTTCACGCCTTTCGCGAGGTTTCATATCTGTATATCGCTGACGGTCATCACCGCGCGGCGAGTGCCAGCAGGGCGCGAGCGGATCTGCAACAGCAGAGCGTTGGACACACTGGGGACGAAGAGTACAACTTCTTCCTCGCAGTCATCTTCCCGGACGAGCAATTGCGCATCCTTCCCTACAACCGTGTCGTGAAGGACTTGAACGGGCTGTCGCAGGACGAGTTTCTCGCCAACGTAGGAAAGGTTTTCGCAGTGACGGAAAATGCCGCAGCGGAACCAGCTTCACCGGCGAATTGGAGCATGTATCTGGATGGCCGGTGGTATGGCCTCGGCTTGCCTGCCGGCGCAGAGCGGCCGACGGGGATTGTTGACTCGCTCGACGTGGCGATTCTTCAGGACCGTTTGCTCGATCCGATTCTCGCGATCAAGGATGTCCGTACTGACAAGCGCATCGACTTTGTGGGCGGACTGAGAGGGACGAAAGAGCTCGAGAGATTAGTGAACGAAGGAAAGGGTAAAGTTGCGTTTTCACTGCACCCTACAACGGTAGACGATCTGCTGCGCGTTTCTGACGCAGGCGAGATCATGCCGCCTAAGTCCACCTGGTTTGAACCGAAGCTGCGGGATGGGCTGTTGATACACCAGGTATGATTGCGGATTGGCGATTGAAGATTGCTGATTAGCGCATCATGAAGGTTGCACACAAGATAACTACCTCCCGTGGTGCTAGTTGAAACCGTCGATTGGAGATTGGAAATCGGCCAATCCCATATGGAAATTAAAATCAGCAATCTAAAATCGAAGCATGCTTGTCTTAATAGCTGACAAATTCGAACAGTCCGGCAGGGATGGCTTGCAGGCCCTCGGCTGCGAAACCTCGTATCAGCCGGATCTGAAAGACGACGCCCTGGCTAAAGCAATCGGCGAACAGTCGCCTGATGTTCTGGTTGTGCGCGGGACGAAAGTGACTGAGCCCATGCTTGATGCGGGTTCCGTCAAACTAGTCGTGCGGGCCGGCGCCGGCTACAACACGATCGACGTGGCTGCGGCTTCACGCCGGGGCATTTACGTTTCTAATTGTCCGGGAAAGAATTCGATTGCGGTGGCTGAGCTGGCCTTCGCACTGATCCTCGCCCTTGATCGCCGAATCGCAGACAACGTGATCACACTGCGACGCGGTGAGTGGAACAAGAAGGAGTTTTCAAAAGCACGGGGCTTGTTCGGACGCACTCTTGGTCTAATCGGAGTCGGAAAGATCGGGCAAGAGATGATTCCTCGTGCAAATGCTTTTGGAATGCCGGTGATTGCGTGGAGTCGTAGCCTTACTCCTGAACGCGCGGAACAAATGGGTGTCGCGTACAGAGCGGATCCGCTAGACGTCGCCCGTGAGAGCGATGTCGTCAGTTTGCATCTGGCCCTGAATGCAGACACGAAGGGAATGATTGATTCGACGTTTCTCGCCGCGATGCGCGAAGGCTCCTACCTCATCAACACCGCTCGGGGGGAAGTAGTGGATCAAACCGCGCTCATCGAAGCGATGAAGACACGCGGTATTCGCGCCGGCCTCGATGTATTCGCCGCCGAGCCAACTTCAGGGACAGCAGAGTTCACGGATCCGATTCGAGAAGAAACTAATCTGTATGGCACTCATCACATCGGCGCTTCTACGGACCAGGCGCAGGAAGCGATCGCCGCGGAGACGGTACGTATCATTCGGGAGTTTAAGGAAACAGGAAAGGTGCCCAACGTAGTCAACCTGGCGCGCCAGACTCCTGCGACACACAGGCTCGTGGTGCGTCATCAAGATCGACCGGGAGTACTTGCTGGTGTGCTGGATGCTATCAAGGCTGAACATATCAACGTGCAGGAGATGGAGAACATCGTCTTCGAGGGCGCCGAGGCAGCTGTCGCGCGAATCAACCTGGACAAAGCTCCTGGCGAGGCCACGCTTAATCGCCTGCGCACCGACAATGCCGACATCATTGAACTCAATGTGCTGGAACTGAATTGACGGGCGAAGAAGCGGCGGCCGAATTTTAGTTCATGAATACAACTCTGATAACCGGGGCATCGAGCGGCATTGGCGAAGCTTTCGCGCGCCGTCTGGCGGCCCTCGGTCGTAATGTTTTCCTCGTGGCCCGATCAGAGGACAAGCTCGCTTCGCTCTGCAACGAACTCGGCCGCCTCAATCGGATTCGCGCTCAATACATCGCTCTCGATCTATCCACTCCTGAATCTGGTCAGCGTCTCTTCGAGGAAGCTGAAAAGCGCGGATTGGTTACTGACATGTTGGTTAATAACGCCGGGTTCGGGTCGATGGGTAACTTCGCTTTGCTCGATCTGGAGCGTGAGCTCAACATGATCGATCTGAACGTTAAGTCTCTTGTTGAATTAACCCACCGGTTCCTGGCACCAATGCGGGAGCGAGAGTCCGGGGCGATTATTAACGTTGCCTCAACCGCAGGTTTTCAGGCGGTTCCTTTCATGGCGACTTACGCAGCGACTAAGGCGTTCGTGCTTTCGTTTTCGGAGGCACTGTGGGAAGAGAACCGGCCCCATGGAGTTCATGTGATGGCCCTTTGCCCGGGCGTCACAGAGACAAATTTTTTCGAAGCGGCACGCGGGCGAAAGCCCCCTGCGCGTGCAGCTCAAACTCCAGAAGAAGTGGTGGAGGCTGCACTCAAGGGACTTAATCGCGGTAAGAGCGTTGTCGTTTCAGGCTGGTCCAATCTGTTCATGGTGGAAGCGGAGCGTCTGGTCCCTCGCTCCCTCGTTGTCCGGGCAGCCGGTCGAATGATGCGGGCAGAATTTGAAGATAAAAAGGAATGACGCTGATTGCCGATTGCCAAGTGCCGACTTTCAATTAACGATTCACGGAGACCGAGAGAATGACCGAACGCATCTTCAATTTTAGTGCGGGCCCTGCAGTGCTGCCGGTCCCAGTCCTGGAAGAAGCTCAACGCGATATGCTTAGTCTTCCGGGTGTAGGTATGTCGGTGATGGAGATCAGTCACCGCTCGAAAACTTTCGCTGAGATTTTCCACAGTGCAGAGTCGGGACTAAGAGAACTGCTGGGCATTCCCGAGAACTATCACGTTCTTTTCCTTCAAGGCGGCGCCAGTCTTCAGTTCTCAATGATACCGATGAACCTGCTCGCGAGTGACGGAAGCGCCGACTACATCATCACCGGCAGTTGGGGTAAGAAGGCATTGAAGGAGGCCAAGCGTAGCGGCGCAGCGAGTGTCGCAGCGACGACAGCTGACGGCGGATTCACGCGGGTTCCCGGTCAGGATGAGTTAAAGCTCGATCCGAATGCTGCCTACGTCCACGTGACCACTAACGAAACCATTGAGGGCGTGGCATGGAAACAGGAGCCGAACGTCGGTGATGTACCCCTTGTCGCTGACGCCTCATCGGACATCCTTTCGCATCCGATCCCTCTTGAGAAGTATGCACTGATTTATGCGGGAGCCCAGAAGAACATGGGTCCCAGCGGGGTCACACTTGTGATTCTTCGCGATGACTTGTTGAAGCGTATCCCCGATGGCCTGCACACGATGCTCGACTTCCGCACGCACGTCGAAAACAAATCCCTCTACAACACGCCGAACACGTGGGGCATTTACATCATCAGCCTGATCACCAAGTGGCTGCGCGAAAAAGGCGGGCTGCAAGGAATGTACCGCGAGAATGAAGAGAAGGCGGGCCTGCTCTACGATGCGATCGACGCGACGGAGTTCTACCGCGGACACGCCGATGCTGATTCACGCTCGATCATGAACGTGACCTTTCGGCTCCCGTCTGAAGAATTGGAAAAGAAATTTGCTGTCGAAGCTACTGCCCAGGGCCTCGATGGTTTGAAAGGACATCGTTCGGTCGGAGGAATTCGCGCGTCGATCTACAACGCATTCCCGCGGGAAGGCGTCGCGGCTCTCGTTTCGTTCATGAAAGAGTTTGAGAGTAAGAATGGCTGAGTTCGACAATGCGAGTGCGCCTGAACCCGACTCCTCACCGGACCTTGATTCCCTGAGTTTTCACGTCGACGAAACCGATGCGGACACCCGCCTCGACGCTTATCTCGCGGCGCGAATTGACGGCTGGAGTCGCGTGCGTCTGCAGCGACTGATAGATGACGGTGACGTGCTCGTTAACCACCGGGCGCAGAAAGCATCACATAGACTCCACGCCAAAGACGAGATCGAAGTCGAACTAACCGCCTCTCCCGCGGCGTCATTCCTTCCCGAGAACATCCCGCTTCAGATCGTCTTCGAAGATTCCGACCTGATAGTAGTGAACAAACCCGCGGGTCTGGTCGTCCATCCTGCTGCCGGCACTCCTTCCGGCACACTCGCCAACGCGCTCGCTTACCACTTTGAACGCCTTTCGACTCATGCAGGAGGGATTCGTCCGGGCATCGTTCACCGGCTTGATAAAGACACTTCCGGATTGCTCGTGGTTGCGAAGACGGAAGTAGCGCATGAGAACCTCGCGGATCAATTTCGTGCTCGCGAAGTCTTCAAGTCTTACGTCGCTCTGGTCCACGGAGTGTTGGAGCAGGAGAGCGGTCGCGTAGAAGAGCCGCTCGCGCGTGACCCGCGGAATCGCACACGCATGGCCATCGTTCGCGGTGGTAGAGGCGCAGTCTCACTGTATCGAGTGCGGCGCCGTTACGATCGCTTCACGCTGGTCGATGTTCAGATCAAGACTGGCAGGACCCATCAAATTCGAGTGCACCTTTCCTCGTTGAAGCACCCGGTTGTTGGCGACGAGCTTTACGGAAGCGGTCGGGACAACATCGTCCAGGACTTACAGCTTAAAGTTGGAATCCGCAAGCTTGACCGGCAGTTTCTTCATGCCGAGCAATTAGGTTTCCGTCATCCCACCACAGAACAGATGATGCGCTTCAACGCACCATTGCCGTCCGAGTTGGAACAATTGCTTGGTCTGCTGGAAAGTAAACGGTTGGGGAGTGAGTGAGGCGGTTCAGGGAATGGGCTCGAAGCGCGCGACGAGTTGCTTAAAGCGCTCGTCCGATCTGAGATCGTCGAAGATTGGGTCCACACGAATCAGTACAAGCCCAGGATGCTTGCTCACAAACGCTTTATTCAAATACTCAATCGCATGCTCCGAATCTTTGAGTCCGGTATAGACGATTGCCAGGTAGAGGCCCGACACGTAACGGTGTTCTGACAACGTCTTTAATCTCTCGATGATTTCCTGCGCCTCTTTGCGTTTGCCCGCCTGTGCGTAGACATATCCCAGTGACGCCGCCACTTCCGGATCATTTTCGACGCTGCCTTCCTGCAGTGGCCCATCCTCAGTCGAGTGTAGCGAGTTGCGCAATTCACTGATGGACTCGTTGTACATTCCCTTCTTCGCGTATGCGAGGCCGAGGTAATGATGAGCAACCCAGAAGCCGGGATCGATTTCCAAAGTCTTCTTGTATTGGTTGATCGCTTCGTCGTAGCGATGTTCGAAGTAGGAATAAAGCCCGGCATTCGAACTGATGATTGGTGACAGTGGATCCAGCTGCTGGGCTTGTGCGATCTCCTGTCTCGCTTGATCGAACTTTCCCATCTGCACGAGGTATGACGCGTACCATTGGTGCGCCGTCGGATATTTAGGGTTCAGCTCCAACGCTTTCTTGAAGTCTGCTTCAGCGCCAAGCCAATCCCAATCGAAGGCAAGCTTCACAAAAGCTCTGGATGTATAACCCTCAGCGAGCGCGGGATCGATGTCGAGTGCTTTCTGCGCGGCCGCCTTCGCCTGTGGCATCTCCGCAACGGGAGCCACCACACCAATATCGGAAAGCAGTGAGTAGGAATCAGCCAGGCCTGAATACGCCAGAGCGTAGTTGGGATCTTTCTCTTCCGCTGCTTGAAAGTACTTGATACCGTTTCTAAGGCCGTTCTCGCCTCGCTTATTCCAAAAGTACCGGCCCTTCAAATAGAGTTCGTAGGCTTCGGTGTCCTGCGTGTATCGCTTGCCGAGTTTCTCGGCGTCTTCCCCTGTGAGTCTGAATCGCAACTTTTCCGAGATCGTTCGAGAAATTTCATCCTGCACGGAAAAAATGTCGGCGCGACTGTTGTTGTACTCCGCGCCCCAGAGCTGCGTGCCGTCTGAGACATCAATCAGCTCTGTCTTGATTACAAAGCGATCGCCTAACTTCACAAGCCGGCCCATCAGCACGGCACCAACGCGAAGATTTCGTCCGACCTCCTGGGGCTCCGGGTTTGTGCCTTTAAACCGGAAGACCGCGTTGCGTGACATCACCTTCAGTCCGGGTAATCGCGAGAGACTATTAATAATGCTTTCCGTGATTCCGTCCGAGAGATACTCGGCATTGGGATCGCCGCTATCATTCGCGAAGGGAAGAATCGCAACAGAGTTAATCCTTGGCTTCGTATATCGCGAGTAGAGCAAGGCAGCAAGCGCTGCGAGTATTACCGCCGCCGCAATCGCAATGGCGATCTTTGTTCCACGATTCCTGGTTCGAGGTAGTGCTGCTGCTTCTGTCGCCGGCGGAGTTCCATCAATGGTGGTTTCGGCATTTGAGGAGTTCTGAGACGCCGGATTGGTGGAACCTCCAGCAGTCTCAGTCACACGTGTAGCGCGGCTCAACTGCGTGTCTTCGCGAAGTTCGGTTCCGGTGACAGTGAGTTCTTCTCTTAGTTGTTCAAGATCAATCTTCAGGTCAGTGATCGTCTGGTATCGCTTGCCTCGATCTTTCGCGAGCGCTTTAGAAACAATCCGCTCAAGCTGTCGCGGCGCTTGCGGCGATTGGTGCGATAGAGGTTTTGGCTCGTGATCGATGATCGAGACTTTTACGTGGCTGTCCGTCGGCCCTGTGAAGGGCGCGTGTCCTGCCACCATTTCGTAGAGCACCACACCTAAACTAAAAATATCAGAGCGGGTGTCGATCGTTTCGCCCTGCGCCTGTTCGGGAGACATGTATCCAGTGGTGCCGAGTACCGCACCGGGATTTGTATGGCTGATCGCCATCGTTACTGCTTCCGGATCGCCGGAAGGTGTCTCTCGTTCAGTTAGTTTGGCCAGGCCAAAGTCCAAAACCTTGACGAATCGATCGCGTACGAAACGGTCCGGCCGCAGCATGATGTTTTCAGGCTTCACGTCTCGATGGACGATGCCGGCTGCGTGCGCAGCCTCGAGTGCCATGGCTACTTGAATCGCTATACCAAGCGCCTCGTCAACCTTCAGACGATTTCGCCAGAGACAATGGCGCAGGGTTTCGCCTTCGATAAATTCGGTGGCGATGTAATGCGTTGACTCAGTTTCACCAATTTCATAAATCGTCAGGATGTTGGGATGGTTGAGCGCAAGGATCGCCCGGGCCTCTTGTTTAAATCGGCGTACGCGACTTTCGTCGTTTGTCAGCCGAGGCGGAAGTACTTTGAGCGCGACTTTCCGCCCATGCTGCTTGGTGTCCTCACCGAGGAAGACCTCGCCCATGCCGCCTTTGCCAATCTTCCTGATGATTCGATAGTGAGCGATGTATTCCGGAGTCTCTGAAACGGATTCGGTGGATGGGCTATCGTTTGGTTCGGGCATTGGAAGGTAGTTATTTTGCCGGCGTTGCACGACGTTAGCGCCGGCTCTCCGAAACGCGGGCATTGTATCATCGCGCTATCGTTCAAACTACAGGCCTGTCAAATGAACGATTGACTGGATCGCGGTGCGGTAACTTGGTTTGTTAGTTGTGTCTGTGCTCTTATGTTGCGTAACGTTGACCGCATCATGCCGGTGTAAGAGGGCAACTGGACGCAGTCGCCTTGGCATCGAATCCCAGTCTCCAGCAGGCCAATAGGAATAATTACAGTCAGCAATCTTACTCAATTATGATCCCTGTCATTACTCGATTCCTGTGCAGAGCGGTGTTTGTGTTTGGAGTGCTAGCCGCCGGCATGGGATCCGTTCAAGCGCAAGCCCCGCCCAAACCGGGCCCCACTCCGCCTCCAAACATCGCCGATCAGGATGTCCAGTCGGAAAAGATTTTTATTCGACGCGTGCGATTGCCAATCACGGTCGTCGACAAGCAAGGACAATTTGTTCCGGGCCTCACTCAGAATGATTTTCTCGTATTTGAAGACAAGGTCCCGCAGCAGATCGAAACTTTCTCGGATGACCTGGGCAAAGCCCTGCCACTCTATGTTGCCGTACTGATGGACACCTCGCCTTCGACTGCCGGCAAATTAAAGTTCGAGCAAGAGTCGGCAATGAATTTCATCCAGACTGTGGTGCGCCCGCGAAGGGATCGCGTGCTCTTTGCGACCTTTGATCATGAGATCGCTTTGAAGCAGGATTTTACTGACAAGCTCGACTTGCTTGATCGAGCCGTCTTTGGAGTAAAGAAGCTCGGCTCTCAAACAGCGTTATACGATGCGGTCTGGCAGTTTTGCGACGAGAAGCTGAGATCGGTTCCGGGCCGGCGCGTTCTCGTCGTGATTACTGACGGTGAGGATACTTACAGTCGTGCAGATCTTAAAGATGCGATTGACATCGCCCAGCGCACGGAGACCACTGTCTATACGATCTCCACGAAGGCCGGCCTCTCAGGCACAGTGCCGGGAGTAAAACTCGGCGAAGTGAAGGATAAGTTTGACAACAACATGGTGAAGCTCGCGGAGGAGACAGGTGGGATAGCGTTCTTCACCGGCGATATGCTTTCACTCGAACGCTCTTTCACAAAGATCAACAAGGAACTTCGCGCGCAATACCTGGTGACCTACAAACCGGGTAACGATCGTTACGATGGAAATTTCAGGCGCATTGAAGTGCGACTTTCCACCGAACAAAAGAATCTAAAGGTACGAACAAAACTTGGCTATAAGGCTATTGCAGATGCGGTCAGGCCCTGAGGTAAGCAATTGAATTCTCGGATTTTCACACTAGCGTTTGCCCTCGTCCTGTTTATTAGCCTGAGCTTTGGCGGGAAAGTCTCCGCGCGATTCGGTCAGGAGAAGTCCCATTCAGGAAATGCCCAGGATAATGAACGGTCGCATCGCAGCGGTGAACAGCCGCAGAAGCCAAGTGCTTCGCCCAGTCCTTCTCCGACTCCGAGAGAAGTTGTGCCGCAGGATTCAGATGAAGTAGTGCGTGTTGACACGACACTCACAAATATTTTCTTTACCGCTGCGGATAAGAACAAGCGGTTCGTCGGCACACTGAAGCAAGACGACATTCGCATTTTGGAAGATGGGCAGGTCCAGGAGATCTTTACCTTTCAACAGAACATCGATCTGCCACTCTCAACCGCCATTCTGATCGACACCAGTGCCTCGGAAGAAAGGACCCTGCCAGACGAGAAGGCTGCCGCGCGTTCGTTCCTTGAGGCTGTGATACGTCCCGGAAGAGACGAGGCCTCGATTGTTTCGTTCACCGGTGACGTCACCTTGGAGCAGGGATTCACGGGTAGCCTGGAGCGTTTGCGTCGAGCGATAGATGGCGTTGAATTCGTACCGCCTTCCGGTTACATCGGTGGAGGTGTTGTCGTCGGGGGAACGCCTCCGATCTCGGGATCGAATCAAGCCATGGCTGGTTCTACGGCGATTTGGGATGCTGTGTGGGCCACCTCGAATGAGTTACTCTCAGAAGCAGCGGATAATTCTCGCCGCGCAATTATTCTGCTTACCGATGGTGAGGACACGATTAGCCAGGTCAAGATGCATGATGCGGTTGAACGCGCCCAGAAGGCGGATGCGCTCATTTACTCAATTGGAATCGGTGACAGTTATAACTTTGGGGTTAATGAAGGCGCTCTTCGCAAGATCGCTGAGCAGACCGGAGGGCGTGCTTACTTTCCTCACAACGAGCGAGAACTGCGCGAAGCATTTGCACAGATCCAGCGAGACTTGCGCGAGCAGTACCTGATCGCCTACTCACCTTCGAACAAAACTCGCGATGGGTCGTACCGGCGGATTCAAATCGAAATCACCAACCCTGAGGCGCGCAAGGCTCTTAAGCTTAACTATCGAGCAGGGTACTTTGCCAAAGGTGGAGGCCCCGCCTCGCCGAGCCGGAAATAGAACCCCAAGTCGCTCGCGGTCATTTTGCGCGAAAACCCTCACGTCTAGTGCAAATTCCTTAGTACAATCTGAGTGACAACCCTTGGCCATCGCTGTTATACTACTGTTGCCGAGGTGATTACGGCTCACTTCCTACTCTACTAACCTTAGATTCAAAGCGTCACAGTTAGGGAAGCCAAAGGCGACCTATCCGTATTTACGGCAGAGTCCCTCCACATCTTCCTTTTTTAATCCCTGGCGCTCGCAATAACCCCAAAGGCATGACGAAACACTCTGCAGAGCCCCGTCGCGTACTGATCGTTGATGACGACGAGAAGGTGCTTGCCCTGCTGGTAGAACTCCTGGAACTGGAGGGCTACGAAGTATTCTCGGCGACAAACGGCGCAACCGCCGCAGAACTCGCCTTAACGCGCGACCCAGACGTCGTGGTCAGCGACGTGGTGATGCCTGTGCTCGACGGCATCCAGCTTTGCCGTAAACTGAAGAAGGATTTGCGAACTGCCAATATCCCCGTACTTCTTGTCAGCGGCACGCGTTGCTCCTCCGATGATGGCATGGAAGGACTGACCGCCGGAGCAGATGATTACCTCGACCTTCCTTTTCGCAATGAAGAGCTGCTCGTGAAGGTTGCGAGACTGACCGAGCGCCACCGGATCGAAAAACACTACCGCGAAATTGTCGAACAAGCCGCGGACATCATCTACACGCGTACGATGAGTGGTCATATCACCAGTATCAACGCGGCCGGCGCCCGCTTTTTTGGAAAACCCGCTGTCGAGTTGGTCGGTTCCCACCTCAGTGAATTAATCGGCGCTGAAGCTGCAAAGCGAGACATTAAAGAGACTCATGACCTCCGTTCAGACAAGCCCCGCCGTTCGCTGCATTGTTTGAAAGATGCTCTGGGTGTAGCGCATTACCTGGAAGACGCCGTCAGTGTCGAGCGCAATCATCGTGGACAGGCGACCGCCGTGCGTGGCGTCGCTCGCGATGTCACTGAACAGAAGCTTGCCGAGCAGGCACTGAAAGACAGCGAGGAACGGTATCGCCAGCTAGTGGAGCTTTCACCCGAAGCGATCGCTGTGCATATCGACGGCAAGATTAGGTATCTGAATCAAGCTGCTCAGAATCTTTGGGCGGCGGCGACTCGTGACGAACTGATCGGCAAAGCAATGCTCGACCTGGTTCATCCGGATTACCAGGAAGCAGTGAATGAGCGAATTCGCCATATTGAAAATGGAACTCCAACGCCGCTGCACTCCTGCAAGCACATACGCCTCGATGGCGAGGTCATCGATGTGGAAGTGACGTACATTCCCTTCACCTCACAAGGCCAGCGCGCAGTCCAGGTAGTGATTCGTGATGTAACAGAGCGAAAGCGTTCGAGAGAAGTGCTCAGGGAAACCGAAACTCGATTACGAACCATAATCGACAACGCCCCGGTAGTGCTGTTTGCGATCGACCGAGATGGGATCTTTACTCTCCTGGAGGGCGAAGGGTTGAAAGCGCTCGGTCTAAAACCGGGCGCACTCGTAGGTCAATCGGTTTACAAAGTCTATCAGGACAATCCAAAGATTCTGGAGAGCGTAAAGCGCTCACTCTTAGGCGAATCCTTTTCAGTCGCGGTGTCAGTTGGAGATCTGGCTTATGAGACTCGTTATACGCCGCTCACGAATGACAAGGGAGAAATCACCGGTGTCACCTGCGTCGCCACCGATGTAACCGAGAGTCTCAAATCCCAAAAGGCTTCGAGGGGAAATGAGGCGCGATATCGCGAACTGTTCGAGAATGCCAACGACATCATCTATACCCACGATTTGACGGGCAACTTCACCTCGCTGAATCGAAGTGGCGAGAGAATTGTCGGCTATAGCTGGGAAGAAGCCGCCCAGATGAATATTGCCGACGTGATTGCTCCGGAGTATCTCAAGATGGCGCTTGAGATGATGAATCGTAAGGCAATTGGAAACGCCCCGACAGTGTACGAGCTCGAATTGATTACAAAGAGCGGTCGCAGGGTCAGGTTGGAAGTGAGTAGTCGGGTTATTTACGCTGAAGGCGAACCTGTGGGCGTACAAGGCGTGGCCAGAGACCTTACGGAACATAAACGTTCTCAGGAAGCGTTGCGCGAAAGTCAGACCTTCTTCCACAGCTTCATGGACAACAGTCCGGCGATTGCTTTCATGAAAGATGCGGACGGGCGCTACGTCTACGTCAATAAGCCTTTCGAGGGACTGTTTGGACCAAAGCTCGACTTCCTCCGTGGAAAGACCAGTTTCGATTGGCTGCCCCCAGCAACGGCTCTACAGACCCATGAACACGATCTATCCGTCCTGGTGACAGGAAACTCTCAGGAGATTGTGGAGATGGTGCCGACGCAGGATGGGTCTCCACATCACTGGTTGGTGATGAAGTTTCCGATTATCGATCCCTCGGGCAAGAAGTTTGTGGGCGGGGTCGGCGTGGATATCACCGAGCGCCGGAGGGCTGAAGAAGCGCTCGGACAACAGGCCATACGCGAAGCGATAATTCACCGCATTTCCCAGGTAGTCCGCTGCTCTTTCGACAGCAATGAAATCTTCCAGTCGGCAGTGCGCGAACTTGGTTCGCATCTTGAAGTCGATCGCTGTTCGCTGTTCATGAAAGACGAGCGATCAAAGCACGCTACGAATGTGGCCGAGTACCATGTCGCAGGTATTGAACCCGCTGGTGCGGACTATGACCTCGAACACGTGCGAGGGCTTGCAGAAGCGTTGGATCAGAACGGACTCTTAGTTTCCAATGACGCCGCAAACGATCCGCGTATCGCCATGCTTTACGACGACATCCTGAAAAAGGCGGACGTGCGCTCGATCATGTACGTCGCGATTAGAGTCGGCGACACCGTGCCTGCGGCGTTCGCGCTTTCGACAACTCGCGTCATGCGGCAGTGGAGCGAGTCCGATATCGCTCTGGCGAAAGCTGTAGCTGATCAAACTGGCATTGCGATTCGACAGTCCCAGCTCTACCGGAAGGCCGAGGCCACCTCAGTTCGCGAGTCTCTTGTAAACCGGCTGACGATGGCGATCCGCGCGTCTCTCAGCCTCCCAGAGGTTTTGAGCACGGCTACTCGAGAGTTAGGTCAGGCGCTCTCCGCCTCGCGAGTCCACCTGCATCTCTACAACTCTGAGAATCCAATCTCTCCCGTGGAACATGAGTTTGTGGCGCCAGGTTGTAGCAGCGTTAGTCTGCTTGACGTCAGTTACGACGATCCGCTTGGACGTTACCTGTTGAACTCTCTGGAGCCGCTTGTGATCGCCGATTCCATGAACTACGCGGACGGTTCCAACGAACTCAGTGCTCACATTCGGTCGAATGCAGCCAAGTTGAATCTTCGTTCTCAGATTGACTACCCGCTGATCGTTAAAGGGGTGTTCCGCGGAGTGCTCTGCATCCATCAGGCTGACAGTTTGCGCCATTGGACCGAGGACGAAGTGGCGTTGGTAGATGCTGTTGCCGCCCGTCTCACGATCGGCATCGCTCAAGCCGAACTGTTTGAGATGGTGGCTCGAGGCAAACAGGAATGGGAAGCAACATTTGACGCGATGTCTGACGGCATCTTCATTTTCGATAAAGCCGGCCGACTGATGCGGGTGAACCGCGCAGGTGCGGCAATGGAAAGCGCCCATCCGCGTTCACTGCTGGGTCGCAAGTGCTGCGATATCCTGCGCACCGGTTCTGAAGGCGACGGTTGTGTCGTCGAGAAAGCGATTGCGAGCTGGCAGAGCGTGACTATTGAGATTACCCCAACAGCGCTCGCGCGACCCCTGCTTGTCTCCGTCGAGCCCGTTGCAGACAAGAGCAATGAGACGATGGCTGTCGTCTGTACGGCACGTGACCTTTCCGAACTGCGTAAGGTGCAGGCGGTCGCGCGTGAGCATCAAGCACTACTGACAAACATTCTCGAGAGCGCGCGGGAATCAATCTATGCGGTCGATAACGACGGGCGGTTCAAATGGTGCAACACCGCCACGCTGATCGGGCTCGGATACAAACGTGAAGAGTTCATCGGCCGCCACCTTCTCGATATGGTCTACGAGGGCGACCGTGACCTCGTTGCACAAAAGCTGGAAGTGGCATTGCAGGGCGAGGCGCAAACCTACGAGATGCGCTACCTGTCGCCGGCAGCTCAACTGCGTTATGCGCGCGTGGATAATTCGCCCCTGAATGTCGACGGCAAAGTGACTGGCGTGCTTGGAATCGCGCGAGACATCACCGAACAAAAAGAGGAGCGGGAACGCGCGGCTCGGGCGGATAAACTTCGCGCGCTGGGCCAACTCGCATCCGGTGTGGCGCATGACTTCAATAACTCTCTCGCTGCGATTCTCGGTCGCGCGCAACTGCTCCGCCGTCAGCTAAAAGACGAGGCACTTGTGCGCAACCTCGAGATCATTCAAACAGCAGCGGAAGACGCTGCGGCGACGGTGCGGCGCATTCAAACTTTTGCTCGCAAGGCGCCGGCAAGAGAATTTGAGACGCTCGAGGTAAGCAGTCTGCTGAACGACGCGATTGAAATAACCCGGACTCGCTGGCACAACGAAGCCCGCCTGCGAGGCCTTGAATACAAAGTGACTCTGGATGCTCAGCCGGCCGAGAACACCTACGGAAGTGCGTCTGAATTGCGCGAGGTTTTCGTTAACTTGATCGTTAACGCGGTGGACGCAATGCCTGAAGGAGGGAAGCTGGAAATCAGCTGTGTGCATGAGGACGAATGGCTGCGCCTGCGCTTCGCCGATACTGGAGTCGGTATAACTGAAGACGTTCGTCAGAAGATATTTGAGCCCTTCTTCAGCACCAAGGGCGTTCATGGAACGGGTCTTGGCTTGTCAGTGAGCTACAGCATCATCGAGCGGCATGAGGGCACAATCAGCGTCGTGTCTGAGCCTGGCGAAGGCACGGTCTTCACGATTGAGCTGCCGGCTTATGAAACCCTGCTCGCTGAAGAAGCGGAGCCAATAGAGATCACAGAGTTGTCCGGACTTTCGGTGCTCGTGATCGACGACGAGCCATCTGTGCGAGAAACCCTTGCCGACATGCTATTGGCCCTGAATCACGACGTCGAATTGGCGGACAGCGGCCAGCAGGCGATTCAGAAACTTTCCGAACGCAGCTTTGATCTGGTGTTCTCGGATTTGGCGATGCCTGAGATGGATGGCTGGGAAACCGCACGCGAGATTAGGAAGCGCTGGCCCGAGATGAATATCGTGCTCGTCACAGGCTATGGGCCAGGAACGGTGCCTCCGGCAGGAGAGGCCGATCTGGTCAATGGCATCATCGGAAAGCCTTTCGACTTTTCCCGGGTAAGTGAGGCCATCGTCGCGGTCTTTCGTGAGAAACCGCTCCTCGAAAACGTCGGAGCCTGAAACTTCCGCACTAACTCTCCCCGGTGGTAAGTGACTTCGTAAGGGTAGGGCACAACGGCCAGCAGTCGAGATTCTCTGAACGCCGGATGCCGAATTCGCATTTGAGTGCTTTGCGGTCCTAGCTTCTGGCGGTTGCAATATATAAATCTACCAACACAAATACCTGCAGCTTTAGTTGTAGTTCATGATCCCGGCGCTGGCGGTAAAGCCCACTCCGAAACCCACCACTACTGCCGGTCCTCTCCACTCATTCTTCTCGGCTAACATAAAGCCGGTCGACGCGCTCGAAAGGTTGCCGTAGTTCTTTAGTACTTCATAGGAACTGTGGACCTTTGCCGAGTCTGTGTCGAGATCCAATTGCGAGCACACACCATCAAGAATCTTCTTGCTGCCGGTATGGATCAGGCAGTTGTCTACCTGGCCAAGGTTTGTCACCGGCGAGTCTGGATGTTCCAAAACACTCCTTACAGTGCTGACCGCGTAATGAGCGCCGCGACTGGGGACGCTTGCTTTCATAAAGTATTGCGGGCGTCCTTCCAGGAGCTGGTGAGAGCTGTTACTGGTCATAGTGAGAAGATTAACGTCTTCCGTCTCCTCGTTGGTTAAATGTGAGATTGGACCAAAGGATGGCTTACCTTCTTCGCGGCCTACCAGCAGGGCCACAGCCCCATCGCCAAAGAGCATAGACTGAATGACGAAGGTCGTATCCAACCTCTGTTGTTCGAACTGAGCTTCATTGATTTTCTGATCCTTTCTGAGTCGTAGGAGTTCGCGAAAACCGTAATATTCGTTACGCAGCAGCGGGGCAACGTAAGGAGTGTGAGCTTCAGCCATGAGCACCATTGCCATTTGGCCCGGGTTCGCGGCGAGATACCATTGAGCCACCTCAATGGATTTGAGAAGCACCGAACAGCCTTGCGCTTGCATGCTGACAGTGCGGAGTGAGCGCGACAGGAGACCGTGAGTTTGTCCCATTACTTCTGAAGCAAGACAGGGAAGCATTTGATCGGGTGTGTTGGTGGCAGCAATCAACAAACCAATTTTTCCAGGATCTCCCTGCCATTGCTCGATACAGCGCTTGGTAGCAGCGACGCCTAGTTGGGTCGTCGAGCTGGTTGCTGTCATGGGTTTGCCGGCGAGGAAGTCGGGGTAATTCTCGAGCGTGGAATAGCGTTGGTCGACACCAAGGCTGTTGATGGAGTTGATTAGTTCGGGAGAAATCTTGTGCATGAGGGCAGCCACGAGGTCAGTGGTCTTAAAAGAGTGTTGAGGTGTTGAGGTTGCAGCTGAGAGCAAGTTCATCATCGTCGTATCTCCCTGGGGGCTTCCTAATTGTTCTTCTCTTCTGCCTAATTGTTCGCTGTTTCTAGTTCAATGCCCATGCCAGAGCTGCAAGCTTTCACGGCAGGGAGGTAAGTCGCTTGACTTTAATAGGTTAGGACAGCGAGTTCACTGATACGCCCGAGGCATAAGTGGATACCAGCTATCCAGAGAAAATAGTCTTTGCTGTGACTAGTGAGTTTTGCTGGAGAGTAAGGCGTGGGCTGGGTGGTAAGCAGGTATACAGCTGTGTAGCAGGTATTCGGTTTTCCGGTTTTCCGGTTTTCGGTCCTTACCGGTGGAGCCCTCTCAATCGTTAGGAGGGCCGCTCTCGCTCCACTCGACGATGCTTTTGACGTAACTGGCGGCCTTACCGCAATGAGGGCAAGCGGAAATAAAGACATGGGAGGCTAATAAGAAAACCCCGTGGGCGGGATCGCCCGGAAGAACTATAAGCTGACAGCAATATCCGCACCGAACAGCGAGCGTGTCCGCTCTATTTTCCTGATTGTCGAGTTCCGCTGACATGAGTAATGCATCTTAACCAGGGTCTGATTTTGTCTTCTGTGCGTCATCGCACACAACGGTGTTTTTTTGGTGCGCACGTTTCGCTGCCTTTGATTCCACCGCTGTTTAATGAAGCGCAAAACGTCCGACCGAACTCTCGCCAATACTGCCAAAATAGAGATACGACCCGTGCTCGACGGCATTCGCTATCTCGGCATAACAGTCGTTTGAACCGTTTTGAAGGTTCTCAACGACGCGACCATTCAGATCGATTGCCAGCACAAATGAGTATCGTTTCGGCGCGGGCTGCAGTGCGTTTGGCAGGCGCATCACTACCTTACGCAGAAAGGGATAAGGCAGAATCCTGTCGAGGGTCGCGTCGCGTGGCGTCACGAGAGCAAGCCAAAACTTGTCGCGGCCGTTGGATGAAATGCCGTCGGGAAATCCCGGCAGGTTTGCGATGAAGACTTCTGCTTGTCCCTGCTTCGGTCCGTTGAGCCAGACGCGATTAACTCGATACTCCGCAGTATCCACTACCAACAGAAACGACTGGTCGGGACTAATGGCCACCCCGTTCGCGAAATGAAGTTCCTTCAAGACAACACGTGTAGCTCCGGTGCGCGGATCATACGCGAGGAGGCGACCGCTTGCTTGATGTTCAAGCAAGTCAGCTTTAAATGCAGAGAGTGGAAACCTGGTCGAGGCATCAGTGAAATAGATCGTTCCATCTGCAGCGACGTCAAGATCGTTCGTGCAACGGAAGGCCACTCCGTCGGCCGCGGTGCTCAGCACACGAATCGCTCGATTCGTGCCAATTGAAAGCAATCCCTTATTGGCATCAGCGACGATGAGATTACCAGTGCGGTCGAAGATGAGACCGAGCGGACGGCCGCGAGTAGCTGCGAAAACCTCCGGTCTTGTTCCGTCAGCTTGCAGTCGCATGATGCGTCCGTCATCGATGCCGGCGTAGATGCGGTTCTCGCTGTCAACGGCAACGTCTTCGGGTGCGAACCCGGTTCCCAGAGGCAGCCGCTCAATAGCAGAGAGACGAGAATTCTGCTGGTAAATACCAGTGAGCGCCGGGGCGGGCTGTGGTGTCCAGGCAATTGGTGAGATGGGAACAGGAGCGATCATTAGATAGACGATCACCGCCGCGACCAGCAGCGCGACAAACAGTGATAACCACTTGAGCCGGGTCATAGGTTCAGTCCAATTTGTTAGCGGAATAGAAAGTGAGGGACTTCAACCGGTCTAACGCTCGCCGCGTTCTCCTTCAACCTCCGTTTCCAAATTCACGGTGAGTTGGCGAATGCCCGGCTGATCCATAGGCTCGACAAGGCGGAGCGCCTCATCAAGGATCCGGCGTTGATGTTCGGGCCAGTTCGGACGGCCGGCAACACACCCGAGGTCGCCGGAGTAACAGGCAGCTCGTGGCGGGCGCACTGCCTCGACGACATCTTTTTCGACTGCGAGGGTCATCGTGGGAAGACCAGCCTGCTCCAAAGCACGAGCGGCCAACGAAATCGATTGATGACAAAGACGAGACGCGGGAATCAGCAACGCCGCCTGAACTTCGTAACGCCTCACTCGTTCGAGCAACTGCGGCAGCATCTCATCAACTAAGCGCGCGGCATTGGGAATAAATCCTGAAAAACTCCAGAACACCGGATTCAGTTGGCCGATGATTCCGTTTGCTTCGAATTCAGCCAGACGTTTTAGCGGTACCTGAACGTTAAGGTCCTGCTGCACAGCGGTGGGGTCATACCCACGAGCGGCGAAGAGCATGTCCTCTGCTTCGACTTCAATAGGGATTTCGCGAAATGTAAAATCACCCTCAGGATCGCTGATGTCAAAGGGATCGGTGCCATCGATGTAGACGCCCGAGGAAGTGATGAGGGCCAGGTTCAACATCGGAAGCGCGCGACGCGCGGGGGTAAAGGGCGAGCGTCTGTTGTTCACCAATGGATAGGAATCACTTAAATCACCGTTTGTGGACGCATTACTGCGGTCACGTTGCCACTCAGCGTAGCGTTTGTGCCAATCATCGAGCTGCTCAATTATCTCCACCTCAAAGTCCTTCCTGATCACCAATCAATTTTTCAACCAGCATTCAGACGCGCACGATACGCGATCAGCGCAAACGCAACAAGTGCCGCAATCATAGCAACACTGAGAGCGGTAACCGAGTATCCGTGCAGAGTAGTGAAAGCGATTCGCGTGGGATCGTTAACGGGTACTTGATCCATCGGCACCGATAGACTCGCTCGCAATCCTCGCATGCGTGCCGCGATTACCCAGTGACCAGCAGCCGTGGCTATGGCTAAGATTGCCAGCGACGCGAGTTCGAGAGCAAACGCGCGAGAATTCCCCCTGCTGAGAAGGAAAGCCGTAACTATCAAGACGACGCTTACGATGAAGCCGGCGACATTGACGACGGATAGTGTGCGGTTCACCAGCGAGCCGGCGATCTCTGTAGCGTTCTGCAAACCATAGCTACGCAACACTGCGAATGCGACGGGTGCGACTACTGCGCTGAAGAACAGCGCGGCGCCGAGCCAGAGGCCGAGCAGCAAGAGTCGTAAGCTAGTCATCATTACTTTCTAATCAAACTCATTTACGGCCGGTAACAGTCTGATCTTTGGCGGTGTGATCTCCGGTTGCTGCAACTCTCGCGGATCGGGCACGCTGGAAAGCCATGACAGCGCGTTATCGAGTTGCGCCTGGTAGTCCGCAAGATCCAGAGACATGAAAATCGTTGTGCCGAGTCGTCCAAACTTCTCTTTCGCCATCTGATGCATTCGCCGGGCGGCGCCAGGACGGCCAATCTCGAGATGATGAAAGGCGACAGCCGACTGAATCATTGCCTGGAGAAACAGTTTTTCCTGTGGGCCGACCTCTCCCATCCAACGTTCTTCCCAGGCATCGTGCGCGGCATGAAACTCCCCAGCGTTGTACAGATCGATGCCTGCCATATACTCGATGGGATAAGCGGCAATGTGCGCGTCGGTGTAGGCGGGTGCGTCGTCATCAACTCGCATAATCACAACATCAATCCTGTGCATTCAACCGGGCCGCCAACACTTTTGACGACGTGGCCGCTGCGCCCGTCGCTCCGCTGATCGTCGGCGCAAGCGGATTTGAAACATCACCAATAGCAAAAACATTCAAGACGTTGGTTTCTTGCTGGCTTGTCACCACAATGTAGCCTTTTTCGTCCAACTGCAACTGGTCGCGAAAGAGATCCGAATTAGGCTCAACTCCAATCCGCACGAGGACGCCTTTCACCGCCATCTGAAAAGGCTTGATGGCTTCGTTGCGCCGGATCTCGACGGCCTCTAGTGCCTCGTTTCCGAGAATCCGCGTCACAACGGATTCGGGAAACACCGTGATGCAGTGATTACCCTGCAACTGCTGCACGAATTCCTGACGCGCGCGCGGTTTCTTGCCGCGATGCACGAGCGTAACTGTCGGACAAACTTCTGCGAGGAGCAAAGCATTCTCGACTGCAGCATCGCCGCCTCCGATGATGCACACATCTTTTCCGGCAAACAGAGCTCGATCTCGCGCTCCGGATTCGATCATGCCGCGGCCGGCAAATTCCTGCTCGCCGGAAATTCCGAGTTGCCTGCGCCTGACGCCGGTAGCAATCATGATACTGATGGATTGCAATTCTTCGCCGCTGCGCAACCAGATACGTTTGGCGCTCAGATCCACTCGTTCGATTTCCACATTCGTCCAAAGGTCGTAGTCAGACGTTGTACCATCGTGCGAGAACAGTTCGAGCAACTCGCGCCCGTTGGCGACGCGCAGGCCGGGATAGTTTTCGATCGCTCCGTGGATTGAGAGAAGTTGGCCACCGGTCGTCTCTTGCTGTTCGAGAACCAGAGTGTCGAGGCCGAGCTGATCACACCAGCGCGCAGTTGCCAGTCCTGCTGGTCCGGCACCAATGATTATTACGTCATGCATCGTTGTTGCTTAAGAAGAATCGACGAATTGATCGTCCGCAGATTACACAGAGGAAGTTTTGCTTGTTTTGATCTGCGTCTTATCTGTGAAATCCGCGGCTGAGATTTTGCAGTTCCGCGCGACCTGAGCACCAACCTCATCTGGCCTCAGACTCGAAGCGCCAATGACGCCGCTCGGATTGAGAAACTTCACAGCAGATGTCATCTCCGAATTATCCAAGCTCCAGTCACCCTGGCCGCTGGACTCGATTTCGGTGAGATGCGTCACGAGCGATGTGAAATCCTGTCGCGCGATACGCGGTCGCACGACGGTTTCTGCCCACGAATAATACGGATAATCGATGCGGTAGCTCCAGCCCCGCTTGCTTGGAGTAGTCACAATGAAGAGCCGGCCGTGCGCGTAGCGCGAGATCGCCGTGAAAGGCGCGGCGTGTTTCGTCGGATTGAAGCCTGTAGGACTGAAAACTTCCGGAGCTAGAATCACGAGCGAAACGTTCACGTCTTTTAGTTCTTCAACAGTTGATGTGCCGCGCTCAAAACTATCGACAGCAATCGCAATCTGCTCCCAGCCCTCTCGCCACAGATGCTCGTACTCATCGACGCGCGTCAGCAGTCGTTCAACCTCCGGCAGCACAAGGTCGTATGCCTTTGCCTCATCGGACACCGCGGCGCCGTTGAGGTAGCCAGCAAGGGGCGATCCCGAATCGTTATTATCCGATCCCTGGATTGCGATGCTCGCGCGGACGCCGTTCTCAGTCGATAGCTCCGAAAAGTCGCCGGCTTCCGCGGCCGCTATCAATGACTCGCGAAGTTTATTTGCCCGATCACCGTTGAGCACCGTCCAAACTGAAAGCACGCCGTCGGTATCGAAGTGATTGTTTGTAACGAGTTCAATGCCGCGCGTCAGTTTGTCTCTGTTTGGTGACGCTACAAGTTTCAGAGCGATCTCAGTCGACGTATCTGCTTTAACCTGCGCCGGGGTTTGATTTCCTTCCCAATGCGAAAAGTGAACGCTGTTGGGAACAGTGCCATCCACTGAGAGTTTGGGGACGCTATCGAGGCCTGCGTGGTAGTACTCGAATCTCATAAAAATCCTTTGGCGAATGCGATTGATGTTCAGTGACGCAAGCAAAAGTTTAGCGTATCAGAACCGGGATCGGTAGCATGCGACTTAGCGACCGACCATCGACGCCAGGGCTTGGGGCCGTGACGTCACCTCAAAACTGAAAAGGGATGATCGAAGCAAGTTCGATCATCCCTGATTGCTTAACGGTAATCCTAAGGATCAGACCGCTGCACCGAGTCTAGTTTCTGGCGTCGCGCCGATCCCCACGGAAGTCGCGTACGTCGCCGCGTAGATCCCGTCGATCCCCACGCAACTCACGACGATCTCCGCGAACTTCGCGTTGGTCTCCACGGATCTCGCGTCGATCTGCAAGCAGTTCCTGCCTTGATGCTCCTTCACGTCGATCGTCTCGATACTCGCGCACGTCCGATCGAGTTTCGTGACGGTCCTGTCTAGTCTCGCGCCCATCTCCGCGAATCTCTCTGCGGTCCCCGCGGATCTCCCGCCTGTCTGAACGCAACTCCTGGCACTGTCCAGGTCCGAACTGACAGCGGGCTCGGCCTTGCGCCGAAGCAGTCGTCGAGATTCCGGTGATTAAAACGGCGGCGGCAAATAAAGTTCGTAAGAGTGTGATTCTCATGTTTAGGTCTCCTCCATAGTGTTAGCTTCTCGACTCTTTTGAATGCAAACCCGGTCGAGTCGTCCCAGATTTGCCGGCGAAGTATTGGAGGAGAGACAGACTCCGACCTTGAGAGATCGCGAAGACCTCCCCGGTTGAGCAAAGTTGAGTTGCGATCGGTTAACCCCTTGCCACTCTGTTAGACGCGGCAAGTTTCCTGATGGGCGAGATTTCTGAGGCAGGTAGTAGTGGCAGAGTCAGATTGTTTGATCTAAATCGACTTGCTGAGCGATCGCTGTGTGAGGAATTGTGACGCGCACGCTTAGTACTTCGGCACACTCGGATCGACTTCGTTGGACCAGGCCGTGATCCCTCCCTTCAGGTTTGTGAGGTTCCCGGTAAAACCAGAACGCTGCAAAGCCTCAATCGCTCGTGCGCTGCGTCCGCCCATCTTGCAATGCACCACCGTTTCGCGACTGGGATCGATTTCGCTCATGCGGTTAATCACCTGACCTAACGGAATGTGTTTGGTGTTCGGGATTGTAGCGATCGCGACTTCATCGGCTTCCCGGACGTCGATGATTTGGATCTCCTCCCCGTTATCAAGCCGTTGCTTAAGTTCAGTTGCGGTGATTTCCGGCATCTGCTGTTGTGTGGTTGCGTTCATCGTGTCTCCGTCGGCTAAAAGTTGGGAGTGCTTGATCGAAGAAGTATGGGAGCTGTGGCATGCGCTATTTGTTGATCCCCTCCAGTTTGATGAACTGACTTAGCTTGGTGATTACCATCCCTTCAATGACTTCAGCGCGGCAGGAGAGGATTGGTCGATCGTTCTCTTCCGCCTGATCCGCGCTGTGATACCAGATCTGACAATTGGTGCATTCACCGTTCCAGCAAAAGTCGCCGTAGGAAATTGTGTTGATTGACAGGTATTGAAAGCAGCGTAAGAGGCGGTTCTTTTCCGGTACCTGCACCTGCGATCCTAAAATATCAACGGTGACCAGTTTCTCGTACGGGTCAAGCAAGTCGCTTCCGTTGGGTGTGGTGGTAGTCGTTTTTAGGCTGCGGTCCTCCATGATCTGGGGGGAGTATAACGGTTCTGGTTTGAGAATAATACCTGGATTTCTGAGGACCGCGGGGCGTCAAGGTAACGATGAAAGCGGAGGCAGTAAACGCCTTAACGTGGAAGTGTGGATTTCTGGTCCTCAGAACGGTATCCAGCATTTCAGCGTCGTCCCCCAATTAATCATTCATCATTCCGACTCATCATTGTCTATCCCGGTAAATACATCGTCGCCACTTCGCATCTTCGCCAGGACATTGCTAAACTGGATGCCTACACGGAGGTAATTTCAATTGGCCCTAGTCATATACACCAAGCCCGACTGTCCTTACTGTCAACAGGCCCGCGATCATTACAACGCAAAGGGAATCTCGTTTACTGATTTCGACGCGCAAAATGATCGTAAGCGACGCAAAGAGATGCTGGCCTATTCAGCAGGGGATCCGACTGTCCCTTGCTTGGTCGAAGACGGCAAGTACATCGGATCAGGCTGGGGCGAACCTCCGCGTGGTTGAACCGTGCACGACTGACCGGCCGTGTGCTGGTTGAGAAACACAAATATCCTGAATGCGTTGGTCTCATTGCTCCGACCGGTGAAGTGACCACTCTGCTGTATCCGTCCCCGATGTTCGTAAACCAGGATCTCCTGACAAAGAAGGACCGACATGAGAAACAAATCGCTGCCCCTGCTGTTACTCGTCTCGTTAATTTTAGTTTTTACCGTTAACCGCGCGGCGCTGGCCCAGGCTTATGGAGCAGGAACCGCCCCACTAAAACCACCCATGGCAGAGAAGAAAACGAAAACCACAAAGATACATGGCGACACCATGGTCGATGATTATTTCTGGCTGCGCGAAAAATCGAATCCCCAGGTGTTGTCTCACCTCGAGGCCGAGAATGCGTACACCGAAGCGGCCATGAAACCGACCGCAGCATTGCAGGATCGTCTCTATAAAGAAATGGTCGGGCACATCAAAGAGACTGATCAGTCTGTGCCTTATCGCTGGGGAAATTTTTTCTACTACACGCGCACGGAACAGGGTAAACAGTATCCGACTTATTGCCGCAAGCTGGGCACACTGGATGCTAAAGAGGAAGTAGTGCTCGATCAGAACGAACTGGCGAAAGGACTAAAATACTTTGCCATCGGGGCGTTCGTAGTAAGTGATGACGGTAATCTGCTCGCCTACTCAACTGATGCCACTGGCTATCGCCAGTACAAATTACAGATTAAGGATTTGCGCACAGGTCAGTTGCTGCCCGAGAGTTTTGAACGTGCTGGCTCCGTGCTCTGGGCCACCGACAACAAGACGCTCTTCTTTACAACGGAAGACGCGGTAACGAAACGTTCGGACAAGTTCTTCCGGCACGTGCTCGGAAACGACAAAGCCAATCTTGTCCTCGAAGAAAAAGACGAACTGTTTGACCTGGGTGCCGGCCGATCGCGCGACAAAGCGATGATCTTGATTGGCTCGTATAGCAAAACCTCAAACGAGTTCCGTTATATCCCTGCTGATCAGCCTTTGGCTGAGACGAAGATCGTCCTCCCGCGGGAAGCTGACCACGAATACGACGTCGACCACCACGGTAATTTGTTCTACATCAGGACCAACAAAGGGGCGAAAAACTTCCGTGTAGTTACGGCGCCCGTGTCTGATCCTTCAGAGAAAAACTGGAAAGAGTTCATCCCGCACCAGCCCGCAGTGAAGGTTGAAGATCTCAGTTTCTTTGCCAATCACGTCGTTGTTTCTGAGTGGGAAGGCGGCCTGCAAAAACTGCGAGTCATCAATCTCAAAACCAGGAAGTCGCATCGGATTCAGTTTCCCGAACCGGTTTATGCAGCCAGTGTCGATGTGAACCGCGAGTTCAACACCAGTGTGGTTCGTTATCGGTACCAGTCATTAGCGACGCCAAGCTCGGTTCTTGATTACGACATGAATACCCACCAGGCGACGCTGCTGAAAGAGACGGAAGTGCCTGGAGGATTTGATAAGAAGAACTACGTTTCCGAGCGACTCTTCGCAACTGCGGCTGACGGCACGAAGATCCCGATGTCGGTTGTCTACCGGCGTGATACTAAAATCGACGGCAAGGCGCCACTCCTGCTTTATGGGTATGGCTCCTACGGTGTTTCGATTCCACCAACGTTCTCCTCGAATCGTCTGGCGTTGCTGGACCGCGGTGTGATCTATGTGATTGCGCACATCCGCGGTGGCGGCGAGATGGGCGAAGAGTGGCGCCAGGCAGGCAGGATGATGAACAAGATGAATACGTTCACCGACTTCATCGCTGCAGCCGAGCACCTCGTGAAGAACAAGTACACCTCGAGCGATCGTCTTGTGATCCAGGGTGGCAGCGCCGGCGGTTTGCTAATGGGCGCCGTCACCAACATGCGCCCCGATCTATTCAAGGCAGTCGTGTCTCAGGTGCCATTCGTCGACGTGCTTAACACGATGCTGGATGCCACGTTGCCGCTCACGACAAGCGAGTACATCGAGTGGGGCAATCCCAACGAGAAGCTCGCGTACGATTACATGAAGAAGTACTCGCCTTATGACAACGTCGCGCGCGCCAATTATCCGGCGATGCTTGTGAAGGTTTCACTCAACGATAGCCAGGTGCCGTATTGGGAAGGCACCAAGCTTGTGGCGAGGTTGAGAACGATGAAGACGGACAAAAATCCGCTGTTGCTAAAGGTAAACATGGGCGCGGGCCATGGCGGCTCTTCAGGCCGTTACGACTATCTCCATGAGGTGGCGTTCGACTACGCATTTATGCTTTGGCAGATGGGCATCGCTGACTGACAGGCAACCTTATCAAGGATGGTTTGAATCAGGGCGGTCTGGTAGGGCCGCCCTTTCTTACTGGGGCGTTCGCGCGAAAAGCAGGGAGGCGTCAGCGGACGCTCTATCAATCTGAAGGGTGGGTTCCCTTGACGTACTCATTTCTCATTCAAACGAAAAGTGCGCTCGATAACTTCCAGAAGATCCCCAGGCGCGCCCGGTTTGGTCATCTTTTGCCTCACAAGTTCTTTCTGCTGGGGAGTAAGGACGTTCACAGAGTCTCGGATCGACTGGCCCTTGATCGTTAATAGCTCTCCGGCAGTTGCGTGCATTCTGCGACTTAGTACCTGGCGAAGTCTTTCATCGGGCTTGTCAGCCAGCATGTTCTGATAGACGCGCTTCACCGTCGCGGCTAGACGCAACGTCAACGGCCTCGCCTTCCTGGCTGCCGCAGTCTGGATCGATTTGATCTGTTGTTTTTGAGAGTCACTCAGTGACGCTGCCGGATTCGGCTTATTGATGTCGCTCGAGGTTTGCGCAAGAGCAGTGGACGCCAGGCCCAGCAAAACTGTGGCTAGGAATACCTGGATAAGTTTCGATGTCATGAACTGTCCTTTGAGATTGGAGAAAAACGTAAAGGGTTAGAAAGCTAGTCACAGGTCTCGTAGTAAACATTGGCGAATCCTGTGGGTTGAAGTGCGTCCCCGCCCTCCAAAGATCTGAGTGAACGCCGAAATTTCAAACTCCGACCGTGGCCGTCTTCGACTATTGAACTACGACTACATAGAAGTTAAGCGTGGTTCCCGATGTTACGGCCGCGGGGTTCTGTAAGTTACTCCGGGTTGCGGTACTCTTAGAGTTAGGAGTTAAATAGGCTACGCAATCAAGACAATGGTAGGAACAACTCTAGGGAATTACAAGATTCTCGAAAAGCTCGGCGCGGGCGGGCAGGGCACCGTCTATAGGGCGGTTGACTCAAAACTGGGCCGCACTATGGTAATTAAAGTTCTGCCTCCGGAACTGACCGCGAAGGAAGCAAACCTAAGACGCTTTGAACGGGAAGCGCGTCTTGCTTCGTCCCTCGACCATCCAAACATCTGCACCATCTTCGATCTCAACTCAATCAGTGGGGTTCACTTCATTGCAATGCAGTTTGTCGAGGGTAGAAATGTACGGCAGCTCGTGAATGGCCGACCGCTTGATCTCGCCAGCGCGCTCTCGATAGTTGTGCAGGTAACTGACGCGCTCGCAGCGGCCCATGCACAGGGCATCATCCATCGCGACATCAAAGCGGGCAACGTAATGGTGACCAGCAAGGGCCAGGCGAAAGTCCTGGATTTCGGTTTGGCGAAACTCCTGGACGAAGATGCGGCACGTATTTCCGGAATCCATCACACCGAACTTACCGAGGTAGGCGTGCCATATGGCACGGCAACCTATGCTGCTCCGGAACAGGCACGTGGCGATCGCGTTGATTCGCGCGCCGATATCTTTTCCACGGGCGTGCTCCTTTACGAAATGTTGACCGGGACCTGGCCTTTCAAGGGGAAGACTGCTGTGGACGTCAGGCACGCAGTGTTGCACGAAGAACCGATACCACTCGCCACCGCCCGGCCGGATCCGGTTCCGCCTCGCCTGCAATTAATTTTGGATCGCGCACTGAAAAAGGACCCGCGCGATCGTTATCAGAAGATTACTGAAATGCGCGACGACCTCCGCGCTCTAATTAGCGAACTTTCCGGAACCTCGATCGAGGAAGGAGCGGCAGTAGCCCCCCGGCATCTAAATTCCGGCAGTCCCATGGCCCGCGCGTTACGCTGGTTCAAAGCTGTCACTGGCGGTGATGTCGCATCTGGCCCATTGGTCCCGGCCAATACGAGTCAGCCAAGAGAGGCTCATGAGACGCCAGTAACGAGTATCAGCGACAAAGAGCGGAAGAGCGTCGCGATTCTCCCGTTTAAGAATTTGAGTAACGATGCGGAAACTGCTTTCTATGAGTTCTCGCTGGCCGACGCCGTGATCACCGAACTCGCTCGCGTGCGTTCACTCATAGTCCGTCCTTCCTCAGCCATCGTTAAGTACCAGGGTAAACAGATCGACCCCGGTGACGCGGGCAGGGAAATGAGTGTCGATGCAATCCTGGCTGCTAGTTTTCTACGTGCCGGTGATCGGCTGCGGGTAACGGCCCAACTGCTTGACGTGCGGTCCGGAGACATCCTGTGGAGCGAGACGATTGATGCTGACGCGAGCGACATCATCGCCGTACAGGACATCATGGTGCAGAAGATAGTGGAAGGTTTGTGCCTGGAATTGAGTCCGGCGGAAAAGGTCGAGCTGGCGAAAGGCTCAACAACGGATGCGGCCGCTTCCGAAGAATACCTCCGCGGACGAAACTGCCTGGGTCAATTCATCTATCACACAGTCGACCGCGAACATGTCGATTCGGGAATCAAACACTTCCAGGAGGCGCTCAAGATCGATTCAGAGTTCGCGCTCGCGTTCTCCGGATTGGGAAGTTGTTACGTCAATCGTGTGCTCAAGGGATTGGGTGACGTCGGGGACCACGAAAAGGCGGAGAGCGCGTTCGCCAAAGCGTTGAATCTCGATCCCAAACTGCTCGAGGCCCGCATGCACATGGTCCTGATCTACCTGCACCGTGGAGAGAAACCGAAGGCCCGGCTGGAGATTGCGAGTTTGCGCGAAGAGTATCCGAACGATGTAGGGGTACATTTCGTGCGCGGCATTCTAGCGCGTCTTGACGGTGAGTATGATCGCGCTCTGCGCAGCTTCGATCGCATGGTCCGACTCAATCCGGCGGAGCTGGTCGTCGCCAGCTATAATCGCGCGCGGATTCATATGTACCGGCAGGAGTATGAGGAAGCCCTTGCCGAGTTAGACAAAGGCGCTGAGCTCGAGCCTGAACATCCGCTGATTAGGACGTTTCGCGCGCGCGTGCTCTACTACCGCGGTGAAGTTGATGCCGCAGAGCGCATTCTGCAGCAGGTACTCCAGGAGCATCCGATCGACGGTATTCGTCCCATTCTGGCGATTTGTCTGAGCGCGCAGGGACGACACACCGAAGCCAGCGAACAATTGACGAAGAAGGTCAGACAGGTCGCGGCTGCTGACCACGACATCTCGAACTGGCTGGCGGTTGCTTACCTGCTCCAGGGAAAACAGGTTGAGGCTCTGAACTGGCTGGAGACGGCCATTCGCCTCGGCAATGAAAACGTGCAGTGGTTTGAGTCAGATCCAAATTGGGCGGACCTACGCGAAGATCCACGCTTCGTAGCGCTGATGGATCGAATCAGGCAGGACGCGTAGAACGAGAGAGCCAGACAGCATGAAAACTTTTGTCATCGGAGACGTACATGGTCGTTGCGCTCAAATGCAGACCCTGCTGGAAATGCTGCCGCGAAATGAAGCCACTGATCGACTCGTGTTTCTCGGCGATTTAATCGATCGCGGTCCCGATGCGCCCGGTTGTGTGTCACACGTACTTAAGCTCGTTACTGACAGTCCGGAACTAGTCACCTGTTTGCGCGGAAACCATGAACAGATGCTCCTCGACTTTATTGAGGGCACAAATAACCTGTGGATCACGCCTGTGACAGGCGGTGAGCGTACTTACGAACAGTACGTGGGCCAGTCTCTCGCAGTGAATAGTGAAATGGACATGAATGAAGCGCGGCGGACAGTAGAGCAGAAGGTCCCGTCGGAACATCTGGAGTTTTTCCGTTCACGTCCTTATTTCCATGAAGACGAGTTTGCCATCTACGTCCACGCTGGTCTGGATCATGGTAAACATCCGAGCGAGAGTTCGCCGCAGTTACTGATCTGGTCACGCGATATGGATTTTTATAAGAATTACCGGGGCAAGCCCTGCGTCTTCGGTCACACCCCCACACCTTTCCTGCCTTTGCGCGGGCGCGTCGGACGTCATGGGATCTACATCTTTCACAGCGCGATCGGCATCGACACGGGCTACAACCACCAGTCGCCATTGAGTTGTCTATCGCTACCGGACTTCACTCTGTACCAGTCGTTTGCCGACGGGCACGAAGAGACTCACCAGATAACTTCGTTCATTCCGGATACGCTGAAAGCGATGCAGAAAAAAGCAAGACTCAAGTCTCAAGACTCAAGTCTCAAGACCCAAGACCCAAGCCCTGAGATTTGAGACCTGAGTCTTGAGACTTGAGTCTTGCTTCACACCATCGCAAATGCCCGCACCGGGAAAGTCCCGAAGCCTTTCACCTTCACCGGCACCGCAAAGAAACGAAAGCCCACTTTCGGCAGCTCGCGCAAACCACACAAGTGCTCGACGATTGGGATGCCTCGCGCCAGCAGGATTGAATGCGCAGGCCGGCTTCCGCTACTCGTGTCGTCAATGTTGTAGGAGTCGATGCCTACGAGTGTGGCGCCAGCGTCTGCCAACAACCCGGCTGCGGCGGCGGAGAGAAACGGATGTTTGCCGTTTGCGTAGTCGTCGGTTCTCCAACGCATGTCCCAGCCTGTATGAAACAGCACTGCCTTTCCTCGCACATCATGGTGTCCTACTTCATCAGGCAGGATCGCGCGTCCCCTTGCGGGGATTGAATCACCCGGGACGATACCGATGTTTGGAAATGCAGCCTGTTCCAGTGTGCGTTCATCCGTGCCGACGTGGCGCATCACGATCCCTTCGAGATTGGCAAGTGATTCGAGTGGCAGCTCCGAGAGGTCGGCGCCATTCGCATAACGATGGAAAGGGCTATCAAGGTAAGTGCCCGTGTTCGCGACCATCTCAATCCTGCCGATTTGAAACTGGGTGCCGGGTTCGTAAAGAGCCTTCGACTGCTCACGGCTGAGATGATCGGAGATGACGGGCGCCGGCAGACCCTTGTAGGTGATCATGCCGTGTTCGACGGTGTGACTGAGGTCGATTAACTTGACTGACATTTTCTGGATCAGACCTTACCGCCAAGTCGCCTAGGTAGGCAGAGTGAGCCAAGATTTAAGAACCCAAGCTCAGCTTTTCGGTCTTAAAGCTAAAATTCCCTGCCGTACTTGGCGTGTCGTGGCAACCTGGCCATTAGCTTTCAGTACTGCAACGCGACACTAGCTTTTTCTTTCGAGAATAAAATCCGCAATCGCACGCAATCGCGCGGTTGGGCGTTCGATCTGATCGAGGGCGGCGCACGCCAGTCCGTAAACCGAAGCCGCTCGCTGCTGCGTGGCCTCGATCCCGTAGAGCGCCGGATAAGTAGCTTTGCTGGAACGCGCATCCTTCCCGGGAGTCTTGCCCAGCGTCTCCGCCGTAGCACTGATATCTAACAAGTCGTCGGTAATCTGGAACAGCAGACCAAGCTGGGCTGCGTATACGCCGACCGCCTCCAATTCCTTTGGGGTTGCGCCGGCAATCAGAGCGCCGCATCGCGCGGCAGAGATGATTAGCGCTCCGGTTTTTAGTCGGTGTATCTGCTCCAGCTCCTCTCCGGTTACCGCACGCGACTCGGCATCGAGATCAAGAGCTTGTCCGGCTACCATGCCCGCTGGTGCGCCGGCCGCATTGGCAAGTTCACTGACTAAACGCACCCGGATTTCCGCAGGCAATAGTTTTTCTTCGGCGATGGTCTGAAAGGCCAGGGTTTGCAATGCATCGCCCGCCAGGATCGCGGTAGCGTCTCCGAAGCGAACGTGACACGTCGGGCGGCCCCGACGCAGGTCGTCGTTATCCATTGCGGGCAGATCATCGTGGATTAGCGAGTAGGTATGGACCATTTCCAGAGCGGAAGCGGTGGAGAGCAATAACTGGTTGGGTGCACCGAAAGACTCGCCTACTGCGAGCAGCAGCAGCGGTCGAAGTCGCTTACCACCGGCGAAGACGCTCCAACGAATTGCGCTGTGGACTGAGATCGGTTCAATCGTCTTTCCGGGGAGCAGCTCGTCAAGGGTGCGATCGATTAGTGTCCGTCCCTCAGTAAAGAAACGACGCAGGTCTGATTCGATCAAAGGCGCCCGTTCGGAAGTCGTTTTCATTACCTACTCGTCTTCGGTAGCATCGGCAAGCGATTCCTTCTGTTCCGCGAAAGCGCTGACGACAGCTCGTCCCTGGTTGTCGCGCAGCAACACTTCGATGCGCCGTTCCGCCTGGCCCAGTCGCTCCTGGCATTCACGCGAGAGTCGAATACCCTGCTCGAAGAGTTCCAGGCTCTTTTCGAGCGGCAGGTCACCTTGCTCGAGGTCGCGGACAATCTGCTCTAAAGCCTCGAGGGAGACTTCAAAACTCTTCGCTTGCTTCTCTTCTGTTTTCATCAAGGCACCTTATGATGGGTCAACATCTTTGGAGTGCGGCGACCTGTGGCCGCGTCGGTTCACACTGGCATGCAACGTACGTCGGAATGCGACAGGTCGCATTCGACAAAGCGGAGGCAGGTCTCCGCACTCTAAGGAGTTGTGGCGGCACAAACTTCGTTGATTCTTGGGTCCCGAAATGCTAACCCTCCTCAGCGCGTTCAACACGCGCCTCGATGCGGCCCTTTGCCAGACGCACCTGCAGTGACTCACCAATCTTTACTGATTGCGCTTCGCGCACCAACCGTCCGTCTTCATGCTGAGCAATTGCATAACCACGCTGCAACACCGCCAGAGGCGAGAGCGCGTCAAGCGATGCGGTCGCCAGGCCGAATCGAGAACGTGCTTCCTCGAGATGCGTTGTCGCCGCTGCAGCGCAACCGCTCCGCGCGGAATCCAGACGCATGCTGGCATTTGCCAGTTGTGTTTGAAGGCGAGCCGGAGAAAGTTTGAAAGCCACGTGCTCGGCACGCCCACGCGCATTACGCATTGTCTGATTAATCAGAAGTTGCAATCGGTGTGTTGCGGCGTTCGTGTCTGTTCCGGCGTCGCGCAGGCGCGCGCGCACTTCGTCAAAGACCTGGGACAGGGCGTGATGCTGCACTCGTGTACGTGCGTCGACAATTTTGAACCTCATCAGCCGCGAGAGGCTCTGTTCCAGAGCGGCGAGTGTCGAGCAGACTTGATCTTCTTGGGCGGCGACTAGCTCGGCCGCAGCCGAGGGCGTTGGCGCTCGCACGTCTGCTGCGAAGTCTGCAATCGTGAAGTCGGTTTCGTGGCCCACAGCAGAGATCACGGGAATAGTCGAGGCTCTAATCGCGCGGGCGACTTCCTCTTCATTGAAGGACCACAAGTCTTCGGTCGATCCGCCTCCCCGACCAACGATCAGAACATCTACGAGGTCTGCAGTGCGGCCGCTGCGCTCGGCGGCCTTGTGGTGATCGTTAATAGATCGAATAGCGCGCGCGATATCCCGGCCCGCGCCGTCGCCCTGCACGCGTGCGGGAGAGAAGAGCACGTGGACGGTGCGAGTGCGGCGCGAAATGACGTTGATGATGTCGCGAATTGCTGCGCCAGTAGGTGATGTAACTACGCCCACGCGGCGGGGAAAAATGGGCAGCGGACGCTTCAGTTCTCGCGCGAAAAGACCCTCTGCCTGCAGCCGATCACGAAGTTGTTCGAACGCGATTCGTAATGCGCCTTCGCCAACCGGGTCGAGCGCTTCCACGATCAGTTCATACTCGCCACGGACCTCATAAACACTGAGGCGGCCGCGCGCTCTCACGTGCAAGCCGTCGCGCGGGCGAAAACGGATGCGGCTGTTTGTTGAGCGAAAGCACTTGGCGCGCAGTTGCGCTCCCTCATCCTTGAGCGTGAAATACCAGTGACCGGAAGAATGCGCTTTGAAGTTCGAGATTTCCCCTTCGATCCAGACTGACGAAAACCTCGCTTCCAACGCAGTGCGCACGGCGCTCGTCAGCTCCGTGACGGTCATTGGTCGGCGTTCTGCTTCGTCAAAGAGTGCGGCAAAGAGTGGCTGAGTCATGGAAGGATGAAGGATGAAGGATGCAGGATGAAAAGTAAACTCCATGCGAATTGGAGGAAAATCCGAACGAAGGAAGGCTTTACACTTGCGGGCAAACTGACAGTTCGCGTTACGGCAACTATTGGTTCGCGTCACGGCGTCGCGAGGTTGACCACCGGACTGAGACGTACTGAAGCACCCTCGCGGTTGGTGCGTACACGCACTCGGCGATTGCCGGAGGGAGTTGAGTTTGAGGCGTAGGTGATCGTGTAGGCAGTGCGCAGTTGCAGCACAACATCGTCGTAGGCTCGCTGCAGATCCTCAATTCGCCGGATCGGATAGTAGACACCGCCTGATGCCGCCGCGAGTTGTCGTCCTTCTTCCTCGGCACGAGTCGTAAGCGTCAGATAGCGAAAGCGCAGCGGGTCCATCGTAGCCTCCGGCCGAGGCACGCTCGATTCGGGAATCAAACCCGACGGAACATAGAGTGGATAGATCAAAGCGCCTGATTCACTTAACGCATTCAGTAGAGCGGGGAACGGCACAAACGATCTGTTGTCGTCTCCATCCGACATAACAACGATAGCGGTACGTTCTCCCCGCAGGCGCTTGAGTGGATCGCTTAGGACGTAAGCCAGCGCGTCGTAGAGTGCGGTGGCGCCGCCTGCATCGATTTCATCAAGCTTTTTCGAGAGCATGCTGCGATCCGTCGTGAAGTCGGAAATCACCTGGATATCGTCCCGAAAACTGATAATGGAAATCCGATCCTGTGGGCTTGCGGTGTGGAGAAAGTCGCGCGCCGCTTTGCGGATGAAGTCGATCCGCTCTTCCACACTGCCTGAGACATCGAGCAGGAGCACGAGGTTGAATGGCTCGTGTGTTTGCGCTACGTCTGTCACTCGTCGTTCGACGCCGTTCTCTTCAACTGTGAAATCCCTTTCATTCAGCCCCCCAATAGCGCGGCCATTGAGGTCAGTCACACTCGCGTTCAGGCGCATCAGCTGCGGCGCAACCTCCGTTACGATCTGACCCGGCGGCCGTCGGCTCACAAGTGTCGGTTCCTTCTCAGGTGGTGGCAAAGTCTTTGCGAAATCGCCAAACAACTTGGGCGAGACCTTACGAATGGCATCGATCAACTCCCGATCGCCGCCGCGCACAATTGCGCGAGCTGCTTCCGTCAAAGGCCGGTCGCGCAAATCGCTCGGTACCATTGTGGGATCGACATTGAGCAGCACAACGCCACGTTGTGTCAGGAAATCGAGTTGAACTTGTTCTTGCTTTCGTTCCTTCTTTGGTTTCTTTTCGCCGAGCTTTCCTGAAATTGAAAAGAAACCACCGCGCTTTTCTTTGACCTGGGGTAGTTGAACGTCGCTCAGGTAGCGCGGCCGGCTCGCCTGCCACAGAAAGGTGAACTTCAGTGATCCGAGAGGCACGTCAGCGTGGATGGTACCGGTGTTAGTCGCAACTTCCGCCGCCTCGAAGTTACCCACAATGTCTACCGCACCGTCTTCGCTCTCCACTCTCGCCTTCGATCGAGGCGGAATCCGCACGACAATATCAATTCGATCCTTCAGCGAGCGTTTCCGAACGTTGATGGTGATGGACGCGTCTTTACGTTCGACTAGTATGTCGCCCGGATCGATGGGAGCGCCTGTAGAGTTAGCCTCAATCGTTACCTTCTTGATCTGTTCTTCGGCGGCGATGACGCTGACGCGACCGTTCAGGTTCTTGACGTAGACGGAGACTCGCTCTGCGGTGTCCAGATCGCGCTGGAAATTTTGGGCGAAAGCCGGGTAGCAGAGTGCAGCGAGGAGAGCGAGCGCCGAGATAAATTTCGACCTATTGCGAACGGGCCGGCGCTGCCGGAAAACGGGGTAATGCATAAGCGTCGATCTTGCCCGCCAGATGCCGTGCGGTCAAGTGAACACAATCTCCGGTGCTCAGATTCTGTTGAGTAGCCTTACGACTCGAACGCCGTTGAATCTTTTTTGCAGATGAACGGTGCCGCGGAGCAGTGAGCTCACTACTTGAGTTAATTACAAGTCTGGAAGGCTGACCCGGTGCCAGCTCGTTCTTTGAATTCAACCTTTCCTCATTAGCAATGGCTTTCAACCTTGAGGCCGAGCCAGGGTTCGCCTTCCTGACTGCAAATTAACGAACCTGCTGGACTCAACGGTGCAGGAGACATTGGGCATTGGAGATTGGACATTGGACATTGGACCTCTCCAGCTGTCTTGCTAATCGAGTTCGATCAGTTATCATAGCCCACCCCCGTTCTACACATCTCAGCACACGTTCGGTCTCGGTTCCACGGGCGAGGAGAGCATTTGGCGCATCCACTACCGGTTAAGGTCAGCGACGAAAGACTCCAAATCCATAACCTCGTTAAATTAGATCCGTCTGCGGGTTTTGCCGAAGACGTACGTAAAGGACTGTCTTCAGAACGGAAGTCTCTTTCACCGAAGTATTTTTATGACGAACTCGGCTCGCAGCTTTTCGACGCCATCTGCCTGCTCCCTGAGTACTACCTGACACGAGCCGAAAACGAGATCATCGAGCGTTATGCGGATGAAATCGTAGGCTCTGTTGGCGGCCAGAAGACGCTGCTGGAAATGGGCAGTGGCAGCGCATCAAAGACCCGCTTGATCATCGAGTCGCTGCTCAAGAGCCAGGCGGAGTTGCGATTTATTCCGGTGGACATTTCGGCTTCGGCACTGGAAAGCAGTTCGAGAATTCTGTTGCAGTCGTACCCCGCACTGCGGATTGAGGCCTACGCTGCTGAGTATTTCGATGGCCTCGCCGAACTCAGTAAAAAGCAAAGAGGCCGCACGCTTGCGCTCTTTCTGGGATCGAACATCAGCAATTTTGGCCGCGACGAAGCGCCGGCGTTTCTCCGCGCGCTGCGCGGAGTACTGAACAGCGGTGATGGTTTATTGCTTGGCGCGGACCTGAAAAAACAGCGCGAGATCCTGGAGCCGGCATATGACGATGCCCTAGGACTGACCGCAGCGTTCAACCTAAATTTGCTCGCTCGGGTAAATCGTGAGCTTGAAGGAAATTTTGACTTGCGCGCCTTCAAGCACCACGCGTTCTACAATGAGGATATTGGTCGGGTTGAGATTTATATTGAAAGCGTGCGCCCGCAAACGGTGACGATTGGCAAGCTCGATCTGGAAGTTAAGTTTGAAACAGGCGAGCAAATCCATACCGAAAATTCCTACAAGTATGATCTCTCGGGCATTGCGCGCCTGGCTACCGAAACCGGCTTCACATGTACGCGGACCTGGCTCGATTCTCAGCAGCTCTTTAGCAGTAACCTGCTGTTGGCGAGCTAATTCAGTTTTCAAAAACTGGGCCACCAGGCTGTGTTGTAGTTGATGATCTCTCCCTAACAAAGTGACCGGCGCAACCACCAAACCGCTCGTCGAGTTTCGCGATGTTAGTTATTCCGTTCCTGCCCTTCCCGCTCCAATCATTTCCGGTTTAAGTCTTTCTGTTAATGAAGGCGAAACGCTTGTGCTGCTCGGCGAGTCGGGTTGTGGCAAGACCACAACGCTCAGACTGATCAATCGCCTGCTGTTGCCGACAAGCGGCGATGTGCTGGTTGAAGGCAAGAGAACGAATGAGTGGGATCCGATCAGATTGCGCCGGCGTACGGGCTACGTGATCCAGGACGCCGGTCTCTTTCCGCACTTCACAGTTGAACGCAACATTGGTCTCGTCCCATCGCTCGAGCACTGGGAGCAAACGCGCATCAGGGAGCGAGTGCATGAACTGCTCTCGCTCGTAGGCCTAGACGCGGCACGGTTCGCCCAACGTTATCCGCGCGAGCTGTCGGGAGGACAACGGCAACGTGTGGGTGTGGCCCGTGCGCTTGCTGCAGAGCCGCCGTTGCTGTTGCTGGATGAGCCTTTTGGGGCGCTCGATCCACTCACTCGAGCGAGCCTGCAGCGTGAATTTTCCACCCTGACGCAAAGGCTTGGGAAAACGGCCGTCTTCGTGACTCACGACCTGCGCGAAGCTCTGCGATTGGGGTCTCGCATCGGCCTCATGCACGCGGGACGGCTGCTACTTCTCGAAACCCCGGATGATTTTCTAAAGTCAGATGAAGAGCATGCGCGGGCCTACATCGACACCTTGCAGTTGCGGCTCGATGATGAAAATCAGGCAGGAGGAGGCCGATGAGCTTTTGGGTCTTCCTGCAACAAAACTTAAACGAACTGCTGACGCGGATCGGAGAGCATCTTTATCTCGTCATAATCGCCATCGTAGTTGCGGTTGTTGTGGGAATCCCAACTGGCATTCTGGTCACGCGAAAGAAGTCGTTGCGCAACCCCGTGCTCGGGATTGCCAACGTGACGCAGACGATTCCCAGCCTGGCGCTGTTTGGTTTTCTCATCCCCTTGCCATTCATCGGAGGAATCGGGGCTCGCACCGCGATTGTCGCGCTTGTTCTTTACTCACTGCTTCCCATCATCCGCAATACTGTGACAGGAATTCTCGGAGTCGATCCCACAGTTCGTGAGGCAGCAGTCGCGATGGGGATGACGGACAATCAAATTCTGTGGCAGGTTGAGCTGCCGCTGGCGATGAGCGTGATTCTCACGGGCGTGCGCGTGGCGATGGTGATCGCTATCGGTGTTACTACGATCGCGGCGGCTGTCGGTGCGGGCGGTCTCGGGGTTTTTATTTTTCGTGGCTTGCGGCAGTACGATAACAATCTGCTGATCGCCGGCGCGCTTCCCGCGGCCCTGATGGCGCTCCTCGCAGATTTTTCTCTCGGCTTATTGGAAAAGCGTTTTTCGGTTGAGGCGAAAAGCGACACGAAGCGCGACCGTACGCGGCGATCGCTGTTCAGGGTGGTAGCGGTTTGCGCCCTGCTCGTCGTGTTGTTCGGCGGTTTCGTGATCTGGCGGAGCGCGCGTGCGCGCTCAGAACGTGCGGCCGGTAACGCTCATGTAGTGATCGCCTCGAAGGACTTCACAGAATCAATACTGCTCGCCGAGATCGCGGCGCAGCTGCTCGAGGCACGTGGAGTTGTAGTTGAACGCCAGTATGAGCTGGGTGGTAACCTTTCTCACGAAGCGCTGGTCGGGGGACGGATCGATCTCTATCCGGAATATACGGGCACCGCATACACAGCTATCCTTCGGCATCCACCGATCACCGACCCGCGCGCAGTCTACGAGCAGGTAAAGCAGGAGTATGCCGAGAAGTTCAACTCAGTCGTCAGTCCGCCACTTGGGTTTGAAAACACTTTCGCAATTCTGGTGCGCGGCGCCGATGCGCGGCGATTGAAACTGAAGACGGTCAGCGATGCCGTTCCGCAAGCGCGCAACTGGCGCGCGGGCTTCGGCCAGGACTTCATGTCGCGCGCGGATGGATATCCGGGATTTTCGAAAGCGTACGGATTAAAGTTTGCGGGGCAGCCGCGCGAAATGGACCTCTCGCTTACTTACATCGCGCTCGCTTCGAACAAAGTCGATCTGATTGCCGGGAATTCAACTGAAGGCCGCATAGCCGCGCTGGATTTTGTGCAGCTCGAGGATGATCGTCATTACTTCCCGCCTTACGAGGCCGTTTATCTGGTGCGCAAGGATTCGTTCGACCGCGTAGCAACGCTGCAAGAGATGATCTCGAAACTCGCGAATGCGATTTCCACGGACGAGATGAGGCAGATGAACTACGAAGTTGATGCGAACAAACGGAGCCAGGCTGAGGTCGTGCGTGAGTGGATCAAGAAGAAAGGGTTCTGAGTGGGCGGCGGCGTCCTCGTCCTTACCTCGCACCACCGGGCTGAAGCCACGGTGTGAATGAGGATGCAAGACCGAGATACATAAACTTCGAATACCGCGGAGGAAAATGATGAGACGAATTCTGTTGTCGTTGGTGGTTATCTGCTCATTTGTTATCGGCGCCCAGCCGCAGACTAAGCCTGCAGCTACAATCACATTAATCAAAGCCGGTCGCTTAATTGACGTGCGCGCCGGACGCGTTCTTGAGAATCAGGGAATTCTCGTTGACGGTGAACGGATCAAAAGCGTGGGCCCGCTCGCGGAGGTCCAAAAGAGCGTCCCCTCGTCAGCGCGCGTAATCGATCTTTCAAGAGCGACTGTCCTTCCCGGTCTCGCCGATACTCACACACACATTCTGCTCCAGGGTGATATCACTGCTGCTGACTACGACGACCAACTGCTAAAGGAGTCGATTCCGTATCGAACGATTCGCGCCACGGTGGCAGTCCGCACTGCCTTGATGAATGGCTTCACGGTGATGCGGGATCTTGAAACAGAAGGCGCGATGTATGCCGATGTCGATGTGAAGCAGGCCATCAATCGCGGTGTCATTCCCGGACCGCGCATGTTTGTCTCAACGCGCGCTTTTTCGGCGACGGGAATGTACCCGCTGCTCGGTTACTCCTGGGAATTGCAGATGCCGGAAGGCGTCCAGATCGTTGACGGCGCCGACAATATTCGACATGCGGTACGCGAGCAGGTGAAGTTCGGCGCGGACTGGATCAAGTTCTACGCTGACCGTCGTTATTACCTCAAAGATGGCGTGCTTCACTCGTGGGTCAACTTCACGGACGAAGAGATGAAGGCGTTGGTTGATGAAGCTCACCGGCTGGGCCGGCGAGTGGCGGCTCACGCGATGGGTTGGGACGGCATCGATGCCTCGCTGCGCGCCGGCGTTGATTCGATCGAGCATGGTTACGGTCTCGATGAAGCGCTGATGGATCGGATGATCAAGCAGGGCGCTTACTGGTGTCCGACGATCTATGTTGGAGTCTACGTTGCCGAAGGTCGCGCCGCGACAGGCGCGCCGATTTGGCTGGCAATGCGCGATCTCGAAGCCAAAGCCTTCGGCGTAGCGACGCGCAAGGGAGTGAAGATCGTTTACGGAACTGATGCGGGCGGTTATGCGTGGACTGAAAATCAGGCAAAAGAATTCTCTTACATGGTGCGTTACGGAATGACACCGATGCAGTCGATCCAGTCGGCAACTGTTGTCGCCGCAGATCTCCTCGAGCGTTCCAGCGATTTGGGCGCGATTGAGCCGGGCAAATACGCTGACATTATCGCCGTCGGCGGAGATCCGCTGCGCGATATTAGCGAACTGGAACGTGTGCGCTTCGTAATGAAGGGTGGTGAGGTTTATCGCAATGATCTAGTTGCCCGGCCCGGGAACTAGAGCGCTGGTTATCCGCCATGCAAGCATTCGTTTTTGAACGTCACTGTTGGGAGTTTAGATACTGTTCGTGAGGAGGCCTTATGACACTACTTGATTTGCTGGTCCTGCTTCTGGTCGCAGGAGTTTGTGGCGCCTTGGGTCAGGCGATTACGGGATTCACGCGCGGGGGCTGTCTCGTTTCGATCGCGTTGGGATTTGTGGGTGCCGTACTTGGCGTTTGGCTGGCTCGCTGGCTGGGGCTGCCTGAACTGTTCACTCTGCAAATCGGGACGACTGCTTTCCCAATCGTCTGGTCAATCATCGGGTCAGCTATATTCGTCGCGATAATCGCGCTGTTGACGCGGCGCCGCGTCTGATTGTGATCGCAACGTACGGCGACCTCTATAGTCAGAACTGGGAGCGCGGCGATTGCGGATTTCGGATTGCAGAGTTTGCTTATTAGAAGCGGAAGCTGGTCCGCGCTTGGTGATTCAACCGTCGACGACGACTCTGAAATCCGCACTCCGCATTCCGCAATCGTCTAGAACCCTAGCCGCCGCCACCACCACCGCCTGTCGGTGGATCGCTCGGAGGAGGAGCTTCCAGACCACGCCCACCGCCGCCTCCGGTTGGCGGATCACTCGGCGGGACGTCGATACCTCCGTCAATTGGCAGATCCTTCAAGGGTGGTTCGTCGCCGCCAGCCCCATCGGGAGGCGGCTCGCTCGGGGGAGCACCGCCGCCACCACCTCCACCAGTCGGCGGATCACTGGAACCGTCTAGTTTGTATCCCGGCCGTTCGTTTTCTGACTCAAACATTTTGTTCTCCTTGGTGCGTTGTGGGAGTTGGAAGAAAGCCCGACAAGGATGCCCGAAAGGCGTTTCTTAGCCGAGCTGTTTTCGAAAAATTCTAATGTCTTTTCGTTCCAGATAACTGTTGCTGTAGTCGCCCCACGCCTGACGAAGTTGATTCAGCGAGTTTGAGGCGGCAGAAAATTGTTCGCGGGCAGCGTTAGCATCTCCTTGAAGCTGCGTTGCACGCGCTGAAACAACGATGGCCCGCCACTCAGATTCCCTCTGCCCGGATGCCGCAAATCGTTCCCGAGCTTCGCCGGACAACTGGAGTGCTGTTTGCGCGTCGCCGCTTTCCAGCGCAGCGATCGCGAGTGCCAGTTTGGTGCGCGAAATCAAAGCTGGCTCTCCCGTAGCATTGGCCATTTGCAGAGCCGCTTCACAAGTTTGTACTCCTGCTTTGGCATTTCCGGAGACTGCTCGCGCCAAGCCAGCGATGGATCGAGCTTCGATGGCGACCTGTTTGTATTGCGTTCCAGCGAGCTGCATTGCTTGCTGGGCCCGGGCGCTCGCTTCAGGAAATGCTTGTTCACTGAGCGCGATCTGCGCATAGCTCAATTCAATCTCAGCGCGGAGGGGTTTGTAGTCAGCCTGAGGCTGGCTTGCGATCTTGAACGACTCAACAAGCGACTCACGGGCGTCGGCGTAGCGGCCGAGTCGCCAGAGGAGATTCCCGCGATTATGAAGATTGTAGGCGAGCTGCAATTGGTTCCCGAGAGACTTATTAATCTCATAGCTGTCGTCGTATTGCTTCAAAGCCTCAGGATACCGCTCGAGTTCAGTTAGTACCGAACCAATCTCTCCGTAGGAAAAGGCAATCTGGGATTGGTCTCCTCCTTGTTTTGCGAGCGCCAGCTTCTGTTGCAATACCTTCAGCGCCTCATCGTAATTTCCTCGCTGCCGATTGGCACGCCCCATGAAACTCAAGCAGATCAGAACGTTTCTCGGGTAATTCCCCTGCTGGAAAAAGTTCAGCGCTTCCTGCACCAGAGGCAGCCCTTCTTCAGTGCGTAACTGTTGAATGTACAGACCACCAAGGTTCATCAGTGCTGTTGCCTCGCGGCGGAGTCCATCGTTCGCTCGGGCTAGTTCGAGCGCTTCCTTGTAATACTTCTCGGCTTCGATGTAATCGCCGCGACCAGAGAACGAGTTGCCGAGTTCGATCAGGCCGCCTGTTGTCAGGTTCTCGAGACGCTTCTGACGCGCGAAGTCCACGGCTTGTCTCGAATATTCCTGGGCTTGCGCAGTTGCGCCTTCGGTGAACGCGAGATAGCTGAGTTCAATCAACGACAAAATTTGTTGCGGCTCGTTACTGGTCGCTTTTGCTGTATCGAGTGCCTGCTGAAACTGCGCCCGGGCATCGGCAAATTTACCCAGACCTCTGGAGAGAATGCCGCGCTGGCGAAATACTTCCGTCACGCCCTCCGCATTGCCGAGCGCCTTGAAGAGCGTGTCAGCCTTGTCGAATGCCGATGAGGCGCTCGCCACGTCCAGCTTGCGACTGTAGCCGACGCCGGCACGCAGGTAGGCGGTCGCATACTGACCATCAAGGTCGGTCGCTGTGACGTAGTTCGCAATGGCCTGATCGATGTCGTTGTTCTTCTCGAATGCCTGCCCGAGGTCCACGTACACCTGCGCCTCGTTCGGCTTGAGTGCAGCGATTTCACTGTAGGCTTTGATCGCCTCGGGAAACTTTCTCGTCACCGTCGCGTTGATTCCCTCAAGGTAAAGAGCATCTACACTCGGCAGCCGCGAACGATCAGGAACCAGTGCACTGACCCTGAGCAGTTCATCTTTGGCTTTGTTTGTGTAGTCGAGTTCGGTCCACGCTTCGGCTAAACGTGCGTGAGCGAGGGCGAATTTGTCGTCGGCTGCTACCGCCTGTTCCAGCGCTTTGCTCGCCTGCAGGAATGCCCCGTTGCGCAACGCGTCAGCTCCGTTGTTATACCAGGTAAGCGCAGCAGCTGACGGCTTATAAGGTCCGGGCTTCCAGAAACGAAGCACGCCCCACACTGCAAAGCCAACCAGCAGGATGCCTGTTATGAATGTTGCCAGAGACAAACGCGGACGCCGAAAGGTCGTAGAGATGGTTGCCAGGGTACCAGTTGAAAGATTAGCGCCCGGGGATGTTGCGCGAGTCGCGGCGAAGGCGCCGTCGCTGGTGAGGCTGGCGCTGACGCTGCGCAGGTCGGCAATCATCTCTTCCGCCGTCTGGTAACGTGCATCAACTTTCTTTTCGAGCGCCTTCATGGTGATCCGATCCAACTCCGGCGGCACGTGAGGATTGCTCTTGGAAGGCGGGGGTGGAGTGACGTGAATTACCTGCGCTCCGATCTCAAGCACGCTCGAACCTGAGAATGCCGACTGTCCGCTAAGGCACTCGTAAAGCAGAGCCCCGAGCGCAAACAAGTCGCTGCGTCCGTCGATGGCCTTCCCAGTAGCCTGTTCCGGCGAAAGATAGAGCGGGGTTCCGACAATTACATCGCTCTGGGTGCGCGCGAAAGACATGGTTGCCGCACCTGGATCGGGGTCGCCCGGTTCGTCCTGCAGATGTTTGACGAGCCCAAAGTCCAGGACCTTCACCTGACCTCGTTCGTTGATGACGACATTCGAGGGTTTGACGTCGCGATGCACGATGCTGTGACTGTGCGCTTCAGCAAGTGCCGCTGCGATCGCGGAAATGATTTCGATTGAGCGGGCAAGTGTCAGACTCTCATCGTCCAGCAACTCTCCAAGCGTCGGCCCTTTTACGAGTTCCATCACGATGTATGGCTGGCCATCGGCAGTTTCACCGTAGTCGTGAACGGCGGCAATATTTGGATGGCTCAACCTGGAGACTGCGCGCGCCTCTCGAAGAAAACGAGCGCGGTAATGTTGATCGAGCGACGAAAGGAATTTGATCGCGACGCTCCTCGCGAGGTGGGTGTCTTCGGCCAGATAGACTATACCCATGCCGCCTTCGCCCAATTTCTCAATTATTCGATAATGAGAGATCGTCTGGCCAATCACGGGATGTCCTTATGAACTCGAGAGGGAAGAAGCGTGAAAGGAACGAGGCCTGAAAGAATTCGCTATTGAGTTGTACTCATGGTGCGCCGATCAGTGACGGCATTCTGCTCTAAAGGCAGGCATTATTCAAGAAGTTCGTTAGGCGAGCTGCGGCCGCTAATCAAGTGTTGCTTCGCGCACCTGTTGCTCCTGGCGCGCTCGAAATTGCACTAGTTTCTTGCGGAGTTCAGGTCGCGAATTGGCGAGAATCGCAATCGCGAAGAGCGCGGCATTGATGGCTCCGGGCTTGCCGATGGCAAGAGTGCCGACGGGAATTCCCGCAGGCATCTGCACCGTCGCAAGGAGGGAATCCATACCATTCAACGCATCACTCTTCATCGGCACGCCCAGCACAGGCAGGGTCGTGTGCGCGGCGAGCACGCCGGCGAGATGCGCTGCGCCGCCGGCAGCAGCAATGATGATCTCCACACCGGCAGCTTCAGCGCCCCCTGCGTAATCGGCTGCGAGTTTCGGTGTGCGGTGAGCAGACATCACTTTGGATTCGTGCGGCACGCCGAAGTCTTCGAGTGTTTGATGCGCATGCCGCATCGTTTCCCAATCTGACTTGCTGCCCATGATGACCGCTACAAGGAATGAAGGGTGAGGGATGAGGGATGAAGGCGTGGTGACCTTCTTGTTTTGTGCTCCCGATGGCTGTTTACTGCCACGCGATTCTATCTTCGCGGTGCCTGTACTCGACTTCAGTTGTGCGCTGCGCACGCCCTTTGCATTTTTCTTATTCATCCTTCATCCCTCATCCTTCATCCTTCGATCCCATCCCTCATCCTTTCCCTACGCCCCTTGGTCGAGCGAATAGCCTTTCTCGCCGTCGAAGTTGTAGAGGTTCTCGGTCTTGATGAAATCGAATCCCGCACTCGCCGCTCGCTGCAGCAACGAGATGATCTGCTCGTGCCTGATCATTCCACCGTCAGTATCGCAAATAAAACGACAGCGCCAGTGATCTGAGCAGAAAGTTTCTGCGTGACCGCCGGGCCAGACCTTTACGCCCCGGTTACTTATCATCTCAAGCTTGATGCCATCGGCGCCAAGCTTGGCCATTGAATCGCCCAGCTCGTTCGCGGTTCCCTTGGACCAGTCCAGAAAAACATCGACGCCAACCAAATCCTTCTTCGCGCGTGGTGTGACAGCAGAGCTCTTGCCTGTCGTGCTCGCAGTGTCGCCGTCGGCAGCTTTGTACTTCGCCGACTTGAGCGTCTGCGGCGCTTGACCGACTCGCGCCACTACAGCTTCAGCGAACTCTTTAGTGCCGACTTTCTCGCGACTCACTCCGTCTTTATAGATGTCATAAGTATGAATCCCATCCTCGAGTGTGCGTAGCCAGGCGTTGTGCACTCGTTCGGCGATCGCCGTCTGCCCGATATGCACGAGCATCATGACAGCGCCCATCAATAGGCCAGAGGGATTGGCGAGATTCTGACCGGCCCTTCGCGGCGCTGAACCATGAATCGCTTCAAACATCGAAACGTGCTCGCCGATGTTGGCAGAGCCGGCAAGTCCGACCGACCCAGCAATCTGAGCGGCTACGTCCGAGAGCACATCGCCGTAGAGGTTCGGCATGACCAGGACATCGAAGACTTCGGGAGTGTCTGCGAGTTTTGCCGCGCCAATATCCACGATCCAGTGTTCGTTCTCGATGTCGGCATACTCAGCAGCAATCTCGTCGAAGACTTTGTGAAAGAGGCCGTCGGTCAACTTCATGATGTTGTCTTTGGTGAAGCAGGTGACCTTCTTGCGGTTGTTGCGCCGGGCATACTCGAAGGCGTAACGCACGATCTTTTCCGAGCCGGGACGCGAGATCAGCTTCAAGCATTGGTAGACCTGTTCTGTTTGCCGGTGCTCGATGCCTGCATAAAGGTCTTCCTCGTTCTCACGAACGATTAGGACGTCCATGTTCGGGTGTTTCGTCTTCACGAACGGATGATAAGAAACGCAGGGTCGGACATTCGCATAGAGACCGAGCGTTTTGCGCACAGTTACATTGAGACTCTTGTAGCCGCCGCCCTGTGGCGTGGTGATCGGCGCCTTGAGGAAAACTTTGGTGCGTCGCAGAGAGTCCCAGGCGTTGGGCTCAATCCCGGAACTATTCCCCGCGAGATAGACCTTCTCGCCGATGTCGATCGTTTCTATTTCGAGTTCCGCGCCGGCACCTTCCAGGATGCGGAGCGTGGCGGCCATAATCTCGGGGCCGATGCCATCGCCGTTGGCGACAGTGATAGGAGTCTTAGGCATAATCCTCTGGGCTTTCCTTTTCCGAATTAATTTGGATGCAGCAATATAAACGGAACCTGGAAAAAGGGGAAAGGGGGAACCGGGGAACACGTTCCCCACTATCCTGTTTCCCTTTACCCTTTCTCCCTGTTAACCCGTATTTATTTTCTCGCCGCGGGGGTGAGCTTCAGTGTGAGACGTTGGCTGCCGCGCATGATCTCGATCTCGTATTCCTGTCCCGCCTTCATTTCGCCCAGCTGATAGGTGTAGTCGTAAACGTTGCGAATGTCTTTGCCGGCAAGTTTCACAATCTTGTCCCCAGCCTTTAAGCCTGCGCGAGACGCGGGCGAATCCTCTCGCACTCCGTCCAGCAGCAAACCGTCGGTGGCGTCGGAATAATTGGGAATCGTGCCGAGATAAACACGAAAGCCGGTTGAGCGACCGGTGGATTCAGACTTGGCCACCGTATAAGTCGGTCGTTTGTTGCCGGCGTCAATGTCCCTAACGATGTGGAGCACGAGAGCTACAATGCGAGCTTCATCGTCGTAGTTAATCTTGTCAGCAGTATCAGAAGGCTTGTGGTAGTCCTCGTGTGTGCCGGTCCAGAAGAAGAGGACGGGAACCTGCTTGGCGTAGAACGATGAATGATCGCTGGGTCCGAACCCATCCTCGTTGAGCGTCAGCTGAAACTGCTTCGCTGGATCGCTGCTGACTATTGGTCGCCCGTTTGCGCTAACCACAATCGGAACACCCGAACTGCTTGATGTCGATTGCGTACTGCCATTCATTGCCGTTACAGACATGGCGCCCAGAAGGTTTGCGTTGCCGACGAGGGAACGCCACTCCGTTGCAGTTCCGATCCCTCCGACAATCAAAGCCTTGTTCTTCATCCGGCCGATCATGTCCAGGTTGATCATCGCCACCGTATTAACGAGCGGGACAACGGGATGATTGACGTAGTAGTTTGATCCGAGCAGGCCTTCCTCTTCACCACTGAACGCGATGAAAACGACTGTTCGATGAAGACGGGGTCGTTGCGTGGTGAACAGTCGAGCCAGTTCGAGCATGCCGGCGACGCCAGAAGCATTGTCGTCAGCGCCGTGATGAATCTCGCCTTCCTTTGGCGCAAGACTGCCGGCGCCTCCGTAACCGAGATGATCATAGTGCGCGCCGATCACGATGGCTTCGCTCTTCAGAGTTGGATCTGATCCTTCGAGGATGCCCACGATGTTGTAGGCCGCTACCTCCTGGCGCGCAAGATCTGTAGACAAATTGATCACAAGGGTCGGGACCCGGGGCTCGGCGCCTTCCATCTCCGACCGAGTCTGCTTTGTTTTTAGTTTCTGTTCCAGCGCCTGAACTGATGATGAGCCCAGATTGAGTAGCCGCTCTGCCGTCTGTCGCGAAACTGCGATTACGGGCAGACCTGCATCTCCTGCACTGTTGTCGTAGGAGAGACGCGAAAGTCGATCATCTTTGAAGTTGTTTTCACTCGCAATGACGATCAGCGCGGTGGCTCCGGCATTTCTCGCGGCAATTGCCTTCCAGCGAACATCTTCGTAACGCCCAAACTGACCGTGCGGGTTGTCGCCGTCCGGCGTCCCGGAAAAAGCGAGCGCGACGCGACCCTTCGCATTTGCTCCTTCGTAATCGTCGTACTTCAACTCGGACGCAGTGATGCCATAGCCGACGAAAGTAACCCCGGCATTGTCGATGCGGGCGTTGGTTGAAAGTCCAACAGGTAACCAATCCTTCTCAGTTTGGAACACCGTGACTTCAGGGGTGCCGCCGGAAGTAGCGGGTGATTGGAGTGTGAGTTGATTGTTCTTGCCAACTGCGACACTCGTTACGTAAGGAAATGCCTGACGGTAGTTCGATCGCGCTTCGCCTCTGTTCTTTGGGGAGCGAATGGTTTGAAAGGCAGGTTTCAAACCCATCTGCGAAAACTCACCGGCGATATAGTGCGCGGCATCGTTGGCGCCCGGTGAGCCGGAGCGCCGGCCCTCGAGTGCGTCAGAGGCGAGGAATGTGATGTGAGAATGAAGCCGCTCGACGCTGGGACCCGACGCGGTGGGTTGTTGCGCATGCAGGACGGTGATCGCCACTGCCAGAAGGATGGAGATGCCACCCAAACGAACCAGCTTAATTTTCATTTTCTTAACTCTCTCATTGCTCTTGGCCCCCTCGACCAGCCATTCGAGTTGGGACCTTGTCCGTTCAACCAATTACTGGGACCGCGGCGTCTCGCCCGCCTCAAGCTACGCGTTCACTCAACTATTGAACAACTCAGAAACCCTTGGAACCCAGTGTCATTCCACCGGCGGGCGAGACGCCCGCAGTCCCAGTAAGGACGCGACGCAGTAATCTCACAGTTGCACTTTCGGCGTTTATTCATCAATCATCATTCCATCATTCGCTACCTACTCAACCCAATCGGCGATGAACACATTCGTGTCGCCGCGAGTCTTTGCGTTCCGATTCGAAGCGAACACGAGCTTCTTCCCGTCCGGTGAAAACATTGGAAAGCCATCGAAGGTATCGTTGTAGGTAATGCGCTCGAGCCCGGAACCGTCCACATTGATCTGGTAAAGATCGAAATTACGCCCTTTGGGATCGTCCATGTTTGAAGCAAAGATGATTCGCTTTCCGTCGGGAAAGAAGTAAGGCCCGAAGTTGGCTTTGCCGTTATGCGTAACTTGCCGCTTGTTTGATCCGTCGGCGTTCATTACCCAGATCTCCAAAGTAGTCGGTCGAATCAGACTTTGTTTCAGTAAGCCTGAGTAATCACTTTTTTCTTTTTCGGTTTGCGGATGGTACGCGCGATAGACGATCTGTTTGCCGTCGTAAGACCAAAAGGGCCCGCCATCATAACCAAGCTCGTTCGTCAGGCGGCGCACGTTCTTACCATCGGCATCCATCGTATAGATATCCAGGTCGCCATCGCGCATCGATGTGAACACAAGCTTGCCCTTCTTTGAGATTGTTGTTTCAGCATCGTAGCCGGGCGCGCTGGTTAACTGCTTAATGTCAGACCCATCCGGCCGCGCAGTGAAAATATCGAAAGTCGGGTAGACAGCCCAGACGTAACCCTGCGAAAAGTCAGGTCGCGGTGGACACTCTTTCGCACCGAGATGCGTCGACGAATAAAGAATGCGACGGTTCCCCGGAAGGAAGTAAGAACAGGTTGTGCGGCCGTCACCGGTCGAGACCAGTTTCACATTCGAGCCATCAACGTTCATCGTGTAGATCTGATCGCATTGCCCGCCGTCACGCGTTGATTGAAAGGTCAGTTGTTTTCCGTCTGTCGAAAAGTAAGCCTCAGCATTTTCTCCGGCAAACGTCAGCTGACGAATGTTGCGCAGATGCTTTGCTTCGGGAGCGACCGCTAAATCCGTAGGAGTTTGGCTTTTGTTGCTGGCTGCCGGACCCGTCAGGAGAGCCAAAGACAGAGTAATAAGCGTCATTAGATCAATCATATATTTCATTTTTCCAGGGGCAGATTTGGGCTGAGGTTTATTGTCTCTTCAGCTTACGCTCGCGCCGCAGTGGGTGCAACCAGCTTGTCGGCTTTGGCAATCGCTGCGGAGTTACGCCAGCGAAGTATTAGCAGAACAAGGGCAATGACGCCGATGACGAGGCTGATCATTTGCGATGTCGAGAGACCCGTCAGCGTGGTCAAGCCGAAGATGTCGCCGCGCGGATCGTCGCGTACAACCTCCACAGCAAAGCGAACTGTGGAGTATAGGACGGCATAGGTCAGAATCACCTGGCCGCTAAAGCGTTTTCGTTTGTGCAACCAGAATAGAAAGAAGAAGACGATGAGCATCGCAAACGATTCGTAAAGCTGGGTCGGATGCAACGGAACGTCGGTAGGAACACCTGTGATTTGATGTCCCAGCTCCGAAAACTTCATACCCCATGGCAGTGTCGTAGGCTTTCCCCAACAACAACCGGCTGCAAAACAACCCTGCCGTCCGAAGAAGTTTCCGATAGCGATGCCCGGCGCGCAGGCGTCGGCAGTCTTCCACCACGGAAGCTTGTAGCGCCTCATCAGGAGATAGCCGACGATGACCGCCCCGATCAGTCCGCCATAAAAAACGCCGCCGGAACGGAGGAAGTCGAGCGAGAGAAGTTGCAGCGGGTTGTTGCGATATTCGGGCTCAGTCCAGAACATCAAAACCTTTGAGCCGACGAGTCCACCAAGCAACATCCAGAGGCTCAGATCGTAGATGCGTTCGCGGGGAAGGCCATCACGCTGAGCCAGCCGGACAGTGATCAGAATCGCGCTGAGAAACGCGAGGGCCAAAAACACGCCGTAAGTATTGATTGGGAAGTTGCCGATCCGGAAAAGTTCTGGGTACATAAATCAAATAAAGACGGTTTTGGGACTTGGGTTTTAGGTCTTTGGGCGCTCAGCTTGGTGGCCCGTGCTTTGAACTCGTTGCTTTGCTGCGCCGTTAGAACCATCCCGCAGCCAAACCAAGAACAAGAAACAAAGTTCGAAGTACAAAGAAATAAGAACAAGCATTTAAGACCAAAGCTCTAAAACCAACTACGCTCTTTCCTTACTGAAGATCAAGTCGATCGCCAGCAACAACGCTCCTATGCAGATACTGGCATCAGCAACATTGAACGTGGGCCAGTGATATGAGCCGGCGTGGAGATTGATAAAATCGATGACATAGCCAAACCTGGCACGGTCAGTTAGGTTTCCAGTGATTCCTGCCAACAGGAGGGCACATGCTCCAAGTATCCGATCGTCGTTGCGGACCGTGCGAAAAAAGTAGTAGAGCACGGCGAGCGCCGCGGCTACTGCCAGACCGACAAAAAACCAACGTCCAAATGAACCGCCTTTCTGCAATTGACCAAAAGCGATCCCGGGATTCTCGGTGTAAACAAGATCCAGAATGCCTTTGATCACCGTGCGATCGTCGCCGACGCGCAAAGTGCGCACCGCCCAGGCCTTCGATACCTGATCGACCATGTAGATGCCGAAAGCAGCGGACAGGTAGCCCGCGCGCCAACCAATGCGGGAAGGGATTGCGAGAGAGTGATTCTGTTGTTCAGTTGACACGGTTTGTTTTAACCCACGAGAAGTTCCCAGCATTCTAATCATGCATCGCGTTCGATTTCTTCGAGCGCCGCTATGCAGCGTTCACATACATTCGGATAACGCGAAGACTCACCGATATGCGTCGAGTAGTTCCAGCAGCGTTCACACTTCTCGCCTTCGACCGGGCGGATCTTGATCACAACACCACTTGCGCCCTCCTCGGCTCGAGTGACTGCGGTCTGCGAAACGATAAAGAGGTAACGCAGGTCAGCGCCGTGCCGCTCGAGCAGCTCTAACGCATCGCCGGACGCCGCGATTTCAACGCGTGCTTCAAGCGAACTGCCGATGTGCTTGGCGATACGCGATTCCTCCAACGCCCGGAGCACGTCTTCGCGGATTTCAAAGAGTTGTTCCCAGTCTGAGCGCAAGGCTTCATCCACACGCTGCTCGGGCTCAGGAAACATTCCTAAGTGAACCGATGCCGCGCGAAGCTGATCGTCACTTGCCGGCAAGTTCTCCCAGATCTCGTCTGCAGTAAACGCGAGGATGGGCGCGAGCATCTGTGCTAGCGCACCGGCGATTCGATGCAACGCTGTTTGCGCCGACCGTCGCGCCTTATTGCGCGGCGCAAACGTATAAAGGCGATCCTTGATGATGTCGAAGTATCGCGCCGAAAGAGTGACCGTACAGAAGTTGTAAAGGGTGTGGTAGACGCCATGAAACTCATAGCCGTCGTAGGCTCCCCGTACTTTACCAATCACGAGATCAAGCTCGGCCAGAGCCCAGCGATCGATCTCAAGCAACTCTGCTTCAGGCACGCTATCTCTCGCCGGATCGAAGCCGTGCAGGTTACCGAGAGCGAAGCGCGCAGTGTTGCGCAGCTTGCGATAGCCGTCGGTAACTCGCTGCAGAATTTCGGCCGAGCAGCGCATGTCGTCGAAGTAATTTGATGAGGCGCACCAGAGACGCAGAATCTCGGCGCCCGATTCCTTGATCACTTCTTCCGGCGGGACCGCGTTGCCTGCTGACTTGTGCATCGACTTGCCCTGCGCATCAAGCGTCCAACCGTGAGTCAGCACAGTCTTGTATGGCGCCCGATCGTGCACTGCCAGTCCCACCACGAGCGACGAATTAAACCAGCCGCGAAATTGATCGCCACCCTCAATGTATACATCAGCTGGCCAGCGTAGCTCCTCACGGTTCTCGAGCACCGCGACAGACGAAGCGCCGCTATCAAACCAGACATCGAGAATGTCCGACTCTTTGGTCCATTCACTCGCGCCGCACTTCCGGCAGGTGTAGCCCTGCGGAAGAAGTTCGCTCGCTTCGCGCGTGTACCAGGCATCCGCCGATTCCTTTTCAAACACGTCAGCGACGCTGTTGATGATCTCTGGATCGGCTACCGCTTCAGTGCACTTCGCACAGTAGAAGACTGGGATGGAGACTCCCCAGATCCGCTGACGCGAAACACACCAGTCCGGCCTCCCCTTAAACATGTTGCGCATGCGATCAGCGCCCCATGCGGGAATCCACTCGACCCGCTCGATCTCGTCGATGGCTGCTTTGCGCAGTGAAGTCCCGGACGACGTGTTCGAGTCAGAAAAATTCTCGGTGAAATTGCTGCGGTCGCGACCGTCTTCGTCGCGTTCGACTACCGGTCCACCAGCGCGATCCATTGAGATGAACCACTGGGGCGTGGCGCGAAAGATTACCGGGTTCTTGCAACGCCAGCAGTGTGGATAGCGGTGCTCGTAGGTTTCAGTGAAGAGCAAAACACTGCGCTCGCGCATGAACTCAACAATCTTCGGATTCGCTTCGAAAACATTCTGACCCGCAAAGTGTTCGACTTCAGGAGTGAAGCGCCCAGCGTTATCCACCGGACAATAGATGTCGAGACCGTAGCGCTTGCCGATAACGAAGTCGTCATGACCATGGCCCGGAGCAGTGTGCACACAACCCGTCCCGGACTTCCCGGTTTTCCTGGGATCACGCGCCTCACGCACGTCGAGCTCAACTTCGGCGTCTGCTTCGCCACCGAGGGTGACATGTTCGCCAAGCATCAAGAGCGACGGCCGATCGATCCATGGATGACGACACTCGAGCCGATCCAGTTTTGCACCAGGGAAGCGCGCCAGCACTTGCGGCACGACGCGATCACCGTTGTCATTCGTTGCTCCGAGCTCACACTTGGCAGCAACAGACTCAAGCAAGTCACTCGCGACGATATAAACCTCATCGCCGTGTTCGAACGCCGAGTATTCGAAGTCAGGATGCACGGCGATGCCGAGGTTCGCAGGTAGAGTCCAAGGTGTTGTCGTCCAGATGAGGACAAACACTTTACGACTGGCAAGTGCCGGATCGATCTGCGCCGGATCGCCGCTAAAAGCAAACTTCACGTAAACCGACGGGCTGGTGTGCTGATCGTATTCAACCTCAGCCTCCGCCAGCGCGGTTTGGTCGTGAATGCACCAGTAGACCGGGCGCGCGCCTTTGTAAACATACCCGCGTTCGACGAAGCGACCGAACAGCCTGGCGGTCTCGGCTTCGTAGTGGTTGGACATGGTCAGGTAGGGCTTTTCCCACTCGCCGAGAATTCCAAGACGTTGAAAGTCGCGCGTCTGTCGCTTCAAAGCTTCGGCAGCGTGTTCGCGACAGGCTCGTCGAAAAGAGACCGGCGGCATGTTGGCTTTCTTCGCGCCGAGCTTACGGTCCACATAGAGCTCGATCGGCAGACCGTGACAGTCGTAGCCGGGCACGTAAGGCGCGTCATAGCCCATCATCGTGCGCGACTTCACAATAAAGTCTTTGAGGATTTTATTCATCGCCGTGCCGAGGTGAATGTCGGCATTGGCGTAGGGCGGGCCGTCGTGCAGGATGAATTTGTCGGCGCCGGCGCGATCCTTCCGGATCATGTCGTAGAGTTTCAACTCCGACCATCTCTTCAGGCGAGCGGGCTCGCTCTGCGCGAGGTTCGCCTTCTGAGCAAATCCGGTCTTCGGCAGGTTGATAGTTTTCTTGAGTTCCAGGGGTGTTTCAGTAGACATAAGCTTTCAGGCAATCGGAATTTGTAATACTAACAGGGAACGACAGAATGATGAATTCGGAATGATGAATGATGCGCCGTAAGCAGATACTGGAGTTCCACGTTGTCTCAGGGCGAGCCTCAGCATTCGTACGTCGCCTGCTCCGATTCATCATTTCGCATTCTTCATTCATCATTCTTCTCATTCCGCATTCATCATTCCAAGCAAAAACCCGAACCATGCTTCACTAGGATGCGATGGTTCGGGTTCTTGCGAACTGTTATGGCCGGGTTCAGCCGATAAACATCTCATCCTCTCCGTAAATCTGATTAATGGGCTTCGGCACCGGCGCTAAGAGGACCTCTAAGCCGCGGCGGAAGCCCGCCATAATTGCCGCCAACTCTCGCGCCGGCTCGATCACCTTCGACTGAATGAAGTCGGTAGTTGAAACGACTTGCTTATGAGTGCGATCGAGCGTGCGACTCACCAGCTCCACCTTGTCGTGCGCTTCGCGAGCCCCTTGATGGACGACCAGCTTCAGTTCGCGCACCTCGTCTTTGATCAGAGTCATCGATTCAGACAGGTTGAGCGTGGCTGCAGAGAGATGCCCGGCCACTGCAGTGAACTGCTCAGCAATCAACTTGCCCTGCACAGCGATCTGCTTGCCCTGTTCACTGACAACCGTCACCTTTTCGATCAGCGGCTCAAGTTTTTCTTCCAGCCGGTTGACGGACTTCGCGGCGCGGCCGACGACGACAGCGATCGCCACCATCGCAACAGCGATTACGACAAACGAAAGGGCGATGACCACGAGGATCCAGAACAACGGATCATTAGGATTCATTTGGAGTGCCAGAGGCATAAGAACCTGATTGTAGATTTAAGATATCCAATTGCCGATTGGGAGGGGTGGCCACGAATTTGGCGACCGTCAATCGGCAATCGGAGATCGAAATACCTTAGTTCGTCTTATCGTCGTAAGTCGGAGCGGCTTCGATGCGTCCGGACATTTCCGTCTTCCGCTTTTCTTCCTGATAGGCCTTTTTGCCGGCATCGATCGCGGCGGCTACAGTCCCGGTCTGGCGGGAAGCGGTTTCACGAGCGACCCGAGCTGCTTCGCTGACCTTCTCAGACGCAGTCGAGTAAAGTTCGGACGCGCGATCGCGACCTGTTTCGTAATACTCGCCAGCACGATCGCCAAGTTGTTGGGCCGCCTCTCGTGAGCGATCAATGCCTTTGCGCGTTGCGTCGGCAATATCACCACGAAGTTCCTGGCCGGATTTGGGCGCGAACAGGAGCGCGAGAACCGCTCCGATGCCGCCACCAATCAAAAGATATGTTAGACGAGTGGAGACGTTGTCGCCGCTGTCTCGCCGGTAGTCATCGTTTCCCATGGGGGATTCCTCTCTTTAGAAGCTCAGCCGCGGGGCTTCGCAGGTTAGGTTGTAAATGGAAAGTTCCAAGATTGAAATATAACAAATCGGGTCCCAAGACCCAAGTCCCCCAGACTCAAGTCCCAAGGCTCAACTCTTAAAAGCCCGAGCGCCTGGGCTTTCAACCAATAAGAACCAAAACTACAAAGTTCAAGGGAGAGGTTCCCTCAGTCTTGAGATATGAGATTTAAAGTCGGAGCACTCAAAGAATCTGAGATTTGAGACTTGAGACCTGGGGCTTGAAACTGGATCTTGAGACTATTCATTTTTCGCGTCACCGTTGTACTGATCGAGTTTCCGGTAAAGCGTCTTGCGTCCAATCCCGAGCGCGCGCGCCGCGTGAGACTTGTCGCCGTGCGTGTAGTCGAGCGTTGCTTCAATCGCCTGTCTTTCTATCTCTTCCATAGAAGACGGCACGGTCACTGCAAAAGTAGTTGTGCGACCCTCGCTCGCTGCTTTCGCTCGTTCGACCTTGATCCGGTCGCGTTCCTCGAGGACAGTCTTGCCGATCGCTTCGGGCAGATCCTCCAACTCAATCTGGCGGCCGGATGCGATGATCACTGCTCGCTCAATTGCGTTCTCGAGTTCTCGAACATTGCCAGGCCACTGATAAGTCATCAACGCCTGGAGTGCGTCTTTCGAGATGCCCGAGATAAAACGGCCTGTCTTCTGTTTGTAGTGCTCGAGGAAGTGAATCACTAACGGATGAATATCTTCAGGCCGCTCGCGCAAGGGGGGCAGCACGATGGGAAAAACTGAGAGGCGATAGTATAAGTCTCGGCGAAACGTTCCCGCCTCCGTGGCGCGTTCCAGGTCGACGTTTGATGCCGCCAACACCCGAACATCTGTCTTCACAACTTCATTGCCGCCAACCCGCGTAAACTCCCCGTCTTGCAAAACGCGCAGCAGACGTACCTGCGCCGAGAGACTCATCTCTCCCACTTCATCCAAAAACAGTGTGCCGCCGTTCGCCTCTTCGAACCTTCCCCGTCGCCGCGAGCGCGCATCCGTGAACGCGCCTTTTTCGTGACCGAACAATTCAGACTCTAGCAGGGTCTCGGGGATCGCCCCGCAGTTAAGCTTCACATAAGGATGATTTTCGCGACCGGAATTGAAGTGAATAAGATTGGCAAGCAGTTCCTTGCCGGTCCCCGATTCTCCATGAATCAGCACGGTCGTTTGAGTATTGGCGACGCTGAGTGCCAGCTCCATGGCGCGCTGAATTGCGGACGTTTGGCCGATGATGCGGTCTTCTCCGTAGCGCTCGTGCAGAGCGCTGCGCAGGTTCATCACTTCGGCCGACAGCTGATCGCGTTCGAGGGCGGTGCCGATTTGATCGGCTATGCCTTCAACCAGAGCGACTTCATGGTCGTGGAATTCTTCGCGCGCTTCACTCCAGACGAGTCCGAGCAATCCAAACGTGTGACCGGCGACCCGGACGGGCGCAACTAACGCGGCCCGGCCACCGAGGGTGGCGTTGAAGATCAGCCGAAACGGAAACGGCAGGTCTTTTTCCAGCAGGCGTAATGTTTTTCCTTCGGCAAGCACAGCCATCGCTGCGGGAAACTCAGAGATATCGAGCGACTGCCCATGGGAATCGATCAGCCCCTGGACTGAATCCGTAGTCGCGTGAGGCGCCGCTTTAAATGCAGCGAGAGTGATGCGGCCGCCCTTAGGATCCACGACACCAAGCGCTGAATAGTCCGCGCCGACCAGGGCGATCGCGCGCTCCAGAACCAGCGAAGATACTTCGCGGAAGTCAGAGTGCGCATTCAACGCATTCGCGATCTCCAGGAGTGCGCGCTTGGTTTCTCCCTCGCGTTCCTTGTCAGTGTAAAGACGAGTGTACTGGTAGCCGACCGCAATCTGCCGCGCAATTGATTCTAGAAAAGAAACTTCGTCGTCGAGCCACACGCGTGTTGATCCGGTGGTGTGCATGCCCACGAGTCCCAGCACGTCGTCGCCGAGCACAACCGGGACGACGAGAAGCGACCGCGTTCGCAAACTGGCAGCAAGAAAGCGAACCTTTTGATCGAGACCGGGAGCCGAAGTGTCGTCGAGCCGAATTGGTTTCGTCAGATCGACGCGGCCGGAAAGCTTGTTCAGATCAAGTGGAATCGCGGTCCCGAGGCTGGACGGCACATCCTCTGACGCGCGCCATTCATGACTGATTTTCAGTTCACTGGCAGAGGTCAGTTGGATTACATCGCAACGATCCACATTCATCATGCGGCCGAGTTCGGACACGATCACGTTCAGGAACCGGTCGAGGTTGATGGTTGTAGGGAAGGCAAGCGCGAGTCGCGTGACGATCGATTCACGCGCTTCATGCATTTTGATCTTGCGTTCAAGCGAAAGGGATTGTGCGGTTTCTGACATCTTGACTAGCAGATCATAACGAACAGCTGTCGAAGTTGCAAAGCAGGGCACAACGAACGATGGACGCGGAAGGATGAATGCTCAATGGTAAGAAATGGCGAATGCCAACTACGGATTCTCGGGTTCTTGCGGGTGATTTGTAGGATTCCACCATTCACGCCTCTGTCATTCCGCATTCATCATTCCGCATCATCATTTCCAGGGACGCTCACATTGCAAGGCTGTGAGTGCGCCCGTATAATTTGGTTGGCAGTTTCGAGCCCTTGGGAGTCAAACAAGTAATGCCGATATACGAATACGAGTGCCGCAAGTGTAACGCACACACCGAAGTCTTTCAGAAGATGAGCGATAAGCCGCCCGCGAAATGCGCCAAGTGTGGCGGTCGCCTCGATAAACTCATCTCGGCTTCGGCGATTCAGTTCAAAGGCTCGGGCTGGTATGTGACAGATTACGCCGGTAATGGCAGAAGAGCAGCAGAGAAGGCAGAACGAGCTGAGTCTGATGCGGCCTCAACCAGCGACAAGAAGACGGACAAGAAACCAAAAGACGCCTCCCCGGCCAAGAAAACCTCCGAAAAAGCTTCATCAACCAAGACTCCAAAAGCTGACTGAAGCCTCGCTCGCATTGTGAATTAATGTCCCAGTCACTTCGTGACGAAACCGCAAAGCCTCGCAAGAGCAAAGCAGGTTTCCGTTTACCTTTCTATTTAGTCGCGGCGTCAATACTCCTTTCTGTGTTCTGCAGCCTGATTCTCGGCCAGGCCGGACGCCGCCAGCCACAGTCAACTTCGGGCGGGGTGATAGTCAATGTCGTTGCCAAACGAGACGACAACTCCACCGCAAACATCACCAGCAAAAACATCTCGGTCTATGACAATGCTGTTGAGCAGATGATCAAGAATTTCACGCCTGACCCCTCGCCCGCGCGCATCGTTTTGCTCGTCGACAACTCACTAACCATTCGCGCGGACATCGACAAGCTTCATCAGGCAGCGCTCGAGTTTGCTTATGAGATCTTCGAGGGCGACCAACTCCTGATCGTCGGCTACGACGAACAGGCTGAGATCGTTGCGGACTGGACCGACAACGCGAAGTCCATTGAAGCTTCCCTCAAAGGCTTTCGGAAGACGGGTCAGCCCCACCTCTTCGACGCGTTGAGCGCGGTTCTCGACCAGGCTCTTAATTCGCTGCCAGGGCAGAAGCGCGTGATTGTTGTCATCAGTGATGGGCTGGACCGCGGCAGCAAGACCAGCTTCGAGAAGATCCTTACCGAGTTGCAGTCAAACGATATCATGGTCTACTCGCTGCAAATTCCTGATCGGACGCGTGGTGCGATCCGGCGAGATGTGCCGAAGCCTAAGCAGGTTATCGAGAAGCTTGTCGAGGGCACGGGAGGAATGGTCTACCCGATCGACGAGACAACAGCAGCGGCGAAGGGAATCTGTGACGAGCTCAGGAAGCATCGATATCTTTTGTCCTACACTCCTTCGAGTGTTCCTTACGGAGAACCCCGCCGGCTGTTAATCGCGGGTGACGAAGGAATCACGGTCAGGGCGAAGTCGATGATGCAGCTGCATTAGGATTGCGGAATGCGGAGTTTAGAAAGGCTTCGGCAGTATTTTTTTGCTTGCCGTTCTTGAACAGCAGCTGGTGTCCTGAATAAGAAAACTCTGTAATCCGCACTCCGTACTCCGAACTTCAAAATCCCGCATTCCTCAATCCGCATCCCGCAATCTAAGACCTATCCGTCACGTTTACGCGAGTAGACATAGAACAGCACGGCGATGATGATCAGCACTAGGCTCTCCATGAAAACAAAGAAACGTGGCACGAACATTCCGCCCTCGTCGTGAGCATCCTGGTAAGCGACGAAGGTCCCAAGAGCAATCCCCGCGGCCAGCCAGATAAATTGTCGTTTTGTGTCCCAGGGCATTCTTCGATTGCCGATTTCCGATTTAAAAGCGGTTTGCCTGGCGTCGAACTTTGGCAGGTTCGCGCTCGTAACACTTCAGCTAGGCGTCCCGAGGAGACCTCCGATGTTTTGTCCAAAATGCAGTCATGAACAGAGTCTTGAAGAAATGCGGTTCTGCTCGCGTTGCGGATTCCCTCTCGGCGGCGTAGCGCTCTTGTTGGATAATGAGGGGGACCTCACGAAAGTCTCGAGCACGACCACGTCGCGGGGGAGTCGGGGACGAATGCTGCGAGATAGCGCGCTTTTCACTGTCGTGGCCTGGGTCCTGGCACTCGCATCGACCTTGTTCTGGGACTTTGGAAATCCGGCGGAGGGTGCGGCGCGTGTTGCCGCGATGATTCTTGGCTTGCTCGGTTTAGTAGGTCTAATCAGGTTCACTTACGTTTTCTTGTTTGCGAAAGTCTTAACGGTTTCGGCTCCGGAACAAAAGACGTTCGCTGGATCCGAACGCGCTGCTCTGCCTCCTCAGCAGAGTGCTCGGGCACGAGACTTTGCGAAGCGCAGCGACACTAGAGAAATGATGCCGCGTACCAGTGTCACCGAGAGCACAACGCGATTGCTCGAAAACGAAGTTCGCGGCTGCAGCGAGTAAAAGGTTACTGGGACCGCGGGCGTCTCGCCCGTCAAGCAACTCCTTCACTCACGTATCTCGTCATGCGACACCACGTTGCATTCCACGCCGGCGGGCGAGACTCCCGCGTTCCCAGCAGTGCGGTTGACCATCCCTCACAGCATTTATCTAACGCTCCTTCAATAAGCCCGACAGCCAATGCATGATGTTTAGCGCCAGTTGACGATTATCGCTCCCGGAAACATTCATTCCCATCGGACGATTCTCGGCTCCTGCAAGCTGTGCTGAAAGCATCGCCGCCTCTCCCGTCATCACGACTCGTCCTTTGCCGAACTTGAACGCAAGGCCCTGCGCGCGACCAGCAGCGGACACTTCAGTAGTCGAAGCTCGATCGGCTCGGTCTTTAGCTGAAGCTCCAAGGGACATGAACGCAACGCTGCCTTCCGGCCCTTTCAGGGATTGTCCCGTGAACGTGTAGACGCGATTGATCCGCTCGGACGCATTGCGACCCTGGGTGATCGGATGGTCGAGCAGGAGTTTGTTCTCGCGCGAAAACACGAGCTGCGAAGGGCCGAAGTCTTTGAGACTGTTCTCGGGATCGAGCGTATATCCCTTACTCATGTCCACACCGAAGCGCTTGCCCAGGTTTTCCGCGGCGCTCCCAAAAGGCGCATGATCGGCAATCAGCAACAATGCCCCGCCTTCCTTCACCCACTCCCGCACCGCATCGCATTCTTCGTCGGTGAAGGCGGGCGCTCCCGCTCCATCATCATCCATGTCCTCCGCTCCGAGGGCGTTGGCAATTACCAAAACCTTGAAACTGTCGAGCGTCGGTTTTGTAAACGGCTTGCGACCGCGCACAACATGGTAACCATCGCTGACGATCAGATCGGCAAAGGGCTTGTAACGTCCTACTGTCGTGTGGAAATTATTGTGCGCCTCGTCGAACAACACCCGGGGAAAAGTTTTTGTGTAGGCAGGTTGGGCGACGACGGTGTTGAATTCCGGATCAGCGCTCTGTTGCGCGACGGTGAATTGGGGGAAGACGATCAGAAGGAACGTTAGAGCAAGCAACCGAGGTGAATGGATGGTCATAGGTTTATAGTCGGGAATTTTAGAATTGACTACGGTGTCAGCTAGTCAGAGCGGAGCGGAGTGGCTACGAGTAGCCCCAGCGGGCGCGATGTTGCGCTGGAATTACAGCTCCATAGGAGCGCAACGTGAAACCTCGGACAAATGTTGGTTTACGTCATCCAGTGCCGCACGACTTCGCGACCTAAATCTTCGAACGCAGCTTCTCCAGTCTCTCCGAAGCTAATGACAGCGTCTCGTCCTTCTTACAGAAGCAAAACCGAACTTGCTGTGCGCCACGTTCAGCAACGCTGTAAAAACTCGATCCCGGCACACACGCCACTCCGATTTCGCGAATCAGGTGTTTCGTGAACTCGACATCGTTGGCAAAGCCAAAGTCAGAGATGTCGGTCATGATGTAGTACGCGCCGTCGGGGCTGAACGTCTTGAACCCTGCTTTCTGCAACACGGGAAGCAACACATCGCGACGAGCGCGATATTCACTCTGCAGCGCGTCGTAGTAAGAAGGCGGGAGCGAGAGCGCAAAGGCGCCGGCTGCCTGCAGTGGAGCTGCCGCGCCCACAGTAAGAAAATCGTGGACCTTGCGAATAGCGCTCGTCACTTCCGCAGGAGCGATGCAATAGCCGACACGCCAACCGGTCACAGAGTAAGTCTTCGACATCGAATTCACGATCACAGTGCGCTCGCGCATGCCTTCAATCTGCGCCATCGAGATGTGCTGGATCTCGGCGCCCGGGCGCGGATAGAGAATGTGTTCGTAAATCTCGTCAGTGAAGCAAAGCGCATCAAACTCCTGACACAGGCCGGCGATGAATTCCATCTCAGCTCGCGTGAACACCTTGCCGGTCGGATTGTTGGGATTGCAGATGATGATCGCTTTGGTTCTCGCATTGAACGCCGCGCGCAATTCCTGGGGATCGAAACTCCAGTCAGGAGCGCGTAACGGGACATAGCGCGGACGCGCATCGCTCAGGATCGCGTCGGGAGCGTAGTTTTCGTAGAACGGCTCAAAGACAACGACTTCATCACCCGGATTCACGGTCGCCATCATTGCCGCAATCATTCCTTCGGTAGATCCGCAGGTAACGGTCAGCTCGGTTTCCGGATCGACATTGAGCCCGAGGAACCACTTCGTCTTCTTCGCAATCGCTTCGCGAAAGTCGCGAGCGCCCCAGGTGATCGCATACTGGTTGATGTCATTCGCGATCGCTTGCATGGCGACCTGCTTGATGTCAGCCGGCGCGGCAAAATCTGGAAAGCCCTGCGAGAGATTTACTGCGCCATGTTTGAGCGCCTCGCGCGTCATCTCGCGAATCACCGATTCGGTAAAGAGACTTGCTTTGTGGGAAACGTGCCGATACTGCGAAGTTGCCGGTGTGGTCATAGGTAATCCCGGGGACAGTAACTTGTACGGGACAGGATGCTCTCACAGATACTGAGGTGGTTCAACAAATCATGCAAGATCGAGATCCAGCAGAGGTGGGACTCCGTGCCCCCATCGGTGATGCCAACGCGAAATCGGAGACACGGAGTTTCGCCCACTACAAGTCTTGCATCAAGGAATAATTTCCTGACCTGCCGCATCGCGCTTGAGTTGGTCAATGATTGAACGAAGTGCAGGAGCGAGACTGCCATTGGGTGCGAGGTCCAGATACTTCTGATACGCGGCAACTGCTTCTATATTCTTTTGTTGTTTCTCGTAAGCCGCGCCCAGCAGTTGATAGATCACCGGCTCAGAATCGAAGAGCTGATCGAGGCCTTTACGATACTCGACAATCGCCTCACCAAGCTCTCCCTTCTCTTCGAGCACGCGCGCTAAGCCCACATGAGCTTCAGGTTGAAAGCCGCGTCCCTCTCGGATCGCCCGGCGAAAAGATTTTACGGCCTCCTCCTCAAATGCCGCCTCACGATTGATACGTCCTTCAACCGCCGATGCTTCCGCATAGACGGGGCGCGTGGCGCGGGCAGCTTCAACCTCGTTCAGAGCCGCGGGGTATTGATTAAGATCGAGAAGGACACGGGCCAGACCGAGGTGTGCAGCCGGAAATGCCCGGCGGAGTTGAAGTGCGCGACGGTAAGCTGCGACTGATTTTTCGCGGGCTTCGTCAGTCCTGGCAAGTTCACGTTCGGTTTCCGCTTCCTGAAAGGCGAGCTCGGAGGCATCCGTCGTGCGCGTTAGTCTGACGACCACAGTTCCCCGGCGCGCGGACAAAAGAGGCAGCGTCACTTCTTTGAATCCATTTGCGCGAACGCGCAGGGTGTGACGGCCAGGGCTGACCTTAGTCAACTCGAGTTTGCCAGTCGCGTCAGTCGTGCCGCGTCGGATCTCATCGATCCAGACAGCGGCGTTTGGCTCGGTCGCTATGGAAACGGAACCCACTGCTGTTGGTTTCCTGGCTGGAGTGCGTTGCGCGAAGACTGCTGGAGAGATCGAGATGAGCAGCAGGACGACAACTGCGAAATTAGTCTGTCGCTTTGTTCGGGGAGGGACGTATCTAATATCTCTGTCCATCGTATCTCCCCGTTACTCCTCTTCTTCGTCTTTGATGAAGCGCTGCTTATGCACGGACGAGTTTGTTCCATCACCCGTCACCGAGCGCGTGCCAACGTTCGAGCGAAACCTTCCGTCGGCGTCGTAGAGCCGCGCATATTGCAAACGGTTGCGCACGACTCCCTGGATGTAGCCACGTGTTTCCTTGAAGGGAACAGCCTCGGCCCACTCGTCCAGCTCCAGCGGAAGCGACGCGCGCCACTGCACAGCCCTCAAGGGCCCGGCATTGTAAGCTGCTGCGACATACTCAATCTTGCCGAACTTATCCATCTGATCACGCAGGTAAGCTGTTCCCAGTTGAATGTTCAGCCGCGGCTCATAGAGTGCCTCCGCGGTGATTGCGCGATCGACGCCATACTTTTTCGCCGTGAGTGTCGCGGTTGGAACTAGTACCTGCATCAAGCCGTAGGCGCGCGCCGCCGAGCGAGCATGCGCATCAAATACAGTCTCCTGACGAATCAAACCTGCGACCTGATAAGCGTCAAGATTTCTGGCGCGCGACTCCTGCACGATGATGTCCCAGTAAGCGAGTGGGTAGAACACGTCCCACTCCGCGCGCGTCATCTCCTCCGGCTTCATCTGGGAATAATCCGGGAAGCTTTTTTTCAGCACGTTGAGGGCGCGCACGTTGTCTTCCTGATGACGATAGACCTGGGCGATTGCCAGGTTTACTTTTGGACTATTCGGCGCTGCGGCGGCCGCGCTACTCAGTTCTTCAAGCGCCCAATCATCGACGCCGATGTTCGTTAATTGATCGGCCTTTGTGATACGCAGATCTTCTGCTGCCCCTGCTGTTTCCTCGGCAACCGTTACTGTTTGCAGGTTGGCGATCGCGCGGCCCACTGGCGAATCCGGCGCGAACATCTTTGACGCTGCGTTGCCATTGCGAAGCATGGTATCGAGTCGCTGTTTGGCGAGATAGCCGTACCAGTTGGCGTCGTAGCGTCCTTGCATTGCCTCATAGAGAGCGCGTGCTTCGGGCAGTTTGCCGGACCGTTCCGAATCGCGAGCAGCCCAATAACCGGCGCGGCCGCGATTGTCCGTGTTTTTGTCGGCGTAGGAAGCAAGGTGCTCGGTGAGTTGACGTGAGGACTCAGAATAATTCCTGGCGTCGTGCGCAAGCCAAGCCAGATCAAACTGCGCCTGGGCCACTTCCGTTGATCCGGGAGCCGCCGTTATCGCAGTACGCAGAAAGTATGACGCGTCCGCATCGTTGTGTGCGTCTTCCGCGATCTGACCCGCACTGACAAGAGCGCGCGGAGTAAAGACGCTGCTGGGAAAACTTCGTCGCAGTTCTTCAACGGTTGCGCGTACCTCTTCCCATCGACGAGACTTTGCGTAAACCTGTGTCAGATAGAAAAGCGCTTCGGCCCTCGGCTCTCCGGCGGACGCAGGAACACTGCTTAGAGCGGAAATCGCCTCGGGAGTCTTCTTCGCATTAGCCGCAGCTATTCCTCGATGCAATTGGTTCTGCGTGTTTGCCAGCGCGGGAAACTTCAAGAGCGCATCGCTGTAGGCCTGCGTGGCATCGCCATATCGCTTCCCGTCATAGAGTCTATCGGCACGAGAGATTGCTTCATCGGCAGTTGCAGGGGAAAGCGACGAGTTGAGCTGGGGAATCGTACTGGCTGCCTGCGCACTGTCGGCTGAGGCTGGAGCGAAGAAGTAGATGCGACGATAAGTCCCGAGCGCGCGGGTGTTGTCCCCGGCCTGTGAATAAGACCTGGCCAGTACGAGGAGCGCCGCAGGATCGTCTTTCGAGGTTAGCTCCTGAAGAAGCTGGGGCACGCCAGACGTCTCACCACTCTTTAAAAGGAGTTCCGCGATGTGGAGTCTCGCTTCGCGCGCTCGAATCGATGACGGATAGTCTTTGATCAAGCGTTCGTAGACGAGCCGAGCATCAGCCACGCGGCCCACTTGCTCGAGCGCATTGGCGCGCATGTAGAGCGCATAGTCTCCCAGCGACGTGTAGTCATTGATCAGAGTTGTATCGAGTAGTGATGCAGCTGCGGCGTAATCGTTCGCTTTAATTCTGATTCGAGCGCGAACAAGCCGCGCGAGGCCGGCGGCTTTACTGCGCGGAAAATCCGTCTCCATCCGAGCGACTACGTCAGCGGCCGGGAGTTGATCGCGGCGAGTCAGGTTGCGCAGACTTTCGAGGGTACGAATTTCGGCAGGCGTTTGCTGTCTGGTCAAACAGCTCGCAGTCATGAAGGGCGGAAGCGAAGCCCCGACAATAACTGCCAACGCTAACAAGAGGAGACTCAGCCGATGCTGGCCGGAAAATTTAAGCAATCCTTAACCCCCGCGCTGAAAATGAAAAAATCTCAGGTCTCAAGCTGCAAGTCTCAACAGCAAATGAGACCCGAGACAGGAGACCTGAGACTTAAGATCAATCCTACGCCGAAACAGTTGCTCCAGGATAGGCATTCCCTAATTTTGCTGTATCGCCTTCAGCGAGCGTATTCACGAGTTCATGATGGAAGTAATCATAAGACTGAGCCACTTCCGGTTTCACTCGTTTGTCATACATCTCACGTGAGCGGTCGATGTACTCGCGCAGGCGTTCATAGAGGTCGTTCTGCGCTCGTCCATCGGCAACTTTCTGTTCGTTGTAGAGTTTGATTTCGGAAACGAGTAGCCGGGCAAACCGACGCGCATCGACGTGCAAGCGACGCTCTTCATCGTTTGCCACAGCTATCGGCAACTCGACATCAGAACCGTAACGACGACGAGGCGCTGGCGCGGCGGAATCCGCTTCGGCGGGACGCGCCTGCTCCACTTCTGCCACAACCGGAGTGACTGCTTCCGGCTCGACCTGGGCCTCATAAACCTCGGCCGGCATCTCTGCAGGTTGAGCTGGCTCTTCTGCAACCACTTCCGCGGGGATTGCGTGGGGTGCTCGCTCAAATGCGGATGGTGTTTTCTGAAATGCCGAGGGTGTTTCCTCAAAAGCCGGAGGTGCTGCCTCAAATGGCTGGGAGGATGTCTCGTACTCTGTTTGTGGTGCGTAACTCGGAGCCGCTTCCTGAGTAGCCGGCGTTTCTTGCATGTGCTCGACAGCGGGCGCTTCTGTCGCGGGTTTTGCCGGAGCGTGACCAGCGATCAACTCGACTGCCATACCGGACACTTTAACAAGAGTCTCGAGAGCTTCCAGATTGATCGCTTCGGAATCCAACCCTCCCGAATCAGCATAGAGCACCGCCACGGTGCGGGCGCGAACGGTGAGTGGCACGGCCACGACTCTCTGCGGAGCTTCCTGGCCCATCCGGTTCAGGAGCAAATGATCTTCTGAATGTGAATGTGGTCCGCCGCTCCAGGTGGTTCTCGACTTCGCCACGTCACCCACGATGCTGTCCGCGGAAAGGGCAACTGAGATCTGCTGAATCGCGCTGTCGCCGACGCTGCCCTGAAAGCCGCGCGCGCGCCAACCAATCGCCTGATCGCCTTTGACGGCAAAGAAAGCGATGCGCGGCGCAAACGACGCTGAGCGATTAACCAGGGTCTTGAGAATGTCTGCCTGTGTGTTGTGTTCGCCGATCTCTGCAACCGCCGCTTTGACGATGGCCATATCGCTCGAGGCTTTCGCTCTCGTCGATTCCGAAGCAGCGAGATCGATCCCCTGTTCATGAGCGGCGCGTAAGTGCTCCAGGATTGAAGCCGCGACAGAGCCATCCAATTGGACCTCGCTCTGGCGGTCCATTAGCTTGGTAAGAGACTCGTTGAGCTGGCTCTGAAGCGCCGCAATCTCCTGCTTGACTCCGCTGAGGCGCCCTTCGATATAGCTCTCAATCTCGTTACGCAGGCTTTCTTCCAGTTGTCCGCTGACCACAGTTTAATTCCTCCGGTTGCTAAGGTCGTGGGATGAACCCGGTTCATGGGTGGGTGCTTTGCCCCGGGTCAATCTTACTTCAAGCATCCTCGCGGGAACGCAAGAACCCTAAGTGATTATGGACGCGCAAGATAAAGCGAGTCAAGATACGATTCAAGCGCTCTTTTCTCTTATTCATCATTTGCGAGAGTAGTGTATAGGTAGAGAAGGGCGAGACTTTAGACTTTGTCTGGGATACAAACTGGGCCGTTTGACACGATTTTGGGTGTACGTTATAAGTCGCTCGTAACGTATTGAGGGCCTTTGAACCTACCCAACGATGCCACAAACGATTCTCATCGCCGACGATTACGAAGACAATCTGGAACTGCTTCGACTCGTGCTGGCCGCCCGTGACTACATTGTGCGGGAGGCACGCAACGGAAAAGAGTGCGTGGCAATGGCGCGTGAACAGCCGCCGGATCTGATCATGGTCGACCTCTCTATGCCTTTGCTGGATGGCTGGGCCGTGTTCGCGGAGCTGCAGGCTGATGAACGTACGGCCGCGATCCCGTGTGTCGCTGTAACCGCTTATGGAGAAAGTGATCGAGAGCGAGCGCTTGCAGTGGGATTTACGGAGTACATCTCCAAGCCATTTCGTAGCGTTGAGCTGTTAGAGACGGTTGCGAGGCTGTTACCCAACCCGCGCTCGGCCACCAGCCGTGAACCACCCGAAGTTCAAAAACCGGCCCCCGTGAAAGTCGTTTTATAACTCCTCACCTTCCAAACGCAATCAAACTACTTATAGGAGATCACCGCTTGCTGAATTGAAGGTGGCAGCGGATGAATCTCACTCCTCTTGAAGCCAGCCGCGCTCATGATCTTCTCAAGCTCCGGAAAAGTGTAAGCATCGCCCGCAGGAGTACTGCCGAGCATCATCAGGCTAAATGAAGCAGCTTCAGGAGGCGTGATGCGATCTTCGTTAGGCACAAATTCGAGAGTGACCGCGCGGCCACCGTCAGCGAGAGCTGCACGAACTTTGCGCATCAGTTTTTCGCAAGTTGCCGGATCGAAGTGATGCAGGAAGTTTGTCAAAAGCACCAGGTCGTAGCCTGCTCCAAACTCAACGTCAAACGCACTGCCGGCAATTGTGCTATAGCGATCGGCGAGCCCCTCCTTGGTCGCGTTTTCTTTCGCAACTTCGAGCACGTTGGTCCAATCAAGCGCCACAACCTCGGCCAGTGGATTGTTTCGGGCGAACATGATCCCATAGAGACCATGACCGGCGGCGATATCCAGAATCTTCAGCTTTTGGTTTGCTTCCGGATCGACGAGTCGCGCCATCAACTCCGCCGGCAAAGCCATCATCGGAGCCATGCCGCGAGCAAAGTCGACCCAGACTGGATGGTCGGGAGCAATCGTGCCTTCCGCTGATGCGGTAACTCCTCCCTTACGAACCGCGGCGGTTAGATCTTTGAAACCAGCGGTCAGCATTGGCGAGAGCATGAACTGGGTGGCCACGCCCATGTACGCCGGAGACTTCTTGTCGAGAAACATCGCCGCATCGGGCGTCAACCCGTATGTCCGGTCGGTCTTGGTTAGAAAGCCCATGATGCAAAGGAAGTCGCAGAGGATCCTTGTGCCACGCTCTGATGCGTCAGTTCGTTGCGCAATTTCCGATGCGGTCGTGTTGCCTTCACCGATAGCGGTGAAGACTCCCAACTCTATTGCCGCCCTTAGTGCTTCAGTTCGTTGGTAAGCATTGATCGTCTGGAACAATAACGCGGGGTTTGGCTGTTGCATTTGTGGACTCGACATGAAATCTCCTTTTTAGATTAGTGCGTCTTTCGATTTGCGAATTGCCAACTGCCGATTTCGAACAGAGATGCTGCGACCTAATAGCGAATTATTGGCGCGTCCTTCTTGCACCGCAGTTTTTGGTCGCCTGCTGCTGGACCGTAGGTGATCGCCGTGATGATTCCGTTCTGCACCTGATACTCGATGCCGCGCCGCTTGTCGTGATAATAGGTTGCGCCCGACTCGCCCGTATACCACTTTAACCGTTCGAAGTTTCTTATTCTGAGGGCCTTCACAGGAATCTGTTCGCTGAGGGTGACGCTGATATTAACAACGGTGTCCCGCGCAACTTTCCAATTGCCCCAATCGGCGGGAAGTTCTTGTTCGCACGGACGCCGCACGTACATCACATGAACTCGACCTTCTTTGAGCACGTAGAGATCGATCGAGCCATCGCCACCGATGAGTGGCTTGCCCAGCATTTGTCTCACGGCGGCACGGCGAGAACGCAATGGTCTAATCCCACGCCAGGATTTAGCCGCGACCGTATCAGCAATTCCAGTCAGCATCAGGACGCAGATGAAGACAAAGGTGTGTTTCTGTCTAACGCCAGTCATCAATCACAAAAGTGCCCGGCCGGCTGTAACCAGGTTCATTGGGCTGATGCATCAATACGCCCTGAAAATCACTGCGGAATCCAAACGCGAACATCTGCTGATCGGCTTCAATGCGGGCCGTGTTGACTCCGGCTGTCAATCTTCCCGAACCGCGTGCTGCCGCTAGCAATTGACACGCGGAAAGCACCGCTGAAAAAGCATCCACTGCCGCGATTTGTTGCGATGACATCAGCGGAGACTCTCCCAGGTAAATGTCCGCCGAGCACTACGGCGTGAAGGTCCGATAGAAATCGATGCCGGAATAGTTCAAATGGATGGCTTCCCCATGGGCGATTGTATCGAACGTGATCCGCTCCAGACCAGCGAGAAAATTCCTGCCCAGCACGGGAGTAATCGGTTCCTCGCCATCAATTAGGAGCTGCCCTTTGCGAATTACGACGCGCATGCTGCCGTACCAGGGGCTATCCGATTTGAAGTGTCCGGTGTAAGCATCCCACTCGCTCGGATAATCAAATTTCTTACGACCGTAATACCGGTCGTTCGTCCACCAGTCAGCTCCATGCAACGCTTCCACGACGACACCCTTCTCGCGGCCAAAGCCGAGCGTAAAGAGTTCAAAGTCCGGATGTTTGACGATGAAACGATCCTTTCCGGCTTCCTCCAGGACAATGCGCTCTCCGTCATGTTGCAAGGTGAGGCGCTCGTCCTGCTTCGTTAGCATCAGCTTCGTGCCGCTCGGCGACGTATATGTGGCGGCGTAGTCGCCAGCGTTCTTGATTCGATCTGGCGCCGGCTGCTGCGGCGGCAGCGAAGGTAGCTGCTTGCCGACCGTTGTTGCTCGCAGGAGATCGAGCGCGTACTTCGCAACAGCGTTGGGCCGGTAGCCGCGCAGGTTTGCGTTCACAGAAGCGAACACTCCAAAGCCACTAGTCAGATCGGCATGCATCGCCGAACTGAAAGCCACCATGCCGCCAGTGTGACGCGCAAGTACGTTGTGGTCTTGTTCGCTGATCCAGAGACCGTAAGCATAGCTCGCGTCTTCGCCTCGAAACGGCGCTTTGATGACGGGCTTAGTGAGTAGTTCGAAACTTTGTTCCGAAAGCACGCGACCGCGCGGTCCCACACCGCGATTCAAGAGCAACTGCAGGTAAGCAATCATGTCACCGGCAGTCGAGGCGATGCTGCCTGCGGCTTCCGGAACCTCAATCCATGGAGCTTCGGCGAGTTTGCCTCGCAAAGGAAAGGGTCGATCCTCATACAGCGGTTCGTAACCAACAGCCACTCGTTGGCGAATCGCATTTGTGATCACCGGCGCGCTCGCCTTCATGCCCAGAGGCTCCAGCACGCGTTGCAACATCACTTCGGCAAAAGCACGCTTGTCGATTGCTTCCAGGAGAAAACCCAGCAGTACATAGCCGATATTCGAATAGAGAAACGTCGTGCCTGGCTCAGCTACAGTTTGCAGCGTGCTGAAGGCGACGCGCGTGAGCAGTGGCACGCCTGGCAGACCTGCCGTATGACTCAGAAGATGATGCGTAGTGAACGGCGGGAACTTCGATTCAATCTTGAGCCAGGGAAGATACTCAATGACCGGCTTTTGCAGATTAAGCTTGCCTTCCTCCGCAGCCTGCAATACCGCGATCGCAGTAAAGGATTTCGAGATGGAACCGATTTCAAAGAGTGTTGGCGGCGTGACTTTGGTGCCGGCTTTAAGATCGGCGAATCCGTACTCGGAAGTTCTCAGCTGCCCTTCGCGATTGGCGATTGCCAGAGTCATGCCGGGCAAACCAAAGTCGCGCATGTGCTGCCTAATGAAGTCATCGAGGCGTTTGAAGGCAGGCTGGAAGCGTTCGGAATGGTCGGCTGCGAACGTCGTTGCGGATCTCATTAGCGATCCGCTACCGAGATGGAAAAGAGCAACTCCTAACCCTGCCTGGATGCCGCGTCCCAGTAACGCCCGACGTGTCATTTGCATTGGCTGAAGCGCTCCTTCATCAAGGGTATCAGCTGGGAGAAGTCAACGCGGGCCCCGATCGCGGGCGTCTCGCCCGCCTGGGTGGAATGCCACGTTGCCGGGTTTTTGATCCGAGAGTGAACTTGTTGCTTGAGGCGGACGAGACGCCCGCAGTCCCAGTAGACGTTCATGCCTCAAGCCGGCAAGCCCTTCACCGCGATCTGCTCCATCACGTTGCAGAAGCGATCGAGCTCACCCAGCGTCGTATAAACATTAGGCGTGATCCGAATCCCTTGAAACTCTTCGTGAATGATCGGCGTGGTGAAGATGCGATGTTTGTCGAAGAGATAGCTGCCGATGGCAGACGGATTGATACCTTCGATCTGTACGTTCGCGATCGCGCATGACTGCCGCTCATCGAACGAAGTGTTGAAGCGTACCCTCGGTAGGTCCTTGAGCCGGTTCATCCAATAACGAGATAGGTAGCGCAATCGTGCCTCTTTGCGTTTGCCACCAATACCGTTGTGGAAGAGCATCGCTTCGCCGATCGCCAGCTTTGGTGCAGCGGCGTGTGTTCCGATCTCCTCGAACTTTCGAATGTCTGCGGCGTTCTTTGACTCCGCCGCCATCAGCGGCCAGATCTTTCCGATCTTGTCGCGCTTCACATACAGGAGGCCGGTCCCTTTCGGCGCGTAGAGCCACTTGTGCAGGCTCGTGCCGAAGTAGTCGCAGCCGAGGTCTTTCTGCTGGAAGTGAAACTGAGCAAATGAATGCGCGCCGTCAACAATCGTTTCGATTCCTTTGGCGCGGGCCATATCGCACACGGCCTTCACCGGAGTGATCTGTCCCGTGATGTTTACCTGATGAGAAATCAGGATGAGACGGGTGTGGTTAGTGATCCCTCGTTCAAACGCAGCGGCGATCTCATTCAGGTCTTGCGGCGGAATCGGAATCTTGATCAACTTCAACGTCAGGCCTTCACGCTTTTCGCGTTGCCGCAGCGTGGTGAGCATGCGCGGGTAGTCTTGCGTGGTCGTCAGGATCTCGTCGCCGGGTTTGAAGTCCATTCCCATCAAGAGGATTTCGAGGGACTCGGAGGCGTTGCGTGTGATGGCAATCTCTTCACGATCGCAACCGAATATCTCAGCAAGGCCGGTGCGGATCGTTTCAGATTGCGGCTCGAGGATTTGCCACATCGTGTACGCGGTTGCGTCTTCCTGTTGCCAGCTGTAACGGACCATCGCTTCCGTGACGATTCGCGGACTCGGTGAGACGCCGCCGTTGTTCAGGTTGACGATTCCGCGCGTTACGGAAAAGGCGTTCTGAATCACCGCCCAGTAGTCTTCATCCATTGCCGCTTGTTGGGGAGTCAGATGCGCGACGCTCTGCGACGCCGCTTCGACCTCTTTGAGCAGCATTCCGATAGTGGTTGATGAGAGCGCGGCGAGACCCAGGCCTTTTCCGGCAAGAGAGAGAAAGGCGCGGCGATTGGGTGGTGATGTTTGTTTAGTCATGGCAAGGTCAGGAGACAGGAGTCAGTAGTCAAAAATTGAGTGGCTTTGCGCAAAGGATTATTGGTTCAGTCAGCGGGTGGTTGCCCCTGCTCTTTACCCCTAAACACTCTCTGAAAAAGAGAACTCACGCCCGTCAAAACGAATCGGCAATCGGCAATCGGAGATTTGAGAGGCACCCATCACAAATGTTACCTCGCTTCGTAAACTACCTCTCCCCCGATCACGGTCATCAGGCAGCGAGTCTTCAAGATCTCATTATCAGGAACTGTCATGATGTCCGCCGAAAGTATCGTCAGGTCCGCCAGCTTTCCAACCTCAATTGAGCCGCGCAGCTTTTCTTCGAACGCTGCATAGGCGGGCCAAATAGTGAACATCTTGAGACCCTGCTCGCGCGAAACGGCTTCTTCGGGATGCCAACCCTCGCCTGTGAAGCCTTTCAGATCCTTGCGCACCGTGGCGGCGTAGAACTCAATCATCGGTTCACCGCGCTCGACAGGCGCATCCGAACCGCCCGGAATAATCGATCCTGCTTTGATAAAACTTTGCCATGCGTATGCACCTGCCAGGCGCGCAATGCCCAGACGGCTGGGCGCAAAGTGCAAATCGCCGATCGCGTGAGACGGCTGCATCGACGGAATCACACCAAGCTTTGCGAAGCGCGGGATGTCGGCCGGGTTGACGATCTGGGAATGCTCGATGCGCCAGCGTGGCTCGGCAATCTTGCGCTGCGATCGCGGCACTGCCTTGAACGCCTTCTCGTAGTTATCCAGGATGAATCGGTTGCCCCGATCGCCGATCGCATGCGTTTCGATCTGAATGCCGGTGCGCAGTGCCTGCTCAAGCAAAGGCAGTAGTTGCTCTTCTTTGATCGTCAGAAAGCCTGAGGTGTCTGGCTTGTCGGAATATGGTTCGAGTAGCGCTGCGCTTCGTGAACCAAGAGAGCCGTCTGCGTAAAGCTTGAGCGTGCGCACGGTGAGTCGGTTATCGAAGAGTCCGAGCGTCGGTCCTTTCTGGATGAGCGTTGCAGCCTCGCGACCCGGCGCCGAAAGAGCTTTATAGATCCTTAATTTGATCTTCCCTTCGCCGTAGAGTTTCTTGAAGAGTTCAACTTCCGCGAAGCTACCGCCGGGATCCTGCACCTGCGTCCAGCCGAGTTCCACATCGCGTTTCACTCCTAACTCGATAGCGCGTTCGGCTTCCGCCGGCGTCGTCGCAGGAACGTGCAGCTGCACCAGATCCTGCGCGGCGTCGAGCAGCATGCCGTTCGGTTCACCGCTCTGTTTGTCTTTAGAGATCTCTCCACCAAAAGGGCTGGAGGTGTTTTTGTCGACGCCGGCGATCTTCAGAGCGGCGCTGTTGGCAACCGCACCGTGGCCGTCTGCACGATCGAGGAAGACGGGATTGGATGGAGCAATCTTATCGAGGTCCCAACGCGTGGGAAACACCGGCGGCGTCCAGAAGGTTTCGATCCAGCCACGCCCTGTGATCCATTGACCCGGTTGCGCCTGGTCTACCCGCTCCTTCACCTTTGCCAGGAAGTCCTGAAGGCTCGAGATGCCTTCAAAATTGAGAGTCATTTCGCGGAAACCAACGCCGGAGAGATGGTGATGCGCGTCCGTCATCCCCGGCACAACAGTCTTGCCCTGTAAATCTACCACGCGTGTTTTTTCGCCGACATACTTTTGGACAGCGCTGTTGGAACCAACGAAAACAATGCGATCTCCCTTGATTGCGATCGCTTCAGCCTTCGGTTTTTGCTTAGTGACGGTATAGATGTTCCCATTCCGAAACACCAGATCGGCAGCGGACTCGTTCTGCTGGTGTGCGGGCAGCGCGAAAGTAACAATGGTCGCAATGAGCAATGACGCAAGAATTTTCATAGAAGTTCTTCCTAACGATGTGGAGCAAACCGGGAAGGTTAGTTGGCCGAGCGTCTGCTTTATATCACTGATTTCCGAAAATTCGCATCAACTTAACTGTGCGGCCTGCCAACCTTCAATGCATAAGCCAGAACAGGGCGTCGGAGAGATTGTGTGAAAATTCAAGGTGTGCTGAATAACGCTGAAATTAGCCAACGCTTTCAGTGTACTCTTCAACGAGTTTACGTTTACTCCAGTTCGCATGTAATCTGACTGAAACGACAATCGGAGAGAAGATCATGCGCACTGAAACCCTCAATCTCAATCCCTCGCGCGGGGCAACAACTGCTTTTGTGGCCCGACCACAGTCGGAGACCACCGCTGCGGTTATTCTGATCCACGAATGGTGGGGCATTACCGATCACGTACGCGATATCGCTCAACGCTACGCGAAGGAAGGATTTTTGTGTGTCGCTCCCGATCTCTTTCGCGGTACGACAACGACTGATGCGCAGGAAGCAGCGAAGTTGATGCACGCGCTCGACACGGTGGATGCGATCGAAACGATCAAGACCGCTGTCAGCGAAACAAGACGGGCTTATAGTGCCGAGCAGATTGGAATCACTGGCTATTGCATGGGAGGAACATTTGCCCTACGTGCGGCTTGTGAGATTGATGAGATAGCGGCGGCGGCAGCTTTCTACGGTGACATCCCTGAAGAGAAGGTGCTCACAAAACTCAAGGCCCCGGCGTTTTTCTTTGCGGGAGCGCGCGATGCCTGGATCAATTCCGCGAAGGTCGCGCTGTTAAAAGACGCGGCCCGCATGTTTAGTCTTCCTCTAGAGGTTGTCGTTTACGACGCGGATCATGCGTTCTTCAATGACACTCGCCCTGAAGTCTACGACCCGAATGCGGCGGCGGACGCCTGGCGGCGAACGCTGGAACACTTCCGTAAACACCTCAAGCCTTAAGCAAGGTCTAAAGTCCAATGTCCAACGTCCCTTCGAAGGGCGTACATTAGAGTTCACTCTGGCTTGTGTATTTGCGATCGGAGACTTTTGCCGAGAAAACTAATCCCGGTTTTGTAATGCGGCTCGCGCGACGATGCTGGCTATGATCGTTACCAGTTCGTTAACTGCCACCGGTTTCGGCACGTGCATTTGATATCCCGCACGCAGAGCTTGCAGCTGATCCTCTCTGCGCGCATAGGCGGTTAAAGCCAGCGCCGGAATATCGGCTCCCTGATCTCTCGGAAGAGCACGCACCTTTCGAATCATTTCATACCCGTCTTCCCCGGGCATCCCAATGTCGCAGATCAACACGTCGAGCTTTCTTTGAGAAAAGATCGAGAGGGCCTCCGCTGCCGAAGCGGCGGTAGTCACTTCGGCGCCATACTCACTAAGCATTGCCTTCAGCATATTGCGCGTGTCCCGCTCATCATCCACAACAAGCACCTGCAAGTTGTCTAGTCGCTCGGTTGGGTCGGGTTCCTGGCTTAACGCATCGGCGGCCGGATGCACGCGCACTCCGTAGTTGTCTTTGTAATAGACGCCAACCTGTGGCAGTTGCACGGTGAAGGTAGCGCCGTGCCCCGGGCCCTCGCTCTGCGCGTTGACCGTTCCGCCGTGCAACTCTGTCAAATGCCTGACGATCGAAAGCCCCAGGCCGAGACCGCCGTGATGCCTCGTGGTGGACATGTCAGCCTGGCGAAAGCGATCAAACACGAAGGGCAGAAATTCGAGACTAATACCGCTGCCTGAGTCGCTCACGACAATCTCGATACTTGAATGAACGCGCTCGAGCCTGACCTGAACTAGCCCATCGCGCGGCGTGAACCGGATCGCGTTTGAAAGCAGATTCCAAACCACCTGCTGCAGGCGTTGCGGATCGCCGGCGACAGCGCCGACTCCGGTATCGATCACCGTCTGAACGCGGACCCCTTTAGCCTGGGCCGCAGGGCTCACCGCCTCGATTGCCGCCTCGATGAAAGCCACTGGATCTGCAGGACGTATATCGAGGCGGAGACGACCCGTGATGATTCGCGAAACGTCCAGCAAGTCATCGATCAACTGGGCCTGTGATTTAGCGTTGCGCGTGATGGCGTCGAGTGCACCAGCCGTCATCTGTTCATCAAGTTGTCCCGATTGCAGCATATGGGCCCAGCCAACCACCGCAGTGAGCGGCGTGCGCAGCTCATGCGAAACGGTGGCGAGAAATTCGTCCTTCAACCGACTGGCCTCTTCCGCCTTCTGGCGCGCCTCCTGCTCACTTCGAAATAATTGAGCGCGCTCCTCCTCCGCCTCTTTGCGCTCACTGATATCCATCACCGATCCGATGAAGCCGATGAAAGTCCCGTCGGCATCGAAACGCGGCACGCCGCGATCCGTTACCCACCGGTACTCGCCGTCGGCGCGTCTCAGTCGATACTCAGCGCTGAACTGTGCACGGGCATCAAACGCCTCTTCAAAAATCGCCGCGCAACGTTCGCAGTCGTCGGGATGAATGCCCTCGGTCCAACCGGAACCCAACTCCTGGTCCATCGTCCTTCCGGTAAAATCAAGCCATGGTTGATTGAGGGAGTAGCACAGTTTGTCCGTGCCCGCTTCCCAGATCAATACCGGAGCGGTGTCAGCCATCGTCCGGTAGCGCTGTTCTGAGCGTAGTAACGCGGCGGCGGCGCGCCGGCGCTCCGAAATATCGCGCACAATGCCGGTGTAGACGTGCTTGCCGTTGGCGTGTGATTCGCCGAAGGAAATCTCGAGAGGTATCTCACTGCCGTCTTTGTGCAGCCCTGGCAGCTCAACGCCGTCCCAGGCGATGTGTCGTTTTCCCGTCTTCGCATAGCGCTTAATACCGTGCAGGTGCAAATTACGCAGGTAGTCAGGCATCAACATCGTCAGGTTTGCGTCCTCTAGTTCTTTGAGCTCGTATCCAAAAATTCTGCCGGCGGCGGGATTAGCGAAGAGTATCCGACTGGTTTCGTCGGCCGTGATAATTCCGTCAGACGCAGTTTCTGCGAGCGTGCGATACCGTTCTTCGGATTCGCGCTGGGCCTGTTCTGTTTGTTCCCGCGCGATCAGCTGGGCGATTTGATTGCCGATTCCGCTCAGCAGCTCGAGGAGATGTTTGTCTGGAGACTTGATGTCGTGACTGAAGAATTCGATGACGCCGACGACTTCGCTGCGCAGCATGAGAGGAAATGCAACTGCGGCACGGATACCCGCTTTGGCAGCCGCAGGAGCGCGCGGAAACTTGAAGGCAACGAGGAAGTCTTCCAGCCAGATCAGTTTTTCCTGCTTCCAGACTGCGCCTGGGAGTCCTTCCCCGGGCGCTAACACGAGATTGCGCGTGATCGAAGAGAAATCACCCAGGTTTGCCGATTGCTGGTGCCAGACTTCGATGCAGCACAATGAGTTCGCTTGTTTGTCGACTCGCCAGAGCGCGCCCAATTCCCAATCCATGCTTTCACAAATGAGTTTGAGGATATCGGCTGCTGCAGTTTCGGTAGCCGCCTCGGCCGCAATTCTGGTGATGCCGTAGAGCACGGCGAAGCGCTGTTCACTGTGTTTGCGTTCGGTGATGTCGGTCTGGGTCCCCCAACTGCGTTGGATGAAGCCATCGTCCACAACGCCGATCATGTTATTGGAAAAATACTTTCGCTGGCCGGCGCGGTCGAGCTCGGTTGACTCGGCATTTGTTAAGCGATAACCGGAACTGATAAACGCCTGCAGAAAGGCGAGGTTGGCCGGATCGTCACGAACGAGGAGATCAGTAAGACGGGCGCCGATGATCTCTTCGGCTTTTTCATAGCCATACATCCGCGCCATGGCGTCGTTGCATTCTGCGAGTGAGCCGTGTTCGTAGAAGGCTTCGATCTGTTCGTCCGCGGTAAGTCCGGTTGAGACCGGGTGGTCAAGCTCCATCCGCCAAATGCCCTCAGCGCTATTGGAGATAAAAGCACGATAGCGCTCTTCGCTGGCACGCGCATCGTCCAACAATGGCCTTCCGGCATCAGGGTCCTGATCAGACATGATTTATAGGTAGCTGTGATGGTGAAGTACTTCTGCTCGACTAGTCGAAACGGAACGCTTTGGTGATGAAGGCATTATACAAGTCCAAAGACCAATGTCCCATGTCCAACGTCGTCTCTTGCGACGGTACTGCAGTTTCCGGCTGGCGCTAACCCCGGTGAGTTTCACAACCTGCAGGCGCGACGTTGGACCATGGACATATTAGCTCGTCGCTTTTAAAGCTGCCTGCGCCGCCGCGAGTCGCGCGACCGGCAGACGGAAAGGCGAGCAGCTTACATAGTCTAGATTGATCTCGTGGCAGAACTCGATTGAGCTTGGGTCTCCTCCGTGCTCGCCACAGATCCCAATCTTTAGATCGGGCTTCGCTACCCGGCCGCGCTCCGTTCCCAGACGCACTAGCTGACCCACGCCTTCGCGGTCAAGCACCTGAAAAGGATCCTCTGGCAGGATGCGGCGCTCGATGTAGTTCGGCAGAAAGCGGCCGGAATCGTCGCGGCTCAGGCCAAAAGTAGTTTGCGTCAAATCGTTTGTGCCAAACGAAAAGAAGTCGGCGTGGGCCGCAATGCTCTCGGCCATCAGCGCGGCGCGCGGCAACTCGATCATCGTCCCGACGTGGTATTCGATCGACGTCCCGTTTTCGCCCATCACTTGTTTTGCCACTTCATCGATCAACTCGCGCTGCTGTCGTAACTCCTCACTCAGAGAAACGAGAGGCACCATGATCTCCAACGTCACTTTCTTTTTTTCACCCTGCACCTGGCACGCTGCTTCAAAGATGGCGCGACACTGCATGCGTGTGACTTCAGGAAACAGTAGGCCGAGGCGACAACCCCTGAACCCAAGCATCGGATTGGACTCACGCGTACGAATCACCTGGCGCAGGAGACGGCGCTTTTCGTCGATCTCATCCAGCAGCTTATCCATGTCCGCCAGGGTCGCAGCGAGGCGCACCGCCATCTTCAGCTCGGCGAGTTCAATGAGTAGGTCGTCCACGCTCGGCAGGAATTCGTGGAGGGGTGGATCGAGCAGACGAATCGTTACGGGAAGTCCTGCCATCTCACGAAAGATGCCGACAAAATCTCCGCGCTGAAGGGGCAGTAGTTTCTCCAAAGCTTTCTCTCGAGCGCCGACTCCCTCGGCCAGAATCATTTCACGCATGGCAGCAAGCCGCTGATCACCGAAGAACATGTGTTCGGTGCGACAGAGTCCGATTCCTTCGGCGCCGAATTGGCGTGCCACTTTGGCGTCGAGCGGAGTATCTGCATTTGCGCGCACACGCAGGCGGCGAAACTTGTCGGCCCACGTCATTAGTTCGTGAAAATCGGAGCGCAGAGTTGGTTGCACGGTCGGTATCTGGCCCATGAATATCCGGCCAGTCGATCCATCCACTGTGATCCATTCGCCCTTAGTCACCACCGTTCCACCAACCGAGAATTGTTGCTGGCTGTAGTCGATATTCAATGCATTCGCGCCGCTCACGCAGGTCTTGCCCATGCCGCGCGCTACAACAGCGGCGTGGCTCGTCATACCGCCGCGCGCCGTGACGATTGCCTGTGCCGCGACCATCCCGTGAAAGTCGTCAGGACTTGTTTCCTGTCGTACGAGCACGACCTTCGCACCGTCGCGCGCCAGTTCTTCAGCTTCGTCCGGACTGAAAACCACCTGGCCCGAAGCAGCGCCCGGACTCGCGGGTAAGCCGGTCGCGAGAACGGTCGCATCTGTTTTCGGATCGACTGTAGGGTGAAGCAATTGATCGAGTTGATCGGGTGAGACCCTTTGCAATGCGGTCGCGCGATCGATCAACCCCTCCTGCGCCATCTCGACGGCAACTCGCACGGCAGCCGCGCCGCTCCGTTTGCCGGTGCGCGTCTGCAGCATCCAGAGTTTGCCCCGCTCAATCGTGAACTCCACATCCTGCATGTCCCTGTAATGCTTTTCCAGGAGGTCCACGATTGCAGCGAATTCGCTGTAGACCTGCGGCAATTCTTTTTTCAGTTGGCTGATTGGCTGCGGCGTGCGAGTGCCGGCGACGACGTCTTCACCTTGTGCGTTCAGCAGATACTCGCCGTACAGTTGCTTCTCGCCGGTTGAGGGATTTCGTGTGAAGGCGACGCCGGTGCCGCTTTCGTTTCCCATGTTGCCAAAGACCATCGCCTGCACAGTGACAGCGGTTCCCAGGGAGTCCGGAATGCGATTCACACGGCGGTAATCCATGGCGCGGCGGCCCATCCATGAATTGAAGACGGCCGCGATCGCCACGCGCAACTGCTCGTAGGGGTCTTCGGGGATTGCATGTTGCTCGGCGACGATGATCTGCTTTTCCGCTGCGATGATGTCGCGCAAGTCTTCGGTCCTGAGATCGGTATCGCGGCCGCCGCTCGTCTGCGCTTTGAAGCGATCCATCACCCTTTCAAACTTTTCATGAGCAACGCCCATGACGATTTCGCCGAAGAGGGAAGCGAAGCGCCGGTAGGCGTCGAGTGCAAAACGGAGATCGCCGGTTTGAGATGCGAGACCCTGGACCGTTTCCTCGTTTAGTCCGAGGTTGAGCACAGTGTCCATCATTCCGGGCATCGAGAACGCGGCGCCCGAGCGCACCGATACGAGCAGGGGATTTTTTTGATCACCGAAGCGCTTGCCTACCTTGGCCTCAATTTTCTGAAGGCCCTCTTTCACCTGATCCCAGAGACCGTCCGGAAAAGTCTTACCGTTCGAGAAGAAGGCGTTGCAGGCTTCGGTGGTCACTACGAACCCCGGTGGCACCGGCAGCCCGGCGCGGGTCATCTCGCACAAGCCGGCGCCTTTGCCCCCGAGTAGACTCTTGTTTTCACCGCTGCCTTCGTCGAAAAGGTAAACCCACTTGTTGGTAGTCACGTCGGTGGCTTGCGGGGTTTCTTCGATTGCTGTGCTCATGGTTTAGTTCCGTGTCCCAAGTCTATTGTCTTACGTCTCCCATCCAACGTCCTCCGCCAATCTGCAATCCTTCAATTTGCGTCCAGATGCAACAACCACCCTGGACTTCGGACATCGGACTTGAGACTAATTAACTGTACCCATCAACTTCTTAACTTTCGGTGTGAGGATTGCCAAAACTCCCGCGGAAATCAACAACCCCACAGCAATACCACCGTAGAGTTTAATGAGCACTCCGGAGTTGTTCGCAACATAGAAACCCGCAAGGTAGCCAGCGAGCTTGCTGCCAACCGAAGCCGCGAGAAACCAGACACCCATCATGATCCCTACGAGTTTGACCGGAGCCAGTTTGGTAACGGTGCTGAGACCCACGGGACTGAGACACATCTCGCCGATGACCTCGAGGAAATAGAGTCCGATCAACCACAGCGGACTGATCTTTCCATAAGCAGTCATCGCCGCGGCCGGCACCAGGAGCAGGTAGGCCAGACCAATGAACACCAAACCGAGTGTGAACTTAACCGGACTCGGTGGTTGGCGCTTGCCGAGGCGCACCCAGAGCAGCGAAAAAATCGGGGCCAGCATCACCACGAAGATGGGCGTGCATGACTGTAGCCAGCTCGACGGAAACCTCATCCCAAAAACTTCTGTCCGCACCAAGTCCCTGGCAAAAAGATTCAGACTCGCTCCCTTTTGTTCGTAGGCGGCCCAGAAGAGAATCGTGAAAAGGAAGAAGACAAAAATGGCACCGATCCGTTTCCAATCGCCGGGAGTCAAAGGCGCCTTGGCCGCCGCAGTTTCCTGGACATTCATTTCATCGGCCCGTTTTCTTCGGCTCACATGTAAAAGACGTTTTCGATTCAGCACGAAGATAACGAGACCCAGGCACATCCCCACGCCGGCAGCGCCGAAGCCCCAATGCCAGCTCGTCGTCACATCAAAACCCATCGAGGCGACGAAGCGTTTAAAGCTTTCCCCCTGAGCCATGTACCCGCAAACCAACGGAGCCAGGATGGCCCCCATATTGATGCCCATGTAAAAGATTGAAAAGCCGCTGTCGCGGCGCGGATCCTCCTGACCATAGAGATTGCCGACCATGGCGCTAATATTTGGTTTGAGTAAACCGGTGCCGATCGCAATGAGCACCATTCCCAGATAGAACGAAGTCATGGAGTGGAAGACCATGGAGAAGTGGCCGCAGGCGATGATGATTCCGCCGATGAGCACTGCCAGTCCGGCGCCCAGGAAACGATCCGCGATCAATCCGCCCGGAAGCGCAGTCAGGTAGACCGACATCGTATATGTGCCGTAGATGGAAGCGGCATGCTTCGTATCAAATCCAAGTCCACCGCCAGCTGCGGGCGTCACCATGTAGAGGATCAGGATTGCGCGCATGCCGTAGTAGCTGAAACGCTCCCACATTTCGGTGAAGAAGAGAGGACCGAGGCCGCGCGGGTGACCGCCAAAACCGGAAGTATCCGAAACGGGAACCGCATCGAGGTCAGTCAGTGTCGGGTTCATAAGTCAGGCTTTTATCTCAAACAGTGCGGAGGATCAAGCATTGTCAGGTCTCATGTCCGGAGATCGAAGTCCCAAGACGCCGTGCGCGCAGACGAGAGACTCGGGATTTGAGACGTGAGACTTGAGATTTCAGACTTAGGTTTCAACTATCCGAGTACTCACGCCGATCGATTTGCCGCTACCACTCTTTCCCACAACGTAGACTGCCATGTTGATGCGCCCGATCCGGTAAACGCGAATGCCCTCCAGGTTATCGTTGAGCAACTGAACCAGCGCCTGATACTTTTTCGCCGTCGCGAGCTGGCTCTCGTTCTTCCATTCCTGTTCGCCGGCAACGACGCCGAAGAAGTCTGCCAGACTCTGCTCCTCCACCGGGGCATCTGCGGCAGCCGCTGCTTTTTGCCGGAGAAGCTCCGGAGTGATCGCCACGTCCCACGACACGATCTCAATCGGATAGTCAGACTCACTCATGAAGAGCAAGCCGTTCGTTGCGTCTTTTAGTCCTGCAAGCAACTCTTGATCGTTCTTCATGCTTCTTCCCT
>JBDTYQ010000002.1:0-106388 GCA_040005515.1 bacterium
TCGAACCTGCGTCCAGCGTCCCGTGCCAGGAGCCCTCAAGGCCTTTCGCCGGTGTTTGGCCAAAAACCTGCCACGATAGGCCAATCACAACCAGCAATATCAACAAAGTATTTTTCATGATCATCAAACCATGTTTCATATTTCTCACTTATTTCATTGTGGACGAACAGCATCTTCCCTGCCAAACTTTGGCGTAATCCTGCTGCAATTGCGGACATTCCATCGCAAATCAGGTCGGACAAATAGTCTATCGTGATTCGAACGTGAACGCCATTTGTCCGCTTCCCCGTGAGGGGGACCACTGAGAGCTAGACTATGGCGATGACCACGCAGACGCCATGCACCGTTCGAAGTTCAGTGGGTCCCAGATTGTCGCGATCCTGAAGGAGGTCGAGGCGGGGATGCCGGTGGCCGTGCTCTACGGAGTAAGCGAGCCGCTTTCAACGGCTCTCCATGTATTCCCAAACCCCTTGTTCGATACGAATACGGCACTGATTAAATCTGTGTCACCAAAGGCACAGATTTTAGTCGAAGTCACTCGACCGTCGCGTATCCTCGTTTCTCAACTTCGAGCCGGTTGCGGGACTCCATGGGCCAAAGCTTGTAGAGCAATCGTTCCAAGGACCAGACGATAGCGGCAGTCAGCAAAGTCAGAGCCAACCAGAACTTCCAATATGAGTTGAACGTTCGCTGCCAGCCCTCATAAACGTAGTGAGACACGTTTACATTCAAGGCAGCAGGTGTGAACAAGCGACAAATCAATTGCATTATCAAATACCAGCCCACCGCATAGAGCGAGGCTCCGCGCTTCATTCCAACTTTTTTCAGCGCAATCATTCCGACGATGATCCCACCGAGGTGTGCAAGTGTAGAGGAGAGGAATACTCCCCAGGCAAACACTACATAAACCAACCAAACCACTACACCCGGAATCATCCAAATGGCAGCCACACGAATTAGGACAGGCTTCTTAAAGAATAGTCCTGCTGACAAAAGAAGATTGCCGATGTTGCACATCCAAAGCACATGACCAGACTCATTAAGCCGCCAGTAATGGACTCCCTGTGCCAAAAAGAATATGAGTGGCAGGACGCCGAGCAGCCGCAGACGAAGTTCCGGGGACACACTTGTCCAAAGACTATTCTTTCTCGACCCCTCTTCCATCACATCAGGCTCTGACATCACGTTAGCACCGATAAAACGCTCTTTTGATCTTCCTGCTCGCCAGCACTTATCTTTCGATTTAGAATAGCATCCACGTTAAGCAATTTCGAAAAGGATCTGCCCGGGCAGCAGAGCAGTGACGACGATCAGACCCACAGGGAAATTACCTAAACATGCCATCGCTAGAAGATCTTCTCGGTAAATCAATTCCAGAATTGAAACATCTCTTTGTCGATCGCGAGCGCTCCGTACCTAAAGGTTTAGTTGAAGCGTTGGAAAGCGATTCACGACAAGGTGCCAAACAACTCGCCAAGCGTATCCGCGAACGCCGGCGCAGTAATCGATCTGAAGGACAACGACTCCACTGTCTACTGCGTTTCGAGATTGAACTTTGGACCGAAGGCTATCAATTCGTTGCCGGAGTGGATGAAGCGGGAATGGCGCCGCTCGCTGGACCCGTTGTGGCCGGCGCCGTGATCCTGCCGCGAAATTACAAACTCAAAGGACTGAATGATTCCAAGAAGATACTCGATCGTGAGGCACGAGAGGAGCTGGCCCGACAAATCAAACGGGACGCGGTCTGCTGGTCGTTTGGCTTCGCCGAAGTTGAAGAGATAGATCGCCTGAACATTTATCACGCCGGCCTGCTCGCCATGCAGCGTGCCTTTCAAGGATTGCGATGCGTGCCTGATTTTGTACTCGTCGATGCGCGGCGTATCCCGAACTGCACCTCCCCACAACGCGGCATCATTCATGGCGACGCTCTTTCAGCCACGATTGCTGCGGCCTCGATCATTGCCAAGACCACTCGGGACAAGCACATGATCGCGTTGGACTCGCTTTACGCTGGGTACGGCTTCGCGTCGCACAAGGGTTATCCGACGCCTGAGCATTGCCGCGCGTTGAAGAAGTTGGGCGCCTTGCCGATTCATCGAAGGAGTTTCGCTCGCGTTCGCGAGGTGCTCGGCCTTGATCCTGTTCAGGAAGAACTATTCGATGAGCCTGAGAACAAGCTCGCGACTGAGGCTGCTGCAGCACACACCTAAAACTTCGTTAAACCTCAGGAGTTAAGAGATCACATTAGGTAAAAGACATTGGCTATGGCACTAACCGAATACAAGAAGAAGCGGAAGTTCGACAAAACACCGGAGCCGGGCCCTGATAAGAAAACCACGAAGACTGGTCGGCTCTTTGTGGTTCAGAAGCACCGGGCTACGCAGCTGCACTATGACTTTCGCCTCGAGGCTGACGGTGTGCTGAAATCCTGGGCAGTGCCCAAGGGACCATCGCTCGATCCAAAGGTCCGACGGCTGGCGATGCAGGTCGAAGATCATCCTGTCGACTACGCGAAGTTTGAGGGGGTAATTCCGGAAGGAGAATACGGCGGCGGCACCGTCATGGTATGGGACTACGGGACCTACAAGCCGGAGGAATCCGACAACGTAGTCGAAGCACTAAAGAAGGGAGAGTTAAAGTTTTCCCTTAACGGCAAGAAGTTGAAAGGGTCCTGGGTACTCGTTCGCACGAGAGATCGTCAATGGCTACTGATGAAGCATCGCGACTACTACACTACAGAAGAGGAAGTCACAGAGATTGCACCGGCTTCGATTCTGACGAGGCGAACACTTGCTGAGATTGCCGAAGATGAAGGAGGCAATGTGAAGAAGGCGGCGACGGGCGATCCAAAAAAGATCCCGCCTCGAACCGGAGTAAAGCGTCGCAAGTCAGGCAAGAAGAAGGTCTGGCACAGCAACAAACCAAGTTAACTAAACCGCCGGGGACATGATCAATTCCGCGTCACCATCGCAATCAGGTATCCGCAGATTTCATGAGAAGCGGCCTGTAGCTAGATGCAGGAATCCGCGTAATCTGTGGATGGTTGACTAGGGCTCAAGAAGCTTAGAGCTCTAGGTCGAGTTGCTTTGCACCAACCTCCCCCGCGTAGGACAGTTCGCCATTAACGATTTTCGCCGCACTTGTGTAGGGATGCGACTCCTCATGCGTTTCGTTCATGATGTGCAGCACAAGCCATCCCCGAAACTTTAGGTAATCAGCAATCAATCCCCGATGACAGCGCCACCACAATGCTTCCGCGCACATGATAGCTGTGCGACCTTCAACCGCCAGTGTAGATAATTGCCGGATGCCATCTTTAAATTCCTCGGTCTCCATGTGATCTGCATACGCCTGAAAGGAAGCGTTCCTCCACGCAGTGTTCTTGGAGTTCGGCACAGCACGTCGTCGTCCGCCAATAGCGGGAAGATGGAAATATTTAATGCCAACCAACTTGAGTGCATCAGCCAATTCAGGTTTGTTGAATTGCGGATACCGTCGCGAACCGGGGAAGGTTCTAACGTCAACAAGGTTAGCGATCTCATGCGCCTTAAGAATCTTGTTGAACTCTTCTGCGGAGTGAGTGGAGTGACCAACCGTCCACAGTAGGGCTAGTGGATCAGGATCGCTGCTTTCCGGCGATAGGTGCTTCGTCATGAAAAATGAAGGAGTGCTCGATGCGATGCCTTAATGGAGCCGGAGAGTTAACCTAAGGTCTGAGATGAAGCTCATGATCTTGACAGCGACTCAATCAGCGCTAAAGCACGACGTGAACTGTCTGTTTGCCGACCTCTGAAGTGATACGTCAGTAGGACAGACATTCCTGCCTGTACTGTACGGGGTCTCAAATTTCAAGTCTCGAGGCTAAAGTTTTTTTGACTTTGAGAACTTGCGATCTAAGACTTGAGGCTTGAGACCGCCAGGGACAAGCAGGAATCCCTGGCCTACTGAAGAGTTAAAGATAAACTTCAAGCTTGAACCTCCCGCGCTTCGCAAGCAGCGGCTTCCAAAGATCACCGAGGCGCTTGACCCGCCCAGGCACGTTATCAATTTGAAAGTCGTCGATCTTTAGTCCGGCTTCCAGCTCGCTCCATTCCACCGGCGTTGAAACCGATGCCACCGCACGGGGCCTCACCGAGTAAATCGAAGCCAGGGTGCGCCCCCAAGCGTTCTGGTTATAGTCCACCAACACGCGTCCCTTCGGACGTTTCGCAACAACGTAGATGGCGGTCAGCAGCTGCGGAACCTGTGCAGCTACTGCGTGCGCAAACTCTTTCGCGAACCCCCAAACCTGCTTCTGAGTCGGCCCGCGCACGATCGGCACGTAAATATGAATGCCCTTGGAACCGGTTGTCTTGGCGTAACAGGGAATCTTCAGGGACTCAAGGGCGCTGCGAATGAAGAGCGCAGCCTCAACCACTTTCTCAAAGTTAGCGCCCGGCACCGGGTCTAAATCAAAATGCAGATAGTCCGGTCTATCGACGTCGTCACAGCGCGCATACCATTGATTCAGGTCAATACAACCCAGGTTAATCACCCAGAGAAGGGACGCCAAATCCTGAATCATGGGAAAATCGATGATGTTCCCTGAGGAATGCTCGATGCTGCATAGCTCGATCCAATCCGGCCGCGGCTCGGGTGCGCGCTTCATGAAAAAGAAGTCCCCCGCCGCGCCATTCGGGTAGCGCTTCATCACCATTGCCCTGTCTGCGAGGTGAGGCAGCAGGACAGGAGCGATGTCCGCATAGTACTGGAGGAGATCCCGCTTGGAGATTCCTAACTCCGGCCAGAAAGGCTTGTGGAGGTTCGTTAGTTTTACAGTCCTGGTTCCGAGCTGAAGTTCAAGACCCACTTGATCCTTCGGAATAACTATCGGAGTTACCTTGGCCTTAGTCGGCGTCGGCTTTCCAGAACGCTGGACTCGAGCGGGATGGTAGTCGCGCGTTGTTGTTTTAGCTTTGGGCATGCTTAAAGAATAACTTTATGTTGCAGCTGAAGGATTGAGCTAGGGGGAGTGTTTGAAAAGTCTTTCTTAGGCGAGCATAGGGAAGCTCTACGACGTTGCCGCACCGAACTGCTTCGGGACCAGCTGGAGTTAAGGCGTTACCTTAGCCTCGGCAGAGATGCAAACACGCTAGGAGTAAACAGTCTTGCCCTCACCTAAACTTAATCATTAAGAATTGAGCCTTGAGACCTAAGATTCGAGTGTTCCCTCTGAGAACTCTTCGATCTTCTTTTCGATCGCCTGAAGACCCTTGAGGAGGACCCCACGATGTGCCTGATGTCTAGCACGTTCGAGTTGCTCCAGCGTGCGCGACCGCGAAAGTTTCAACGCTTCCAGCCGAGCAGCCTGCGCTAGCTCGTCTGCAGACAACTTCGCCTCTCGCTCGTCCGCGGAAAGGCGCTGGTTCCCTTCCTCGACCTGGTCCTCAAAAGATTTGCCCCAACCTCGAGCCACTGCACCCTCTCCCAGCTGAATCAACTCATCCGGCCCACAACGTCAGACGACCGTGCCATCCTTAATCATTGCACTCTTGGGGACGATAATGATTCCGTCGCGAATGAAATATGAACCACCTTCTCCGTCGGCGTCGGCGATGCCCGCATCATTAAGGAGCCGCACGTTACTGCCGATGCGTGCGTTCTTATCGATGATCGCGCGTTTGATGACGGCGTTCTCTCCGATTCCAATTCGAGGCATTCCGGAAGTGACGTCAGCATGCATCTCTTCAATCGTCTGGTAGTAGTCCGCGCCCATCATGAATGACACGTCCATCTGCACGCCCTTAGAGATGCGACTACGCAGACCGATCACCGAGTTTGTGATTCTCGCGCCATCGATGATGCAGCCTTCACTCATGATTGAGTCGCGAATCTCCGACTCTTCGATCTTTGAGGGAGGCAGATAGCGCGCTCTCGTATAGACCGGAGCTTGCGCGTCGAACAAGTTGAACTTTGGCAGCTTTGACGTCAGATCCAGATTGGCTTTGTAGAACGCACTGATGGTTCCGATGTCTCCCCAGTATCCGTCGAAAACAAAAGCCTGAACCTTGCCCTTCTTAATTGCGCCCGGGATCACGTGCTTGCCGAAATCAACCCAGCTCGAATCCTCTGCGAGCAGTTGTTCCAGTCGATCATATTTGAAAACGTAGATTCCCATCGACGCGAGAAACGGTCGCGCATGAGCTTCTTCAGCGCTGAGCCCCAGCGTTGTCGTGTCGACACGCATCGATTCTAGATCCTGACCCTTGGGTTTTTCTTTGAACTCAACGATGCGACCGTCAGCGTCGGTCTTCAGTAATCCAAACTCACTCGCATCGAGCGGATTCGACGGAATCACCGAGACGGTAACATCCGCATCGGTTTCATAATGCCGTGCGAGAAACTGACGATAGTCCATTCGATACAAATGATCGCCGGAAAGAATCAGCAACGTATCGATGCCCCAGTCACCGATGTGCGGTAACACCTGGCGCACCGCGTCTGCCGTCCCCTGAAACCACAGCGGACTCTCTGGCGTCTGTTCTGCCGCCAGGATTTCGACAAAGCCATCAGAAAAGTGCGAGAAGCGATACGTTTGAGCTATGTGCCGGTTCAGTGAGGCGGAGTTGTATTGAGTCAGCACAAACATTCGCAGCACATCCGAGTTGATGCAATTCGAAATGGCCACATCCACGAGACGATACTTGCCGCCAAGTGGTACAGCAGGTTTGGAACGCTGTTGCGTCAGCGGGAACAGTCGAGTTCCTGCGCCTCCGCCGAGTATTACTGCGAGCAGTTTACGGCTTGCGGGCATCTGGATTCACCGGCGATTGAAGTTGGATTTCGATCAGCAGCATAGACGGAAAGAGCGATCTCGATCAAGACGCTCAGATTCAACGTCTTCACTGGTACCGTGGGCGTCTCGCCCGCCTGAGCGCGAAGCGCGAACTATTCAGTCTTGCCGACTGCCAACGCGGCGCCGGGCGAGACGCCTGCGGTCCCAATATTCAGTTGAACGATTTGTTAGGCTTGATTGAACGAATGGATGTAGGAATGATGAGCTTAGTACGCGGCGACGTTGCTGCTGGCTGATCGGTTTCCCGCTGCTTCTTGAGCGATTTTCACGCCGACGCTGGCGCCTATGCGCGTGGCTCCTGCCTCAACCAGCTTGCGCGCATCTTCCAATCCCTTGACGCCGCCCGACGCTTTCACGCCGAGCTCGGAACCAACAGTGCGGCGCATCAAAGCGATGTCCGCTACGGTTGCGCCGCCCTTCGAAAATCCGGTTGAGGTCTTCACGAAGTCGGCACCTGCTTTTTTCGCAGCGAGACAGGCACGAACTTTCTCTTCGTCTGTCAGCAGTGCAGTTTCAATGATCACTTTGCAGGTCGCGGAGTATTCATGGGCCACTTCCACAACCGAGCGGATGTCATGCTCAACCAAACAGTCATCACCGCTCTTTAACGCGCCGATATTGATCACCATGTCCACTTCAGTCGCGCCGTCAAAAATCGTGCGTCGCGCTTCGTAAGCTTTAACGTCTGGAAGTGTGGCTCCCAGGGGAAAGCCGATCACGGTGCAGACACGCACGCCACTGCCGCGCAAATTGCAGGATGCCGCGCGCACCCACGTGGGATTCACACATACGGAAGCAAAGCGATAACGTGCTGCTTCGTCACAAAGACGCTTTATGTCTTCGTCATTGGCTTCGGGTTTCAGTAAGGTGTGATCGATCAGACTGGCCCAGTCTTTTGCCGATGCAGTTTCACCGAGCACGAGCCCGATGCGCGCCGCTCCCGCATCAATGACGCGGTGCATGCGCTCGGGACAACGGTTGAAGCACTCGGTCGTGCAACCGCAGAGTCCGGCCTGGTCGGTTCCCTCACCGTTGAGTCGCGCGACGATAGCATCCGTGATTTGCTCAACCAGAAGTTCGAAATTGCCGTTTTGTGAATGTGCCATGTCAGGAATTAATTCGGCACTCAAAAGGAGAGCCAACCGCCTACACGTATTCTAACACGAGCGCTGATACTGGCGTTCGATGGCCTCGATTTTGGAGACTCTCTTGCGGTGCCGGTCCTCGCTGATCTCTGATGATAACCAGGCGTCGACTATCTCGCGCATCTGCGCGCTTGTAATTGTTCCACTCCCAAGTGTCAGTACATTTGCGTCGTTGTGTTCGCGCGAATTTCGAGCCACTGCCGGGGAGTAGCAGGCCGCTGCTCTCACGCCGGGGACCTTGTTCGCCGTCATGGCGCTACCGACTCCGGCGCCATCTATCACGATGCCGACATCAACAGTCCCCTCGGAAACGGCACGAGCGACCGCGTGAGCAAAATCAGGATAGTCGACGGCCTCCTGGGAGTTGGTGCCGAAGTCATGGACGCGATGGCCCGCGTCTGAGAGAAAGCTCTTCAGCTCTTCCTTCATCTTGAACCCGCCGTGATCCGATCCGACGGCAATCATCTTTGAAGCCTGCGAACCACGCCGGGGAATTCTCCGCACGAGCTCGATTCCCTTCTCTTTGACGATATCAGCGGCGAGTGGTGTCAGCCTGACGCCTTCTCCGATGCGCAGTATCGCGCCTCGTTCGAGGCCGCGGACGTCATCTTCCGTGATGACGACTTTAGCCGACTCATCCCGGGTCACGGTTGCTTCGGCGGCAGGACTCTGCGGCGCGGTGTCGATGAAACGGGTCGCTGTTAATCCTGCACCTTGCTTGTCGGCACTGCCTTCCGCAGCAGTAGCCTGGTCCAGCACGTTGCGAACAAGGGCGCGAATTCGATCCCGATTTGATTGGTCGGCCATAAAGGTGTTGCTCAACGTCAGGTCGTCAACGATTAGCTCGGATCCCGTTCATGCGAGTGACTCATCGCGAAGGTCTAACAGTCTCCCAGCGGCCGACACGATCTTTCCGCCGCGCATGGTGAAGTCCACTCGACCAACGAAGATACCGCTCTTGCCCACTTGAAAGACGAGGGTCTCACCGCCGGCGGGTTGCGTCACGCTCACTGGCTTCTCCATGAACGTATGAGTGTGACCGCTAGCTATGAAATCTATTCCATCAACTTGTGCTGCGACTTGAGTGTCGCCCACTTCGCCTTCTTTCGGAGTCGGATAGTATCCGAGGTGCGACATGCATACTACGAGCGAACAGTGTTCAGTCTCGCGTAGAACCTTTACTACTTCACGCGAAGCAACTACCGGATCGCGATAGGTAACACCTTTGAAATTTGCGGGAGTAATCAGGCCTACAGGACTGATGCCGAGTCCGAACAAGCCAATCCGTACTCCAGCAACATCACGCACAACATAGCGTTTGATCTTGCTCTCCAAAGCCGTACCGTGCACGTCATAGTTCGAAGTAACTAGATCGAAGTTGGCAAACTTCAACGCGGAGGCCAGGCCCGCCACTCCATTATCAAACTCGTGGTTTCCGAGTGTGCCTACATCGTAGCCAATTGCCGACATGGCCTTGTACTCAACTTCGCCCTTATAGAAATTGAAGTAAGGCGTGCCCTGGAAGACATCGCCGGCATCGATGAGCAGCGTGTTGCGATTTTGCTTACGCACTCGCTTGACCAATGTGGCCCTGCGCGCCACTCCGCCTTTGCCCGGGTAAAGCTTGTCATTCGACGGAACCGGATCGATCTGTGAATGAGTGTCGTTGGTGTGGAGGATAGTAATCAGGGTTTCGCCGCGTGCCGCTTCAAGCAGAGGAGTAGTCAACGAAGAAGGGGTGACGCTCGTGAAGATGTCAGTCGGACGTATTAGCAGGCTGGTTCCCAACACTGCAGACGTCGCTAGAAATTTTCGGCGAGTGATCATTCTGGCGAGCTCCCCGGCTTCACGTTCGGATTCATGTTTACGAAGCGACCGTCTAACTCTGCGCGCACGGGACGCCCGGCTGCAGTTTCAGCCTTCACATAGTTCATGAGCGCGTTGCGCATCGTGATACCGAGCGGCTTTGCGTTCTGACCCTCGTGCAGGATTGCATATCGCCCGCCGCTCCCCAGACTCATCAGGTAGTCGATGGTTACGATTGTATAGGTCGCCTTGGGATCGATTTGAGTTTCCCTTCCCTGCTCGTCCCGCAGAGTTGCGGTCACCAATTTCCACTTGTCTCCGTTTGTACGATAAACAATCTTCGCGCCGGATTGCACATCCTCAGCATCGACAACCACGCCCAAAAGTCTCGATAACTGCTCGCCGGTCAGATCAACTTGCACGAGCGCGTTTTCAAACGGCAGTAATTCAAAAATGTCGCTGGCCCGCAACTCACCTGCGGCGATTGTGTTCTTCCGCAGTCCACCTGCGTTTATCACGACTACCACTATGGGCCTGCCCAGACTTATGCTTGCCTGACTGCGAAGACCGTCAGAGACAAAGTTCCCCAACGAGCCGCCGCCGATTCCGCTTTTCCTTAGCTCCCCGACGAGTCTCCCGATGACAACGTTGAGTGCGCGAACTTTTCCGGCGTACGGGGCAAGGAGTTTTTCAATTACCCGGTCGCTTGGGATCGTCTCATCAATCAGAACCTGAGTGGTTCGCGCCTTTTTCTCGCCGGCGCACGCAGAAGTCGTGTCGAGGCAAGGCGTTTGCGCACAGTTTTGTGTTACGGGAGTTGGGGCCTGCTGAGAAAAGACGATGCCCGGTGCGAAAACGAATAGAAGAACGAGACACCGCTTAAAGTATTCGTGCATAACGCAGAGAAGTAGCCCCAATTGTTTTATTTGAATTTGACATTGACGATTGTGGAAGAGCTTTCATAGTATGTCGCACCACAGCCCCATAGGCAAACGCTGATTAGTTTGAAGATCAGCCTTCATCTTCGCAGACGACAGGAGTGAAACTTGGCCACGTCTTCCGCCCAAATACAATCTGAATTCAGTAACCCAAATCTCGAAGTCCTTCTTTCCGAGGCGCAACTGCAATCGCGCATCAAGGAGCTAGGCGCAGAAATCACGAGCGAGTATGCCGGGCGTAACCCGCTTCTCATTGGCGTTCTTAAGGGTGCCTGCTTTTTCCTGACCGATTTATTGCGCGCGATCGACACCCGCCTGGGCATCGAGTTCATGGCGATCTCCAGTTACGGTTCTGCAACGCGAACATCAGGTGAAGTACGCATCCTCAAAGATCTCGATGTGCCCGTCGAGGGGCGCGACTTGATCGTAGTTGAAGACATCGTTGATACGGGCCTAACGCTCTCCTACCTGCTCGCAAACCTGAAATCGCGCGGGGCGGCGAGCGTGAAACTCGTAGCGCTGCTCGACAAGTTCGAACGCCGTGAGCGGGAAGTTGAAATCGATTACCTGGGATTCAAGATTCCCGATCATTTCGTGGTGGGCTACGGTCTGGACTACGCCGAACGCTATCGCAACCTGCCTTTCATCGCCGTGTTAAAAAACCCGGAACGGTCTTAGTGCCTCGCACTTTTTTGACGAATCAGAGGAGCTTGTTATGAGAAACGCCGTTTGGATCTTTGCGATCGCGATAGTTTGCTTGTCTTTCGTTCACGTCGCGGCACAACAAGACTTTTCCAAAGTCGAAATCAAAGTGACGAAGATCGCGGGCAACGTCTATCTGTTGGAGGGCTCAGGGGGGAACATCGGCGTCTCCGTCGGCAAGGACGGCATTCTAATCGTTGACGATCAATTTGCCCCCCTTGCGGACAAGATCAAGGGGGCGCTCAAGACTCTCGGCGATGGCAAATTGAAGTTTGTACTGAATACTCACTGGCACGGCGATCACACAGGTGGCAACGTGGTATTTGGTCCTGAAGCGCCAATCATCGCCCACGACAATGTCAGAAAGAGATTAGCAACCGAACAGCATCAGGAGTTTTTCAAGCGCACCACACCCCCTTCGCCTGCAGAGGCGCTGCCGGTGATCACTTTCGACAGTTCTCTATCGGTCCACTTCAATGGAGAGGAGATCAAGGTCATTCACTTTCCTCACGGACACACCGATGGCGACAGTGTCATCTTCTTCACTGGCTCGAACGTCGTGCACATGGGCGACGACATGTTCGCTACGAGGTTTCCCTTTGTGGATCTCGAAAGCGGCGGCAGCGTTCAAGGTTTGATTAAGAACATTGCGGAGATCATTCCGAAGCTCCCAGCCGGCGTGAAACTCATTCCGGGGCACGGACCCGTCTCGACCGTCGACGATTTAAAGGCCTACCACCGCATGCTGGTTGAAACAACCGACATCGTGGCGCAGAAAATGAAGGTGGGAAAAACGCTGGAACAAATGAAGAAGGAAGGCCTGCCGGAAAAGTGGAAGGAATGGGGAACGGGTTTCATCAAGACCGACCTCTGGATTGAAACCATCTTTCGCAGTCTGTCGCAAAAGTAGCAACCACCGACGCCTATTTTAGAATCCGGTTCAACTTGCCGGTCGTGACTTCCCAGAGTACGACCGACGCATTGCCACTCCCACTCGCCAACAATCGACCATCGCGCGAAAACGCCAGCGACGTCACAGTCTGATCGTGGCCTTTAAGTGTCCGCCTTGATTTTCCGGATGCTGTTTCCCAAAGAACTACCTTGCGATCGTCTCCTCCACTTGCGAGCAACTGACCGTCAGGTGAAAAGGCAAGCGCATTGACTTGAGCGTCGCGCTTTGCCAAAGTTAGTTGGGGCTGGCCGGTTAACAGGTTCCAAAGTGTGACTACGTGATCGGCTCCCGCGACCGCCAATAATTGACCATTGGGCGAAAACCGCAACGCAGTAACAGTTGTGCCTGCAGTTATCGTCTTTACGACTCGCGCGTTCGCCAGATCCCAAATCTCGATTACGCCTGATGCGTCCACACTCGCAAGTGTTCGACCATCGTTGGAAAACTCTAGACGAGTGAGAACTGTCGAGCGGCGCGCTGGCGACTTTTCCACTTCACCGCTCGAGACTCGCAAGAGCTTCAGACCTGCGCCAACTCCGACGGCCAGCGTTTGCCCGTCGGGGGAAAGTGCAATAGTGGAAATTGAACCGCCGTCCGGCAGCGGCAATATTCGCTTTGCTTCACCGTTCGCAGTACCGACTCGCAACGTTCCGTCGCTTACTTCCGCCACTGCCCCCGCGTCAGCAGCAATCGCGACGAGTGAAGGCTCCTCTTCGTCAGCAGCAAGTTGCTTCTTGACCTCGCCCGTCCGGTGGTCCCAAAACTTGACCTCTCCCTGCTCCAGCTCGCCTGCGACTGTATTGCCGTCAGTCGAGAATGCAACTGCCAGAACGCGCCGGACAGACAGAACGAAGCGGCTAGCAGGTTGGCCTTTCTCCTCACCAATGCTGTTCGCATCGAACGTGTGCTGCATCTGCCAGGATCTCGTGTCGACTATTTTGACGGTCTCGTCGCCGGACCGCAGTGCCAGCATTGCGCCGTTGCGAGATAGAACGAGCAAATCCACGAGGTCGGTGTTGACTCCAATGCCAATGGGAAGCAACGCGGTCGCCCCGTTCTGCAGATCGACTAACTTTACGCCGGGAAATACTCCGTCCTTGACTCCAATCAAGCCCCCAAGCAACAGCACTCTTCCGGTGGGACCGAAGGCTACAGAATTAACTGGGCCCAAATTGATCACTGTTGCTGTCTCTTTCCAGGTTCTGACGTCGAATACTTTGACCTCGCTTCGAGGAACCACCACATCACCTTTTTTCTCGTACTTGGTGCTGGCTACAGCTAGCGAATGACCATCAGGCGAAAAGACGATGGAGCTAATCTGTCCTTTGAAGTCTTTCAACTTCCGCTCCTCACGACCGGACTGCGCGTTCCAGAAAGTCACGTCATTGACGTTCCATGCAGCCAGTAGGACTCCATCAGGAGAGAAGAGCGCTCGCGCGGGACTCTTGCTCCGAAGGTTTAATTTAAGTCGAACAACTCCGGTCTGGGCTTCCAGCAGCTTTAGCTCCGCACTAAAAAATGCGTGAGGAGAAATGAAGCCAACGTTCGGCGATAAGCCGCGCGACGGATCGCCGCGTAGCAACGTATTGCTCGAAAGAAACGACATTTCCAGAACTGACTGGATGATTGCGACCTGTTTGCCATCCGGTGAATAAGCCGCTCGCAATGACTGGATGCCCTTGCTGGGTAGCGTGATCTTTTGCTTCAACTCCCCTGTCGTCGCATCCCACCATTTCAAGTCACTGGAAACAGAGCGTTCACGCGACTGCGCCTTCTCCTGAATTGTCGTAGTGCGATATTCGTTGCTGCCGCTCAGCAGAGTCTGGCCGTCGGGTGAGAAAGAGATCGAGCGCACCGCGCCATCGAAGCCTTTGATGACGTGAAGCAGCTTTCCGCTTTCGAGGTTCCAAAGTTCGATCCTGCCGAATCGCTGAAAGGGATCGGCTGAACCTCTGGCGATCGCTATTGTGCGTCCGTCAGGTGAGAACGAAATTGCAGAGACGGTGTCGTAACTTGGCGGGCGCGCGAGTGGCTGACGACGTTGCGGATCAGCCGCCGCTGCGATAGCGACCAGCAATAGGAGGCTCCACGGCAAACGTGAGTGCCACTTGTTTTTCCAGCAGGCGTAGTTCATTCCTATTTAATTCAACGTTGCTTAGGTTGAGGGGAGACTTAAGTGGGGCTCAACCCGCCTGCAGAAGCTGGTGAAGGAAGCTCTCGCCAGCTGTGAGACGGGCTCCGAAATTTTCCGCGACGGTCTGACCGATGTCCGCCAGGGAGCCGCGGTTGCCGAGATCGATTCCCGGTCGCACAGTTTGTCCGCTGCTCTTGCCAAAGACAAGGAGGGGTGCATATTCCCTCGTATGATCGGTGCCGGGAAAAGTCGGATCATTGCCATGGTCGGCGGTGATAATCATCACATCGTCGTCGCTCATTGCTGCTTCAATTTCAGGCAGCCGCGAATCAAAGTGCTCTAGCGCGCGGGCAAATCCTTCGGTGTCTCGGCGGTGGCCATAGAGCATGTCGAAGTCGACGAGATTGGAGAAGATCAGGCCGCGCGTGTTTTGCTGAAGTGCGTGGATAGTCTGATCGATTGACTGCTCATTGTTCTTGGCGGTGAGATCTTTGGTGACTCCGTTCGAATCATAGATCGACGCTATCTTGCCGATGCAGACAACGTCCAGCCCTTCACCGGCGAGAGTTACCAGAAGGTTTTCTCGTGGAGGGGGCACAGCGTAGTCATGGCGGTTCTCTGTGCGATAGAAACCGCCCGGCTCGCCTAGAAACGGACGGGCGATCACGCGCCCAACTTCATGTTCACCGCTGAGCATGTGCCTGGCAGTCTCACAGATCTCGTAAAGCCTCAGCAGTGGAATCACTTCTTCATGCGCGGCGATTTGAAACACGGAATCGCCTGAGGTGTAGACAATCGGCTTGGCAGTCTTCACATGTTCTTCGCCGAGCTGTTTAATTATTTCCGTGCCCGAAGCGGGAATGTTGCCAAGGATTCCTGGCACTCCTGTTTCCTTGATGAAGTGATCGATGACGGCGGGCGGAAAACCATGCGGGTATAGCGGGAACGCTTGCTCCAGTATGATGCCGGCCATTTCCCAATGACCCGTAGTTGTGTCCTTACCATTAGAGGCCAACGCGCAGCGGCCATACGATCCTTCTGTCTTGTCGAGCGGCGGCACGCCCTGAAGCGGGCGGATGTTCCCGAGTCCGTAACGTTGCATGTTCGGCAGGCGAACCGGACGCGATTCGAGTATATGGCCGAACGTGTCGGAGCCTGCATCGCCCCACGCAGGGGCGTCAGGCATTTCGCCGATCCCCGCACCATCGAGAACGATTATGATTATTCGGTTGAAAGAGTTTCGATTGGCCATTGGGACTTGAACTTTGGACTCCACTTTGGACTTTGGACTTTCAACTTAGTTTCCCTTCGGTGCAAAGTAGCTCTCCCGCGCTCGCACCTGCGTCTTCGGCGGCACACCTCGCAGTTCTACTCGAATCAGCCGCAGCTTTCCATCTCGCGCCTTGTTAGTCGGATAGTAACCCAAACTGTATTGCGTGCCGATCTCGTTAGCGACGTGCGCGAAGGCGGCGCGCGCATCCTGCAACGTCGCGGCGACAAAATTTCGCCCGCCACTTACCTCCGCAAGATCATTCATTTCACGACGCGCAAGGTTATAAAGGTCACGACTGATCTGCATCCGCTCGAACGGCCCCATCTGGCAAAAATTACTGAAATCATCTGACTTCGCCTTGGGAACGAAAATCACTCGGTAGCGTTGCAGCTGTTTCGCCGAGAGACTTAAACGTCCGTCGTCTTCACAGTCTTTGAGCAAGCGGTCCTCGACGAAGTCTTCCGTATTCACCTGAATGAAGTAACAAGCGACTCCTGAAGAGATCAGTTTTGCTCTGACTGCGGCGAAGTCCGTCTGGCTCGTCGAATCGACTCCGTCAGTTAACGCTACCACCGCACGGCGGCCACGGGATTCTTCCTGCGGTGGGCCATTAAAGACGTCGCGAATGATTCGCTCCAGTCCGTCATAGAAAGGCGTGCCGTTGGCGGAGCCCAGGTTTTCTATTCCTGTCTGGAGCGCTTTTCGATCACTTGTAAGTGGAGCAAGGACGTCGACCGTAGCAATCAGCGCGTTTCCTTTTCGCGCAGTATTGAAAGCGATGATGGCAACGCGATCACGCGGTCGCAAAGCGCGAATGAAGGAGTTCGCCGCCTGGCGAATCAACGCTACATCGTCGCGTGTGGATCCGGAGGTATCCAGCAAGAGTGCAATCTCGAACGGCGCTTCCGTGGTGCCGAAGTCTGAGATTGACTGCGGCTGACCATCCTCGAACACGGTGAAGTTCTCTCGGCGTAGCCCAACCACTGGCCGGCCAGTGCTGTTTGTAATTACCGCCGGCACTGAAACCAATTGAGTTTCAACGCGCACTACATCGCCTTCATCTACTTCGTCCGGAGGTGTACCGGTGGCATCCTTCCCCGGAGGTGTTTGATCTGAGGATCCGGCAACCCTACGTGGTCTCTGTTGCTTAGTATCTTGCGCGAAAGAGTTAGGCGCGAAAGCGCCCGTCAAAAGAAGTAGCAGAAAAGTTCGCGTTAAGAACCGTGCTGTGGAGTAACTTGGGCTTGCTTTCATGATGATAACCCGGGATGCATGTGGTAATTAAACTATAGCCGGAAACGAACACAACCGGAAACTGGAGACTGTGATACCGCGAGCACCGACAGGAAGAAGTACGGAAAACGAGACGCATGACGAACTGGGGTTGTCTTCGTTTCTTAGTCGGCTTGTCCACATCTCATAACGCGCCGAGGCCAAAAAGGGTCCCAAAGTTTTGCTGAGGACGAGCCTGTTGATCAGTTCCCCTTTTACCCTTCCCCTTTAACCGTGCTTCTTCTACCTTGAGATTCGTCGCCTTGACAGTCTCGTCTCCGTCTCTTAGCATTGCGCTTCGTTTGCTGCGAAACTCTACCAATCGTGGTAATCGTGCAGGAAGCTCTTTGATGTGCGCGTGCCAGGAAAGGTTTGTAGGACAGGCACGTATGTCAACGGTAGACGGCTTCCCTTACAAGGAAGAGGTTGGGGGTTCGAATCCCTCCGTGCCTACCAATAATTGGGGGCCGGTGACAGCCGCCCTCGGATGCAATTGAAACTGTTCGGTCGCGATTGAAAATTCGGATTTAAATGCGGAGTCGTAGTTCAGTTGGTTAGAACGCCGGCCTGTCACGTCGGAGGTCGCGGGTTCGAGTCCCGTCGGCTCCGCCACTTTTCTAGTGGTGAGAAATGGGTGCAGGGCAAATTTGCTCTGCACCCATTTTTGTTTTAAAAGGGAAATGCATCCTGCAATGACTAAATGTTCATACAAGTTCGCCATCAAACGCACAGCTCACGGATTGGGCTTCATTACTCTCGAACCGATTCCCCCAGGAAAACGAATCATCGAATACACTGGACCGCTGATTCCGAATGAAGAAGTAGATAAGCGCCCCACCGGAAAGTATTTCTTCGGCGTCAACTCGAAATGGTCGGTAGATGGCACGCCGCGCAGCAATATAGCCCGCTATATCAATCACTCATGTGCTCCGAATGCGGAGGCGATTATTTCGGGCCGTCGCGTTTGGATCTGGTCGAAGCGAGCAATCAAACCCGGTGAAGAAGTCACTTACAATTACGGCAAGGAATATTTCGACGTGCACCTGAAACCGATTGGTTGTAAGTGCAAGAAGTGCGCTGCGAAGTGACCCCACCTAAAAACTACAAGCGGTAGCACTTGCTCAGAGGACTCGAGAGAATGATTTCCAATTGTCATTTTTCATTTTCCATTCTCTCCCGTCAAACGCGGCCTCTGAAAATCTTTGAGTTCGATGATGCGCGACGGTTCCTGTCGCTTGAAGAAAACTAACGGTTGTTCCTTGTTAAGAAGTAACTGGCGAAAGAGCAGAATAGAAAGTGTTCTGAACCTCCCACAACGACCCGCGGATTGGTCTAACGCCTTGCTCCAAGTCCGACTCGCGTTGCTATAGCGATCTCTCGACTCTAGAATCTCACTCATGATCTCCGTCGCCACCGCAATAGACATCATCGAGCAGCAGACACGCTCACTGCCCAGCGAAAGCATCGAGTTGGCGGCGGCCTTGGGAAGGTTCCTCGCCGAAGATGTGATCGCAGATTCTGATCTCCCGCCCTTTGATCGTTCCCAGATGGATGGCTATGCGGTGATTGCCGCAGACACTGCAAACGCGCCGGTGCGATTGCGTATCGTGGGCGAATCCGCAGCTGGACAGGGATGGAGAAAACAGATGAACGCCGGCGACGCGGTGCGAATCATGACAGGAGCTCCCGTTCCTGCGGGAGCCGATAGTGTCCAGCAAGTAGAACTGACTGAGGATGTCGATGCCGGTTCAGTTGAGATTCAACAAGCAGTTCAGGCAGGGCGCTCCATTGTCAGAAAGGGCAGCGAAATAAAAGCGGGAATCACCGTTCTCCAAACTGGCGAACGCATTACTGCAGCAATGATGGCCACGCTCGCATCGTTCGGTTACGCCCGCGTTCAAGTGGCGCGCCGACCCCGGGTCGCTGTGCTCGCCACCGGCAGCGAACTGGTCCCGGTCGATGGAAAACCCGGCGAGGATCAGATTCGTGATTCGAATAACTATTCGATCGCTGCTTACTCCGAGCTTGCTGGGGCCTTTATCGAACGCCTGCCACTCGCCGGTGACGATTTGAGCTCACTCAAGATTCAGATCGCGGCTGCTGCAGAGCGCGCCGACGTCATGATTACTTCCGGTGGTGTGTCGATGGGCATCTATGACTTCACCAAGGCTGCCTTGAAAGAACTCGGCAGTGAGATCTTCTTTGAACGGGTTTCGCTGCGACCTGGTAAACCAACGGTCTTTGGTCGGCTTCCCAACGGAGCGTTAGTCTTCGGCCTTCCCGGAAATCCAGTCTCAGTCTCGGTTACCTTCAATCTGTTTGCGCGCACCGCTCTGCTGGCAATGCAGGGTGCTGATGAAATTACACTACCGAGAGAAAATGCGGTGCTCGCGCGTAACGCCAAAGGCTCGGCAGAACGGGAAAGTTATTTGCCGTCGCGATTGCGTACCGACGAAGAAGGCCGCTTGATTGCCGAGCCTCTGAAGTGGGGAGGGTCGTCTGACTTCGTGGCCTTCACGCACGCGACCGCGTTGATCGTCGTGCCCGAGGGCGTACGCGAAGTTGAGAAGAACTCGATTGTGAGTATTTTGAGACTGCCCGGTTAATGGGATGATTACAGTCGGTCTTCCTGCCTGCTTGCTTGAGCACCAAAAAACCGCAACCCCGACTCCAATCTCCGAAAGAACCGTATCCTGTTTAGCAGCGGGTTGAGCCAGCCGTTTGTAATGCAATAGTGCTTATTGAAGGGAGTGGTGTGGTGCACTTTGTGATGTGAGGGAGCGAGCACTAGACGCATCTGTTGGAGACGACGCACGAATCGCGAAGGGTTCTCCTGGTGGGCCCACTTGTGGAACTGATTGGTCGCCACCGTTGCTCCACTCATCAACGTGACGCAGAGGATTGCAAACTCAAGCCAGCCAGATCCGGGCCACTGCCACAACAGAAACATGCAAAGCAGGAGCATGGGTAAGGCGATGATGCAGACGTTCCCAACGGTCGCAACCATGTTATGCGTGCAGATGTCACGCGGATACAGATGATGCATTCGAAACGGCTTGACAAGACTTGGACCGACTACCGGAGTGTCTTCGGAGAAATACGTATCAGCCCCCCAATGCACTAGTCCCGATACCAGATCACTCCACACGAAGCTGAGTGGTATTGCCAGGGCAACAAGCCAGAGCCAGTCAAGCTCGTGCAACTGACTAACCGACAAATAGAGATTCCCGGTAAACACTAACGGGAACAGATAGGTTGTCGAGTGCTCCAGAAACCTGTGGAGGGGTGTTGAGTGTTCTTCGATCCCGCTGTATCCCAACTCCAAATCCGCGTTGGGAAGGTGACCGGTTGGTGTAAGCCCGCTGATCTTCTGACTAGGACGTGCAGGGATCTCGTGTTCGGCGCCCAGCGAAAGAGGGCCTGTGTTATTTACCAAGGCTGACATGACTTCTATCCTGAATTCCCTACCGTGAATTTATAAGCCGCTTACGAGGACTCTACGCAGGTTACCCGATGATTGGATTTTCCGAGCGAGATTATTCTGATATGCTGCCGAAAAGGCAAGTCTTTTTCAATTTTGTAGGACTGGCTCGCAGAAATGCAGGTCATACCGTGAACTCTTCCGGTTTTCGACGGCGAACTGAGCGTCAACTTCGAAACCAAATATGAACGAACTATCGCACATTGATGAAAAAGGGCGCGTGCGCATGGTTGACACAAGCGAGAAAACCAACACTGCTCGTCGGGCGACAGCGTCGGCAAACGTTCTGATGTTGGCTGAAACGGTGGCGGCATTGCGCGAACATCGCTCCCCTAAAGGCGATCCGCTTGAAGCGGCGCGTCTCGCAGGAATCATGGCTGCGAAAAAGACAGCGGATCTGATCCCGCTGTGTCACCCGCTTGCTCTTACTCATATCGAGGTGCGGGCGCAACTCAACGATAACGGTGTCTATCTGGAGGCCGACGTCGCCACCAACGCCCAAACAGGCGTGGAGATGGAAGCGTTAACGGCTGTTTCGATCGCAGCCCTGACGATCTACGATATGTGCAAAGCTCTTGAGAAAGGAATACAAATCACCGACGTCAGACTCGAACAGAAGAGTGGAGGAAAATCAGGCGATTATCGCAGAAGCACTTAGGATCTTCGTCGCGGTGGAACATCGTCCGTTCGTTTAGCGTTTAGTGAGAAAACTGGCGAACTGAAGGACGTCTGCCAGGTTTACGACAAAGCTAGTTGAACGTTGGAGCACGTTACATGAAACTCAGAATTTCCCAGGACGCACGACCGCAGGCGATGACGTTGTTGTTTGCTGCCGGGATCTCGATCATCCTCTGGTTCATTCCTTTCGCAGAAATTCTGACTTATCCGTTCCGTCTTTTTGTCACCTTCATTCATGAAGGCGGCCATGCGATTGCGGCCTTGCTCACGGGAAACTCGGTTGGCAGTTTAAGCGTCGCGATGAACGCGAGTGGCGAAACCTACACGACCAAAGGCGGATTGCTGTCCCAGACTCTTGTTTCCAGCGCGGGCTATCTCGGAGCGATGCTCTATGGCAGCGTACTGCTCGTGCTGATCCGCAAAGCGATCGCTGCGCGCGTCGTACTCATCGGATCTGCCGCGATCGTTTTTGCGTTGACTATGCTCTACGGGTTGTTGATGCCGATCTGGTCTGGCGGACCATTTGCGGGAATTCCCTTCACACTCGCGGCGGGAACTTTGCTCTCGATAGGACTAGTTACTGTCGCGCGCTTCGCTCGGCCAAAGTTGGCGACGTTCTTCGTGAGCTTCCTGGCAGTGCAGTGTGTCTTGAACGCTTTACTGGATCTGAAGACCGTACTTTTCCTCTCGTCTCCCTTCGCCCCTGGCGCTTCAACAGACGCAGTCAATATGGCGAATGCGACCGGAATTCCAGCTTTCATCTGGGCAAGTCTGTGGATCGCGATCGCGCTGGGGATTCTCGTCCTAGCGATGAGAATTTATGTAGTTACGCGAAGGTCCTCCATCCAGTCCGACATCTCGTTTGCTGAAATTTCCAGTACCTACCCCACATCAAGCCGGGCACTGTTCGACGGCTCCGCGGAAATCGAAAGAGCCACGAGTGTTCTGAATTCCCGCTAGACTCTTGCTCAGCGTTACCACTCCTTCGTCCATCGACGTGTAAGTGGAATCGGCGAGTCGGAGGAGTCAGCCCTTCTACACTGATGAACAGCCGGAAACTCCCGCCCTGCTTCTTTGAAGGCGAGATATCAGACTGCGCCTCGCCAGAGTTGCCAACGGAAACCCAGGCGGTTCTAGAGCCGCATTTAAAGCGCGCGCACGTGGTGCGACAAGTCATAAAAGGAAACGCCCTCTCGTGATTCTACGAGAGGGCGTTTGGTTTGTTTAGTTGATGACGCCGGCGGCGAATTCCGTTCGGCGTGGTTAGGGTAACTCAGTTATGGGAGTGCTTCGACGTTGACGAAGACGCGGTACGCTCCGCTTTGCTGTACGCCGAGCAAGAAGTGGACATTGATTGAAGCACCAACAGCAAGTGGTGCGCTCAAAGTAATCGTACCTGCCGTGACCGAGGCATTGAGGCCACCACCATTGGCTTGTGTGGGCGGCTCTTCAAGTGTCAGGCCACGAATCGTCACGGTGCCCCCACCGCTCAGAGTAGCGGCTGGGATATCCACCGAGGTGAGAGCGCGCAAGTCGGCTATACCCGGAGGCGCGCTGCTGCCGGGAGTACATGGCTGAATAGTGCAACTCGTGAGATCCACCATCCGGAACCGGAGGCGCGTCACAGGTGCACCCGTAGCGTTTGTAAACTTGCGACGGACCGAGAGCGTTCCCAATGTGCCGTTTGTCACAGGCGTATTGTCACGCGCACGGGCGCACGCGGTCGTTGGCGCACCGCTTCCGCTACATCCCGGATCGATGATTCCGGCCTTGACCGTCGCGTTGCGCTGCAACGGGCCGTCAAGATTCTCAGGGCCGGCTGCACCAAGCTTGGGCTCAACGGTGAGCGTCTCGATGGCCGGATCCGCAAAGATGAAGTCGTTCTCGTTTGCGCCTGTGTCCTTCGGTACACCACTTGTCAAATCGCGGTAGAAGGTCAGCTGACCAGTGGGCGTGGAAGCAGTGATGGCGGGAATGCCGGTACCCTCTTTAAACAATCCGACTGGAACACCCGCGAAGCCTGCTGAGTCCATGCGATTCAGCGCGCTGAAGTTCGCAACCGTCGATGTCTTGAAGATTGCAAACCCTCCGTTGTCGGCATTGTCTATCGCGTAGCCGACGTCGCTGTCGGCACCGCGAACAACGGAAGCCGGATTGGTAGCAGCGGCGTACCCGTTGAGACTGTAAACAAGCGCGGGACCGTTGGCAGGATCCTGATTTCGGGCGACCAGGAAATGACCGCCGGACGGAATCACTGTGCCATTGGGAATCACTGACACGCCAGTAACTGTCCCTGCAGTGTTGCTATAGGCCAGCGCCCAACCGTCAGAATTGTCTGTCGTGTTAACAATCAAGGACGCAGCGCCAGGGTTGTAGAGTTCAACGAACTCATCGTTCGCTCCCTGTGGCCCGCGTAAACGGAACTCGCTGATAATCAGGTTGCCACTTGTCGTAGGCGGAGCTGTGCTGGGTTTGACTTGCGCCCACCACGTTTCCCATGGGCCGGCGATTCCGATACCAAAGTCTCTCTGAGCGCCGGCGTATTCTTGAACTGTCCAAAAGGTCGTATCGTCTAAAGGGTCAGTCTGAGACCCGCTGTAATCGCCCCAGCGGTTCTGGCGGCCCGTGCCGGAGCCAGCGCCGATGTTGTAGTTGGCTTGACCGGGCCGGAAGACGACGGGATCGCGCGTCGTGTTTACCGGGTCGGCGACGAGGCGCAGCGCATAGCCCGAGCTCGGGTAGGTCAGATTCGAGAACTGGGTGAAACCGAGTAACACGTCGTTGTTCTGGTTGACCGAGATGTTTGGGTATGCATAGAACTGGCCGACTTGTGTAGCGGTCGAAATGCAGGTGCCCGTTGTCCGCGTTCCGGCTGCGCCGTCGTGACAGTTGTCGGCGGTCGGGTCCTCGATGCGAGCGCGTTGGACTGGAGGCACAGCGAGGCCGGTCTCAATCGTCGGGTCAATTTGCCACCACTGGACGGCGGAGTGTGTGTCCGGGTTCGTCGTCCCGCCGACCGCCGTACCTGCCGGAGTGGGCGTCTGCGCGAGCAACACGGTGTGCGTCGTCCAGAGCGAGCCGGCGCGGAACACTGTATTTTGGATGCGCGAGTCGTTGGCCATGATGCGCGTCCCGGAAGTCAGGAATGCGCTCTGCTGCTTCTGCGGCGCGTAGCCGCCGGTCGTCCCGATGCGTGAGGCGTTGAAGCGCCAGGATAGCGTGGACTGCGGAAACTGCGTGCCGACCGTAAGCACTGGAGCGCTGGGCGTGCCGGTTATTTTGCTCAAGCGGAGCTGTCCAGCCGTGTTGTCCCAGTCTTCGAGTAGATAATCGACATCGGTTGTATTGTCTTCAACGAGGGCCGGGGCCATTGTGAAGCCGCACCCAAGTTGCTTTGCATCTTCAGTGCCGTCGCAGGCAGTGACGGGACCCTCGAAGAGCGAGACGGAGGACAGCGTATTGGCGTAGGCGGCTGCCTTATCGAGGACGAAGATCTGCTGTCCAAAGTAGCTAGTGAAAGCCGATCCGCTGTAATTAAAAACGTTCTCGTTTACCACAATCCAGTTCTTATTGAAGCCAACGGACGGATAGTCAATCGCATGGCCCGCACTGACCGTCGATGCCGGATCTGAGGCAACCGTATACCGATTCCAAAGGCCGGTCGGGTCGGAGGTCTGCGTGACGGCGATACCCGCACCAGAGTTAATGCTTGGTCCGTTGAGAGATGAGATCAGTATGAACCGGTCATTGAAGCGGTCGTAGTAAACCTTGGTGTCGAATGCGGAAGCAACTGCTACCCCTTTGACTGTCGCTCCGGCCCAGAAGCTGTTGATCGTCACTCGCGAAAGCTCGACGCCGTCGCGGGTCTGAATCCGAAGCCGGTCGTTGGTTGCAGTTACAACGTGGGTTATGCCGACAGCACCCATGGTGTCAGGCGGGATGGTCCCTCCACTTAGAAATTCGCCCTTAAATGTCTTCGTCGGACCAGGTGACGGACCCGTGGGGGAAGGCAGTGGAGCATCTTCGATTCCAACACGGATGCCCTTCGATGATGCTTTACCCGGAAGCATTATCGGCACTGTGCGGTGAGTGGGACGGTCGCCCCTCGGAGCCTGGATCGCTCTAATCTCCGCTCGCACATTAGCGATCGAGGGATCCAACGCTTCCTGCTCAGCTACTTTGCGCACGTCCACCGGAGCGAAGGCCTGGATTGGCCATTTCGTCGGAAGGTAGAACTTGCCCGCCTTACTGGCCTCAGGGGGCGTTGCTTTGGATATCGAATCCCTCTTGATTATCGCTTTCTTCACAATCTGCGCGTGCGTTATCGGGCTGAATGCGAGACCTTGAACGAGCATCACTACGCCCAACATGAACCTGGTTACATTCTTCATTGCGTTCCCTTTCGCTTGTGGTAGATAAACCGGTTTGACGACTCGGGACACGAACAGGTCGAAGGTGCGTATGGTGGCGCTTACTTCTTTCATCAATTTTTCTCCGATCGGGTCAATCGCTTTGGCCGGATGCGTAGCGATATCTGTTTAGAGAGGGGTGCGTCCGGCAGCCAAAAGAACACACGTTTGGGGACGCGAAGAGTTACTAGGTCAAATAACGTTATCTTGGAAGGGCTCGAGCCGCTGATGATGCGACCCAAAAATAAAAAGTGTGCGAACTCTAACTACTGAGGTCGATAGTAACCCGAGTGCCTGAGTCATGCAAGATATAACTTTTCTAGCTCAGACACTTATGAAGACGTACCGAAGCGCCTCGCTTCAGCGCGAACGTCCCGAATGTTTGACCTTCGCGCGTAACGGTCAATGTCATCATATTGCCCGTGACTCGACCGGCATAATCCGCCTGAAGCTGGCTCGCTGTGGCGCCTTTTGGAGTAACAGTGTCGCCCCCGTTATCTATGCTGATGTCTTTTGCGGGTCCGCCTGAGTGGCCGGCTGTTTCATTTTCGTGTGTGCCGCGCGCGTCGAAACGCCCGTGCTTGGTTAACTCAACTCGTTGAGTTATCGTGCCGTGAGCGCAGTCATACTCCACCGTCGCGCCCTTCTCAGTCGCATTTAGCCGAATATGCGGACCTGCCCACTCGCCCGTTAGGAACCCTCGCTCTTCCACATTCTCGGATTTGTTGTCGTTGGGGGTGTCCGGGGATTCCATTGTCGAGTTGGGCGGCGGCGTACTTTTCGGCGTGGCCTGCGGCGAAGATTGCGAAGCTTCGCCAGAGTTATTTTGCTGGTGACATGAAGACTGCAGAGTAAACACGAGCGCGAACGAGAGGCATTGGATTACCGGAAACGCTCTATTGCAGAACATAACATCAACCTCACAATCGCTCCGTTTACCGGCAAGTGATGAGCAGGATTATAATTTCGTCAGTTTCCGAATCCACCGCAGCCACGTCGCTTACGCCATCCCCGTTAAAATCGCTAATCGTCATGCCTCGGAGCTTCTTGCCGACGGGAACTCTGGCCAACGTCTTGAAGTCTCCGTTCGGATCGCCAAGGAGAGCTAATACCTCACCGGAGCCAGAATCTGTGCCCACAACATCGTCGATTCCGTCCCCGTTTAGATCTCCCACTGCGAGACCGTAGGGACGTGCGCCTGCTGCGAAACTTTTCGCGCCCGAAAATTCTCCGTGCCCGTTGCCTAGCAATCGCGTAATGCTGCTTGAGCCGTAGTTAGTGGTCAATAAGTCAACGCGGCCGTCACAGTCGAAGTCGCCTGGCATTATCGTAGTTGGATTAACCCCCACGACGTAGTTTACCGGCGCTGCAAAGGCACCCTGACCGTCTCCGGCGAGTAGCGATATATCACTAGAACGATGGTTCGCAGTGGCGAGATCGAGTTTGCCATCACCGTTGAAGTCGGCAGCGACGAGCGAAAACGGCCGGCCACCGACTGGGTAGTTCTTGTGCGTCTGAAACGTGCCGGTGCCATCACCTAAATAGATAGCAACGCTATTGAGTGTGTCATTGGCAGTCGCCAGGTCGGTCTTGCCGTCATTGTTAAAGTCGGCGGCGATAATCGCGCGCGCTGTTCTCTCAGCTGTGACGCTAACCGGCTTGGCAAATGATCCATGTCCGTCGGCGAGCAATACCGAAATACTGATGTCTTTCGGGCTGATGGTCGCGAGATCCATTTTGCCGTCCCCATTGAAGTCTCCGGCAGTCAGTGCGACTGCCTCGATATTGGTCGGAAAGCTAACGGGCTTTCCAAATTTCCCATGTCCATCGCCAGCCATGATCGCGACGTTCTTTGCGACAATCGCAGATAGGTCCATCTTAGCGTCGCCGTTGAAATCGCACACCACTACAGAAGTGGCTCCGCCAATAGGGTAGGTTTCGGGAGAGGCAAAACCGCCCTTGCCGTCTCCCAGCAGAATAGACAACGTATCGCCGTTAACCACAACGAGATCGTCATTGTTGTCGGCGTTGAGATCGGCCACTGTGACGGACGAGGATTGTGTATCGGAACCGGGAAGAGTTATCGGGGTGGCGGGCACTAGCTCGCCCATGGTGTTGGAAAGCATGATGGCGATGATGCCACTTGTACCGCCCACCAGGGCTACGTCTGTACGTCCGTCCTTGTTGAAGTCCCCTTTCGCTCCAAACAGCGGCGCAACGGTAGCGTTGAAACTGCGCGCTGCGTTGAAGGCTCCGTTTTCCATCCCAAGCATGAGGGAAAGGCTATTAGTCCCGTATTCCAACACGGTGAGGTCGCGGCGGTGGTCAGCGTTGAAATCTCCCGCGACGAGGGCGATAGGTTGTTTACCGGCGGCATATCGTACGGCCGCAGCGAAGCGCCCCAATCCATTGCCAGCCAAAACCGATATGTCGCCGGAGCCGGAGTTGGCTGTTACCAGATCAATCTTGCCGTCCGCATTCATGTCCTCGGCCACAACTGAAAACGGCTCGACGCCGACCGGGAGTGTAAGGGCCGGGGAGAAGTCGCCGAGACCACCGCCGATCAGCACAGACAAACTGTTAGCCTTAGCGTTCGCCACGACGAGATCTGGTTTTCCGTCGCCGTTGAAATCAGCGAGCGCCAGCGCGATTGGACCCTCGCCAACTGCGCGAGTGGCCGCAGGGGTAAATCGGCCGTGTCCATCACCCAACAGAACAGAAACACTCGCCGATGAATAATTGGCGACAGCGATGTCCACATGCCGATCCGAGTTAAAGTTCCCGACGACGACAGCGCGCGGACTTTTGCCCACCGCCACAGTGCCTGCCGGCGTGAAACCACCCTTTCCGTCACCTAAATAGATTGAAACGTCATCTGATCCGCTATTCGCCACAACCAGGTCGCGTAGCCCATCACTATTGAAATCTCCAACTGAGATTGCGAGTGGCACTCGTCCAGCTTTGAGTCGGCTTTCGACTTGGAGGGCGACAGTGCATGTACCTGCATGTGATCCGATCGCCGAGTATGGCGCGGCTGCGACACCGAGCGCAGCGATGATAAGAAAGGACCGAAACAAGTTGGGCATAGGTTTAGCTCTTAGGCAGCCTCGACACAGGGCTCCACTAAATCGCGAGTCTTTCACAGATGAAGTGGCAGGAAGTGGGAGACTTTTTCTGGTGACACTAGTAGGTCAAGCTGCTAATGGAATCGCTTATTGAGTGATCGGAACAAGAGATCACAGCGGCGAAAAGTTCGGGGGAGGTTAACTCAGAAGATATACAGAAGCCTCAATCAGGGCATGCACAGAAGACAATACGTGAGGTTCGTTGGACGCGATCACGACGATGAGGACTGTAAGCGCAATCGGCGTCCAGCTGGGAATTCGCGAGATGACGGAAGTACGTCTTTCCTCGCGTGAGTCGTCTGCGAGCTGCATCAGTCGCCGCACGCGATCCTTTACTCCTCCTACTTCGTCCGCGCCCACAAGAAAAACTCCGGCTGGCATCGCAGGTGTAACTCCCGTCGGAACCAAACGAGCGATCTTGACGAGCGCCGACGCGAGATCAAGAGCAATTCTTCCGCCTCGTCCCGCAGCATACTCGTCAGCCGCGGCTTCTGAGGCTTCATTCCAGGCGCGATCCAAAAGTCGCCCGCAGGGAATCATCACCAGCACGTCATGGCATGCGCGCATCAATCCGCGACGCAGATTGTCATGGGAGACTATATGTCCGGCTTCGTGTTCCATGGTGGCCAGCAGTTCAGTCTCCGAAAGCGAAGAGAGAATTCGATCCGCGACAAAGAGCCGCGGCCGAAAAACTCCGACGATGGCGATTACGGGAAATTGGTGCGGCATCCGGTACGCCGGAATGCTCACGTGCGGCAACTCAATTCGTTCGGCGTGGCGCAGCCAATCGGATGTCAAACGCACCGTCTTGTACCAGGAAGCAATGCCTCGCCACCCTGCGAAAGCGAGACCGACGGCTGAAGCGAAAGCGATGATTGCCAGTTTGGTACTGACTCGCTCATTGGATGACCGCGGCTCAAGCTCGACATAGGCAGGTGCCAAAAGCAAAGCGACGCAGGCAAGACTGGTGGCGAAGGGAAAGGTGCGCAGGAGGAAAATAATCGTGGCGCGACTCGCTGCAGACAAGCTTTCAGCGGGAGCACCAAGGAGTCTCCATAATAAGGAGGCCAGTAGTGAAGCAAGACTATTGAAGGCCAGGAGTGCAGCCAGAAGGATAGACAGTCCCAGTAGGAAGAACATGTATCAGGCCTCCAACGCCCGCCGTTTCTCTCGAATAAGGCGATCTAACTCATCAAGCAATTCGCGATCATGTTCGCTGACTGCGTCGACGATAAAAGCAAGCACTGGTTCAACCGACCCGGCGCCGAGACCGAGCAGGCCGTCAATAACGTCAGCGGCAATGCCCTGCTCCAGCCCATCACGCGTAACGAGAGGCGCGTAAAGAAAGGCACGGCCGTCCTTGCGGCGCGACAACAGGCGTTTTTTGTAAAGCCTGTCGAGTGTAGTCATGAGAGTGGTGTAAGCGATCTTTTCATCGAACATGACAAAGGCATCACGTACGCTGATCTCACCGCGGCGCCACATTTCTTCCAACACCTTGCGCTCAAGATGACCGAGTGCCATGCCCGCCATTTCGCTTGGCCTGCGGAATCCACGTAATACGAATCTTGGGGTTTTCATGGGAATGGCATTGTGGGCACAGGAAGGCGCTCTGTCAACGGAAAAACCCGCCCGGTTGAGGTTCCTATCCAGGGTCTCGTTCCGGGCTGGTTCCTTCTGCTCCGCTCACAAAACACCGCACAGCAAGACGGCTGGTTGAAGCGCAAAAGGCTCAAAGGGTACGCCGATTCAAAGCACTTTTCGGTCTGGCGAGGCTCCTCATTTCCGGTCCAGTACCTAACCGAGGTACTATTTGAAGTTTGCGAAGCACCCCAAAATTCCATCTGTGGGTTCAAACGAAGAATTGAGTTATGCCTGAAGATGCAATCGTAGTCCGCGGCGCCCGCGTAAATAACCTCAAGAACATCTCTTTCTCGGTTCCCATCAACCAGATCACGGTGGTGACGGGCGTCAGCGGCTCCGGAAAATCGTCGCTTGCCTTCGACACAATCTACGCCGAGGGTCAACGCCGCTACGTCGAGTCCTTGTCAGCATACGCGCGTCAATTTCTTGAGCGGATGGATAAACCGGACGTAGACGAGGTGCGTGGCATCGCCCCAGCGATTGCCATTCGCCAGAAGAGCTCGACTCGCAACCCGCGTTCGACGGTCGGAACCCAGACCGAAGTATCCGACTACCTGCGACTGCTGTACGCGCGAGTGGGAATAACCTACTGCCGGGTCTGCGGTCGAGTGGTCTATCGCGACTCTCCCGAGTCGGTGGCCGATGAAGTGCTGCAGAAGCTTGCGGAAGGGACACGGTTCTTTGTGCTCTTCCCAGCACATGCCGGACTCGCAGAAACGCAAAAGAACGGCGACGCCGGAACGAAATCAAGCGTAAAGGACAAGCCTCGCAGCAAGACGAAAGCGCCGCGGTCTGGTGTCTCCACTTCGGCACGGCAAACGATCACCGCTCACATCATGAGCTTGATGCAACGTGGCTTCACGCGCCTGTTTGCAGAGGGACAAACCATCGAACTGTTTTCCCCTGATGACTACACCCTCGCGGATTTCGATGACGTGTTCGTGATGGTCGACCGGCTGGTCGCCGGTACGGAGATGCGTCAGCGACTGGTTGACTCCCTTGAGATCTGTTTTCAAGAAGGACACGGGTCAGCTGTGATTGAAACTGCTGGTCCTGAGCCTACGCGTTTGCGCTTCTCCGATCGCTTCGAGTGCAAGAACGATGGGACACTCTATGCTCAACCAGAACCTCGCCTCTTTAGTTTCAACAACCCTTACGGCGCCTGTCCTACTTGCCAGGGCTTCGGAAACACTATCGGGCTTGATATCGACTTGGTAATTCCCAACCCTGGTCTAACACTTACCGAGGGCGCGATTGAACCCTGGACTAAGCCGCAGTACGAATGGGCGAAAGATGAGCTGCGACAGTTCTGCAAGTCTGAAAAGATTTCGCTGAACGTGTCATTCACCCAGCTGTCGCGCGCGGAGCAGCGCGCGATTATCGAAGGCAAGAAAGAATGGGGTGGAGTGCGCGGCTTCTTCGACTGGCTGGAGACGAAAAAATACAAACTGCACGTACGGGTCTTTCTTTCAAAGTATCGCGGCTACACGCTCTGTCCCGACTGCAACGGCGATCGACTCCGACAGGAAGCGCGCGACGTGAAGGTAGGCGGCCGAACGCTACCGGAAATTTGCTCACTCTCCATCAAGGACACGGCAGTGTTTTTTGATTCCCTCGAGCTCTCAACGGAACAAGCCGCCATTGCCGAGAGAATCCTTTTTGAGATACGACGGCGAATGCACTTTCTTGTCGATGTGGGGCTGGACTATCTGACGCTTGATCGACTCGCCTCGACACTCTCCGGCGGTGAAGCACAGCGGATTCAACTCGCAACCAATCTCGGCTCATCACTCGTAGGCGCCCTCTACGTTCTGGACGAACCGTCCATTGGTTTACATCCACGCGATAATCAACGACTCATCAACCTGCTTGTAAACCTGCGCGACATCGGAAACACGGTGCTGGTTGTCGAGCACGACTCGGAAATGATGCGCGCCGCGGATTACATTTTGGATATCGGACCTTCCGCCGGTGAGCTCGGCGGGAAGGTTATCTACGAAGGCGACTTTCCGGGACTGCTCCAAAGCGAGTCATCTTTGACTGCGCGCTACCTCCGTGGCGAAACGGAAATCAAAGGACCGAAACAGAGACGCTTGTTCACTGATCGGCGCTTGTCGCTGAGCGGCGCTTCCGAGCACAACCTGAAATCGATCGACGTGGAGATCCCTCTGGACATGATGGTCTGCGTCACAGGGGTGAGCGGCTCCGGCAAGTCAACACTGATTCACGACTGTATCTACGCGGGCTTGAAAAAACAGAAGGGCGACTGGCAGGGTCACGTGGGCGCGTTCAAGAAACTCGATGGCGCGCAGCTAATTGACGATGTGATACTCGTCGACCAGTCTCCAATCGGGCGTACTCCGCGCTCCAACCCCGTAACGTACATAAAGATTTATGACGCGATTCGCGAAGTCTTCTCGTCCACTCGCGAAGCGCAGGGGCGCGGCCTCGACCCTGCGCATTTCTCCTTCAACTTGCCCGGCGGGCGCTGCGATGTTTGTCAGGGCGACGGCACTGTAACAGTGGAGATGCAGTTTCTTGCTGATGTCGAACTCGTTTGCGAAGAGTGCAAGGGAACCCGTTTCAAACAGCAGGTCCTGGACATCCGTTACAAAGGCAAGAACATTCATGAGGTCTTGAGTCTCACAGTGCGAGAAGCCATCACCTTCTTTAGAGAGGTGCCGCGCATCACGAACCGCCTCCGAGTGCTGGATGAAGTAGGACTGGGCTACCTGCGATTGGGCCAATCAGCTACCACGCTGTCGGGAGGCGAGGCGCAACGCATCAAACTCGCTGCTCATCTGTCCAAGCGGACCGGTGCGAAGACGCTTTACATTTTTGATGAGCCCACAACGGGACTGCATTTCGACGACATCAATAAGTTGCTTTCCGCTTTTCGGGCCTTGATTGAAGCCGGCGGTTCGTTGCTGGTGATCGAGCACAACCTCGATGTGATAAAAACAGCTGACTACCTGATCGACCTCGGTCCGGAAGGGGGCTCTGCCGGTGGTTATGTAGTAGGGACCGGAACACCCGAAGCGATCATGAAGCTGACGAAGTCCTACACAGGAAAGTTTTTGCGCGAGTATCTGGCCCGTTCAAATCGCCATGTCGTTTCCGGCAACGGCAACAAGCCCGCGAAATAGTTGTGCTCGATTGGAGTTTAAAGAAGAAGGAAAATCCATGAGTCTCAAACACCAAATCATTGCTGACCTGACCGCTTCGATGAAAGCTCAGGACTCGGAGCGGACGTCCACACTGCGAATGGTCAAAGCGGGAATGATGAACCGCGAGATCGAAAAGGGCGGCGAGTTAGACGACGAAGAGATGGCGAAGCTGCTGCGCTCGATGGTCAAGCAGCGAAAGGACTCTGTCGAACAATATGAGAAAGCCGCGCGACAGGAACTAGCTGATAAAGAGAAATCGGAGCTCGCACTGATCGAGGCTTACCTGCCACAAGCGGCCACGCGCGAAGAGATTGAACAGGCGGTTGCTGCAGCTGTAACTGAGACAGGAGCTACCTCGGTAAAAGAGATGGGGCGAGTGATGAAGGCTGCGCAGGCATTGCTCGCAGGGAAGAACGCAGATGGCCGCTTGGTCAGCGAAATCGTGAAGTCGAAACTCGGCGGCTGAGCCGCAAGGCTTATTGACCCTCAGAATTCCCACGCCTAATATCTGGCCCATGGGAATCAAATTCATCCAAACACCCAATGCACCCGCGCCCGGCGGCCATTACTCACAGGCCACCGTGCATAACGGTCTCGTCTTTGTCGCAGGGCAACTCTCAATCGATCCGATCACGCGCGAACGCAAGCTTGGCTCAATCGAAGAGCAGACCGAGCAGGCGCTTAATAATGTTAGTGAGATCCTCAAAGCCGCGGGCAGCGATCTGAACCACGTCCTCAAGATGACGGTCTATGTCCCAGACATCAACTTGTGGGAAAGAGTCAATCCCGTGTACGCCCGCGTATTGGGTGAGCATCGGCCCGCACGAGCCATTATCCCGACCGGCGAGCTGCATTATGGTTTCCTCATAGAGATTGAGGCCATCGCAGCAGTAGCAGACTGAAGGAATACCGGTACGCAGCTTTCCACACATGTCTAAAGAGAACGACTGGTCTCAGGTTCGCGAGTTATTACCGTGGGTAGCAATTCCAGCGATCCTGGCATTAGCCACGTTACAGCTTCGTCATCAGGGACGTGCCTGGTGGTGCGCCTGCGGGCAGTTCACTCCCTGGGCTGGAGACATCTGGAGTTCACACAACTCTCAACACTTTCTCGATCCTTACAGTTTCACCCACCTGCTGCACGGCTTCGTGTTCTGCTGGTTGTTGGCCCTTTGCGTGCCCCAGGTTTCGTCGACATGGAGACTCACGCTGGGAATCTTTCTGGAAGCTGTCTGGGAAGTCTTTGAGAACACGGAGTTCGTCATTAGACACTATCGCGAGACCACAGCCGCCCTGGGCTATAACGGCGACTCAATCGCCAATTCACTCGGCGACATCATGATGTGTGGCGTCGGCTTCATGGTCGCCCAGCGACTGGGCTTCCGGCGGGCGGCGCTCGTCTTTGTTGCAACGGAGGCAGTGATGCTGCTCTGGATCCGCGATAGCCTGCTACTTGAAGTGCTGATGCTGGTTCGTCCGATTGAAGCTATTAAAGCGTGGCAGATTGGGCATTAGTGAGGACTTCGCAATTCTTCCCGAAGGGACGACCCCGTTCTATAGACCTCCGACTCCTTCGAAACTGAGCAGTTTGATTCATGTTTGGCGGTATGGCTCCGCAGTTTCATTTCCCGAGGCCATCACGCCTATACTCCATTTACCAGTTATGCAAACTGCTGATCTAACTAAGTGTTCTGCCTCAACTTGCTTGAATCGAACCCTTCTCGTATAATTCACGGCTTGCTCGAAGCGCCGCGGTGTCATCTGTGGGTTCGCGCCCACTTTTTATTTGGGGCGAGTGCTTTTCCGGAGGGTAATGAGTGGGCCCCAGTTCGATTGAGGAGCGAGTGCGGGTAATCGCCGACGGGGTTGCCACCGATCACGGGTTGGAGTTAGTGCACGCTGAGGTCGCGGGTCCTGAAAATAAGCCGATTGTTCGCGTGTTTGTTGATAAGCCGGACGGGGTTACGCACAGCGACTGTGCAGCAGTAAGCCTTCACTTAGGAACAATCCTGGACGTTGAAGACTTCATTCATCACGCGTATACCCTCGAGGTATCGTCCCCTGGTCTTGATCGCGGCCTCTATAAGAAAGCGGATTTTGCCCGCTTTTCCGGCAGTTTGGCAAAGATAAAGACCAAACGACTGGTCGGCAGTCAGCGCAATTTTCGCGGCACGCTCAAGGGCGTTGAGGGCGACGAAGTGCTCTTCGAAGACAGAACCAGTGGTCAGGTGCGAATCCCGCTGGATTCAATTGCCAAGGCCAACATTGAAATAGACTTCGACGCCGAACTGCGGCACAAGTAATTCGCCGGAGAAGCTACTAACAACTGAATAGGCTCAGCGACGCGAACAGAGGTTCTGGTGTCGAGCTACGCGGAAACAGTGAGACTTAAATGAGTTCATCCATTGCACAAAACATCGAGGCGCTTTGTCAGGAACAAGGCATCGAGCGTGATCTGGTAATCGAGGCGATGAAGGAGGCCGTTCGCGCCGCCGCTAAGAAACAGTTCCGTTCCGGTGAAGACATTCAGGTCGATTGGAATCCTGAAACCGGCATCGAGCTGTCTGCCTCCAAAGTGGTTGTCGATGAAGTAACCGACGCCGCCACGGAACTGTCGATCGACGAGGCACGTGAACTTGGTGGGGATGAAGTTGAGCTGGGCGACGCCCTGCTCCTGCCACTGCCGATGGAAGAGCTCGGCCGCATTGCGGCACAGACCGCTAAACAGATTCTGTTCCAGAAAGTCCGAGACGCCGTCCGCAGCAACGTCTACGAACAGTACATCGATAAGATCGGTGACCTCGTGAACGGCTATGTAAAGCGTTTCGAACGCGGCAACATCATCGTCGACCTGGGAAATCTGGAGGCAATCCTTCCCCGTTCGCAGCAGTCGCGCGGCGAACAGTGGAACCAGGGCGAGCGCATTCGGGTGGTAATCAACAACGTCTCCAAGGAATCCAAGGGCCCACAGGTCGAGGTTTCCCGCACGTCTCCGGAACTTCTGCTCCGTCTTTTTGAGATGGAAGTCCCCGAGATCTACGACGGCACAGTTGTGATCAAGTCTGCCGTCCGCGAGCCGGGCGAGCGTGCAAAAATCGCCGTCACTTCCAATGAGCGCGACGTAGATCCAGTCGGCGCTTGCGTCGGCATGAAGGGTTCCCGCGTCCAGGCAATCATCCGCGAGCTGCGCGGTGAAAAGATCGACATCATCGAGTGGTCAGACGAACCTTCCGTCTTTGCGGCCAACGCACTATCGCCGGCCAAGGTAAATCAAGTTCGCATCACGGACATTGAGAACCGGCAGATGGAAGTCATCGTCAATGAAGATCAGCTTTCCCTCGCGATCGGCAAGCGCGGTCAGAACGTTCGGCTGGCAACCAAACTTGTCGGCTGGAATATCGACATCCGCAGTGAAGAAGAGATCAAGCGCGAGGTCACAGAACAGATGGGTGCCCTCATCGCCTCAGGCGGTTCGGTTCCCCTCTCCGCGATTGAAGGCGTTACGCCTCAACAGACCGATGCCCTGGCCGAGCATGGAATCAACGACATCGATGCCCTTTCGCAAACATCGGTCGATGATCTTGTCGAGTTCCTCGATCTAAGTTTGGACGAGGCAGAAACGATTTTGAATGCCGCCAAGGCTGTGATTGCCATGCGTGATACTAAGCTTCAGGGCGACTCAGTCGGTGTCGCTGCCGCTGAGACCGAGAGCGTCGAAACGTACGAAGCTGATGCTACCGGAGTCACTGCCGAGGAGGATCCGACCGCTGCGGGCTACGACGAAGCAGTCGCTAAAGGCCGGCCTTATTCTGCGGAGCCCGAGATCCTGGCGCGCAATTCAGCCGACCCGGTTGCTGTGACCGAAGCGGAACCGCTCGCTCCTGAGGAACTGCTAATGATGGAAACAGGTCGTGACCTCCGTCCTGACACCATCACGCCGGCACCTGACATTACTTCGAGCGGTGCGGCTTCGATCGAATATGCCGTGGAAGCCAGCGAAAGCGGACAGTCGCTCGAGGACCTGGCTGATCTTGAAGCCAGCGAAAACAAAACATCAGCTCCCGAGCTTTCGGAAGACGCTGCATCTAGCGGGAGCAGTGACGAAGAGAAGCAAGATGCTTCCCCAGATGCGGACCAGTAAGGTCAGCGGCCTCGCTGGCTTGTCCAGCGTGTTGCGCTGCTCGCTCCACCACCTCGCGTTGCACTTCTAGAACGCTTCGAGTGGTTGAGAGCGAGAGTTCTTAATCACTTTAGAAGAGTCAGGACCACCTCAGCATTGAGCGTCCGAGAAGGAGTGCATGACAGTTTCCTCCAAGATTCGTATTTACGACCTGGCCAAGGAACTGAAGCTTGATACCAAGCGGCTGATCGAAGAGGTCCGCCGTGAAGGTGTCGATGTCAGTGTTCCATCCAACTCTGTGTCCAAGGAGTTGGCCGAGAAGATCCGCAACAAGTATTTTCCCAAGAAAGAAGCTGCGGTAAAACGCACCGTCAAGATTGTGAAGAAGGCTGCGCGGCCCGTCGAGGAAGCCTCCAGTCCCGAGCCAGAAGAGCCGGTAGCCGTCAAGCCAGAACCAATTCAAGCCGAAGCTGCTGCGCCCGAGCCCGAGGCTCCCGCACCCGTCGCGGGTACGGTCAAGCCGCTCAGTTCCGCTCGGCTGCTGAAGAGACTACCCCCGGCTACACGCGCCGAACAGCCCACCGTTGCGGCTGCTGCAGAGTCTACTGTAGTGGACCTGCCCATCGAAGCCAGTGAAGTTGAGACAGAAGCTATCGAGTTTGAGCCCGCAAGCGCCGAACTATCCGTTGCCGCGCGGCCAGCCAAGAGTGCTCCCGGAGCTTCGCATCAGATTCGAGTCATGCGTCCCACCGCAGCAGCCCTTGATGCCGGTATTCGTCCCGGCGAGCGTGCGCCGATCCCTATCGCACCTCCTGTCACTCCAAAGGAACGAGCGGAACGCAGTGGTCGCGTGCGAGATCGAAATTCGCTCACAAGAACAGAACGGCTAGGAACGCCCGGGGAAACCGCCACACCTCAGACGACCTACATTCCGCCGCCCGACGCTGGTCGTCGCCGTTCACGCCGCACACCGGTGCGCGGCGGACGCAAAACTACGGAGGGTCGCGCGGGACGATTCGACAAAGGCGATTTCATTCCGCCGCCGAAGGCTTTGTCGCTCGAAGATCGAATTGCCGGCCGAATGGAACCTTCAACCGGCGAGCTCAAGTCGGCACGTTTGATTGAAGGCTCGACCGTTAAGGAGTTCGCTGAAAAGCTAGGCATCAAACCGAAAGATATCGTCACCCTGCTGCTGCAGCGGGGAGTCTTCGCAACCATCAATCAGGCTCTCGACAACGACGTTGCCGCGGACCTGGGCAAACGCTTCGGCTATGACGTGGCTTTCGTACCTTTTGAAGAGATGGTCGCGGAAGAAGAGTTCGAGGAACTCATCGCCACTGACGCTGACGACGTGGAGTTGCCGCGCGCCCCCGTGGTCACAGTCATGGGTCACGTCGATCACGGAAAGACTTCACTGCTCGACGGTATCCGCACGACGGATGTTGCCAGTGGTGAAGCTGGTGGAATCACTCAACACATCGGCGCATATAGCGTGCAGGTTCCCAGTCCGGATCACCCGGGCGAGACCCGCCGCGTCGTATTTCTCGATACTCCCGGCCACGAAGCATTCACCTTGATGCGTGCTCGCGGCGCCAAGGCTACTGACATTGTCGTGCTTGTAGTTGCTGCTGATGACGGTGTAATGCCGCAGACAATCGAAGCGATCGAGCACTCACGCGCCGCGAAGGTGCCCATCATTGTCGCTATCAACAAGATCGACAAGCCGGGCGCGAATCCGGATCGCGTGAAACAAGAATTAGCGCAACACGGCCTTTCCCCGGTTGAATGGGGCGGTGATACCGAAATGGTCCTCGTTTCCGCCAAGAAGCGGGAAAACCTGGATGTCCTGCTCGACACGATCTTGTTAAGCTCGGACATTCTCAACCTCCGCGCCAGCCCGACGCGTCTGGCTTCCGGAGTTGTACTGGAAGCAAAACTCGATCGTGGCCGCGGCCCGGTCGCGACTGTGTTGGTACAACAAGGTACGTTGCGCGCTCATGATCCGTTCATCGTGGGTCAGGTCTCCGGCAAAGTGCGCGCGATGTTCAACGATCGCGGCGAATCGATCACCGAGGCGCCACCGGCCACACCCGTCGAAGTTCTCGGGCTGCAAGGCGTGCCGCAAGCCGGTGAAAGCCTGCAGGTCGTTGCCGACATGGCCAGGGCACAAACGATTTCGCAGCATCGCCAGATGATGAACCGCCAGTCTGCCTTACTGCAGACCACCAAACGCGGTATCGAGGCCTTAGGCGAAAGCGAAGTTAAGGAACTGCTCGTCGTCATCAAAGCCGACGTTCAGGGTTCTGTGGAAGTTCTCAAGTCTACTCTGCAGAAACTTTCGACCGAGCGTGTGAAGGTGAAGGTAATTCGCTCCGGTGTCGGCGCGATTACCGAGTCCGACGTCTTGCTGGCCTCGGCCACGCAGGCAGGTTCGTCTTCTTCCGCGGTCGTGATTATCGGCTTTAATGTCAGGCCGGAATCGCGTGCGGCGGATCTTGCAAAACAAGAAGCCGTGGACGTTCGGCTCCACTCGATTATCTACAAGGTAGAAGAAGAGATTCGCGCGGCGATGATCGGCATGCTCGAAGCAATCGAGCGCGAGAAGATCATAGGCAAGGCCGACGTCCGCGAAGTCTTCAAGGTGCCGCGTGTCGGCGCAGTTGCCGGTTCGATGGTCATCGATGGCAGCATCCGTCGCAATGCGCGCGCCCGTTTGATACGCGACAGTGTTGTCAGCTGGGAAGGCAACATCATTTCCCTGCGCCGCTTCAAGGACGATGTCTCGGAAGTACGCGAAGGGTTTGAATGTGGTATCGGCCTGGAAAACTTCAACGACATCAAGGTCGGCGACCAGATCGAGGCCTACATCGTGGAGAAGATCGCGGCTACGGAATTGTAGTTTCGCGTTCTAAGTTTCGAGTTTCGAGTTAAGGAACTCGGAACCTGGAGCTAGAAACTCGGAACAAATATTGTGATGCGACGCCCCGAGCGAGTTGCCGACATTCTGCGCGAAGAGATCACGCAGATTGTTGGATACGAATTGGAAGATCCGCGGCTCACTATGGTGACTGTGACCGACGTCAAGCTCTCTGAAAATCTCAAAGCGGCGAAGGTTTTTGTCACCGTCGCAGGTAATGAAGAGGAACACCGGTTGGCGCTCGCGGCCCTGACTCGAGCCGCTCCTTACGTCCGCAAACAAGTAGGTTTATCGCTCAATCTCCCACGCGCACCGGAAATTCATTTCGTCAGAGACCGCGTCGAGGAAGAAGGCGAGCGCGTGGACGAGTTGCTCGAGTCGATCGAACGCGAATGGGAAAGTCACGGAAAGGATGAGGAAGAAGGATGAAGGGATGAACGGATGAGGGCGAAAGGATGAAGGATGAGAGTCAAAGCGATCTTGCAAAGCCTCCTGCCTCCTCCTGCTACTTCATCACTCATCACTCATTCTGCATCCCTTAAAATATGCTTAGCCAAGTCGTTGAGTTGATCGAATCGAAGAGTCACTTCGCTATCACCTCACACATACGCCCGGATGGGGATAGTTTAGGATCATCCCTTGGTCTTTACTGGTTACTCCGCGCCCTCGATAAGGATGTTGAAGTCATCATGCGCGATGCCGTGCCGGCTGCTTACCGGCAATTGCCAGGCTCGGAGACCGTTCGCGTCACGCCCGCCGTCGATCAGCGATACCATGCAATCTTCGTCATCGAATGCTCCGACATCTCACGTCCCGGCCTGATCGATCTGGAGAAGCAGGTCGTTATTAATATCGATCATCACTCCACCACGGCACTATTTGGTCAGATCAACTGGATCGATTCCACGGCTTCAGCAGTGGGCGAGATGATCTACAACCTCTGTAAAGCGACGGGCGTGCGCGTCACCAAAGAGATAGCAGAGTGCGTTTATACCGCTCTGATCACCGATACCGGATCGTTCCACTACTCAAATACCACCGAACGGACTTTCAAGGTCGCTTCTGAACTCGTGCGGACTGGTGTCAGACCTGCAAAAACCGCGGAGGCTGTATTTGCCAGTTATCCCTGGGGCCGGATCGAATTGTTAGCAGCGGTGCTGGCGACGGCACGGCGCGACCCTTCTGGTCAGGTTGCATGTATGCGCCTCACAAGCGACATGCAACAACGGAATGATGCTTCGGATGAAGCCACCGATGGCTTTGTTAACTACCCACTGACAGTGGGTGAAGTCGAAGCCACCGCCTTGCTCAGGGAAAGCGAACCAGGAGTCTATCGCACGAGCTTGCGGTCGAAAGGCGACGTCAACGTTGCCCGCATCGCGGAGCAATTTGGCGGCGGCGGTCACCGGAATGCGGCGGGCTGCACACTTAGGGGCACTTGGGATGCAGTCGAAGCCCAGATCATCGGCTTGCTGCAGGACGCCGTGAAACGAGCAAACGGCTTGAAGAAAATTGCCAAGGACGCTTTGAGAGAGCCGGAGTCTGTAGCGTAACGGTGGGCCGCCCTTTTAGAACTGCCGCGCTGACCGGTCACGCGCCTTCCTGACGGTCGAACCTCTGTTTGCCCAACCGATGGATCCTAAAGAAAAAAAGTACAAGTGGCGCCGCGAAGACTACCAGGAGAAGACCCAAGGTCTTTTGCTGGTCCACACCGGCAACGGCAAGGGAAAAACGACTTGCGCGCTCGGCCTGATGATGCGCGCGGCGGGACGTGGACTGAAGTGTTGCATGATTCAATTTATGAAATCGCGCAACGATCGTTACGGCGAACATGAAGCAGCTGAGAAACTCGGTATTGAAGTCCACACGATGGGTGACGGCTTCACTTGGGACACGAAGAACCCGGAGCAGGATCAGAAGACCGCGCGCGCGACCTGGGACCTTTGCGTGGAGAAGATGCGCAGCGGCGACTACGACATGCTCGTCTTCGATGAATTGGTATACGTCCTGAGCTACAAGATGTTACCGCTCGAAGAAGTACTCGATGAGTTTCGCTCGATCCGCGCCGCGCAGCCCGCCCTCCACATCGTCGTTACCGGTCGCGACGCCCCCTCTGAACTGGTTGAGGACGCCGACCTGGTTACCGAAATGCGCGACATCAAACATCCCTTCACGTCAGGCATTAGAGCGCAGCAAGGAATTGAGTTCTAAGATTGCCGATTTCCAATTGCCGATTGGCGGTTGGCGGTTGGCGGTTGGCTGATTGTGGAACATAACCCGCATGTCGCGACTTCACAGACGCCTCTTGCGGTCCTGAATTACCAACCGGAAATCGGCAATTGGCAAGCGCCAATCGAAGAACTGTTTCCTTCATCCTTTTACCCTCCTGTGCTAATCTGCTGTTTATCCCAACACAGATTGCGATCATTCTTTTAAATACAGCGCGTATGGCCTGGTTCAATAAAAAAGCTAAAAGAATCGAGACGGTGCCGCCGGAGGAGCGGGTGGTCAAGACGGAAAACGTCTTCGTCAAATGTGACGGCTGCGAGGCCCATGTCTATAAACGGGATCTCGATGAATCACTTCAGGTTTGCACCCACTGCGGCTATCATTTTCGCATCGGCGCGCGTGAACGCCTGGCGATGCTGTTTGACGATAGCCGGTTCGAGGAACTCGACGCCGAGGTAATCTCGATTGACCCGCTCGAGTTTGTTGACACCAAGCCATATCCGGAACGACTCAAACAAGCACGAAAGAATTCCGGAGTAAGCGAAGCGATCATTAATGGACGTGGCAAAGTCGGCAACCATCTTGTCTTCGCCGGTGCAATGGACATGTCGTTCATCGGCGGCTCGATGGGTTCAGCAGTTGGCGAGAAAGTCACGAGGCTGATCGAGCGCGCCATCACCGAGCACGGGGCGGTAATTATCTTCTCAGCTTCAGGCGGCGCCCGAATGCAGGAGGGCACTCTCTCGCTGATGCAGATGGCCAAGATTTCTTCAGCGCTGGCTAACCTCGACGAAGCACGACTTCCCTTCATTTCAGTCTTGACCGATCCCACAACCGGTGGAGTCACGGCGAGTTTCGCGATGCTGGGAGACTTCATCATCGCCGAACCAAAGGCGCTGATCGGTTTTGCCGGACCACGCGTGATCGAACAAACAATCAGACAGAAGCTTCCGAAAGACTTTCAGAAATCCGAATTTCTTTTGGACCACGGCATGCTCGACGCAATTGTCGACAGACGAGAAATCCGCGACCACCTCATCAAGCTGCTCAACTTCATGATGAATCCAGAGATATACGGTGAGCGGGAAATGCGAGCCCGGGTTAGCGCAGTCTCCCGAAAGTAGTCTTCACCACGACTCCCCTGGCTGCTCCCCAAGCCTGCAGTCTCCCGACCATACTGAACTGGACCAACCTTCATGAATTTTGACGAGGCGCTCCGGTACCTTCTGAGTCTTGGGCACGAAACCCTCGCTATCAAACTCGGCCTGAAGAACATCGGCCTACTGCTTCAGGCGCTCGGTAACCCTCAAGACTCGTATCCCGCAGTTCAAATAGCCGGCACCAACGGAAAAGGATCGACGGCCACCGTCCTCGACGCGATCTGCCACGCTGCAGGAATTAAGACCGGCCTCTTCACTTCTCCCCATCTGATATCGATTACGGAAAGGATCAGGATTGGCGGAAAAGAGATATCGCCAGAGGTCTTTGCCGACCGCGCGACTGAAGTCCGCAACGTGGCACAACGACTAATGGAAGATGGCGGAATCGCAGCGTTGCCGAGTTTTTTTGAACAGGTAACGGCGATTGCGCTCCTCACGTTCCGCGACACAAAGGTGAAGTTGGCAATCCTCGAAACCGGACTTGGTGGAAGGCTGGACGCAACAAGCGCAGCGGGAGCAGACGTCGTTGCGCTTACACCAATCGCATTCGATCATGAAGAGTACCTTGGATACACGTTGGAGAGTATTGCTGCCGAGAAAGCGGCGATCATCCGTCCCGGCAGTACTCTAATGATCGCGGCCCAAGCTCCTAATGTTCTCCAGGTGATCCGGGAGCAGTGCGCGCGGGTTGGAGTCCAAGCTAGCATTAACGAATGTACGACGGCAGTTGAAGGGACTACGCCGGACGGACGCTTGCAGGTTACATTTGAAACGCCCGAAGACCGTTATGGGGGAATTCTCGTTGGGCTGCGAGGACGGCATCAGATCACCAACGTCGCCCTGGCCATTAGACTCGCAGAAGCATTACGCGCGCGCGGATTCGCGATTTCTCGTAACGAAATTATCGCTGGCATCGAAAGCGCAAATCATGCGGGCCGCTTGGAAGTTTGGGAGAGTGAGCCAGCCTTGTTATTTGACGGCGCTCACAATCCCGCTGGAGCGAGGGCCCTCCGCGACTATCTTAATGAGTTCGTGAGTGCGCCTCTAACAATCGTCTTTGGCGCCATGCGTGATAAGCATCTTGACCAAATGGCTGAGGCTCTCTGCCCAGCTGCAAGTCATCTTGTTCTCGCGGCACTGCAAAACCCACGAGCCGCGACGACAGAGGCGCTGAGGGAAATTGCCGCACGTTACATTGATCCAAAGTTAATTAGGGAAGTGCAGTCGACGACTGAAGCGATCAGTTATGCAAAGGAAGTTACGCCTGCTGCGGGTGTAATCTGCTTCACCGGTTCTTTGTATCTAATTGGCGAAGTCCAGGCAGCTTTAAGAAATAACCGCACGGTGGATAGCAATCGGAAGGCTGCTATCTCCAACGAGAACACTCAATGACACCAGACAAACCAGCTCCGCAAATCGTGGAGACCGTGGAGATCTATCGCGGACGCATCTTCGACGTGACTGTCGACACTGTGCGCGAGGGTGAAACAACCTACAAGCGAGAAGTGGTGCACCACCCGGGCAGCGCCGTAATCATTCCGATTTTCGCAGACGGCACAGTTATGCTGGTGCGGCAGTATCGACATCCGGCAGTTCGTTACCTGCTTGAAGCGTGTGCCGGGACGTTAGATAAAGGCGAACGGCCGGAGGAAGGTGCTGCGCGTGAGCTTGAGGAAGAGCTCGGCTTCACCGCAGGACAGCTGGAAAAGTTATCGGAATTCTATGTCTCGCCCGGTTTCTGCGAAGAGAAGATGTGGGTCTACCTGGCCACCGATCTAATCGAGACAAAACAACAACTCGACGATGATGAAGTACTCGACGTGGTAAGGCTTCCCTTCTCGCAGGCGCTGGAGATGATCACTGACGGGGAAATCGAAGATGCAAAGACGATCATCGGTTTGATGCTGGCGGCGCCGCGTGTGGGTCCTTCGATGTTGGAGATCGAATACCCGGCAGTGTAAGTGCCAAACGAGACAACGCGACAACGCCCGTTTGACCGTTCGCGAGCAACTCCCTACACTCGTTTTATCGTGCCAATTAACAATCCGCTGGGGTCATTTGTCACCCTCACTCCTGAAGCCGCCTATTCGAGCGACAGCATCACTCCCAATGTGCCAACGCCTCCCATCGATCCCAACAACCCGCCATGGGGAATCGGTGGCGCCTTTCTTGTCTGGTTTGCGAGCCTGCTGCTACTCGCTATCGTGCCTTTGCTTTTCGTGGTTCCATACGCATTGCATAGCGGCCTCAATCTCTCTGATCCAGCGTTCGTGCGAAGCATGGCAGAGCTGGCTATCAGCGATCGCACTGCGATCCTGCTTCAAGTAGTCTCGCTCCTGCCGACTCACGTGCTGACTTTTGTTCTGGTCTGGGCGCTAGTCACGCGTTTCGGCCGGCTGCCCTTCCTGCCTACGATCGGCTGGGGCTGGTCCCCGCGTTTGGGAATGTGGGCCAGCATTGGAGTGGGCGTGGCACTCTTTGTAGTGTCGACTGCTCTGGCGAAGCTTTTGGGCGCCGAGAAGCCGACGCAACTGGAGCAGATCATTAACAGCTCGGCCGCCGCGCGTTACGCGATCGCGTTTCTGGCAGTCTTCACTGCTCCTTTCATCGAAGAGTTTATCTACCGCGGCATCCTGTATGCGGCGCTCCAACGTTTCGTCGGCGCGGTGGGCGCCGGGCTGTTTGTGCTAGGCCTCTTTACTCTGATCCATGTGCCGCAGTACTGGCCAAACTATGGCGTGCTCGCCGCGGTACTTCTCCTCAGCATCGCCCTGACGATTGTTCGCGCTGTTACTGGCCGGTTATTGCCCTGCATTGTGATTCATCTCGTATTCAACGGCATTACGTCGGTGATCCTGTTGTTTGAGTCATTCCGTCCGCCTCCGACGCCACTCCCCGATCCTACAGCTTTCGCTGTTTTGTTCCTCGCACGGCTGGGACTAAATTAACTACATGGGTCACGAGGTTGTCGTGGTAGGCGGCGGTATCGGCGGACTGACCGTGGCCGCGCTCCTGGCTGCGCGCGGGGTGGACGTTTGCCTGCTTGAACGCGGCTCGAGCACGGGAGGCTGCGTCGCGTCCGTGGAAAAGTTTGGCTACACGTTCGATCCGGGCGTGGGGATCTACCCACTCTGGGCCCCGGGCGAGATTCATGACCGGGTCTTCTCTGAACTGCCGGTAGATGCTCCTGAAGTTCGCCCGAATGATTCAGCCTACGTCGTGCGTTTTCCTGACCATAGCGAGATTTCCGTCTCCGCTAACCAGGAAGAGTTTGAAGCCGCTCTCCGCTCCGCTTTTCCCGAATGTGTCGAGGCAGCTCTCAAGTTTTACCGGGACTGCGGACAGTTCAGCGACACCCTGACCCGCGCATTCGCCCGAACACCGGATCTGCTAACGCGCGGTCGCGCGACGCAAATGCGAGCGATGGCTCCGGAGTTTCTCACTGCCGGGCGCATGTTGAGAATGAGGGACGACACCGCGCAGAATCATCTGGAAGGCGCCTCGCCACGTTTCCGACGCTTCATAGACGCTCAATTACAATTGGTCTCGCAGGCGACAGGCAAAGAATGTAATTACTTGCGCGCAGCGGTCGCTCTTTCAATTCCAAGACAACAAATATTTTCAATTCGCGGCGGCGCGGCGGGCCTCGCTGCAAGACTCGCAGACTCAATCAGAAAAAGTGGGGGACGACTCCGCCTGGATACTCCGGTGCTGCGACTGGCCTACGATTCAAGCGGCCGTGCAGTCGGTGTCGATCTGATGAGCGGCGAAACGGTGACTGCGACTAGTGCGATCATCAGCAACCTGACAGTCTGGGACACCTATGGAAAACTCATCGGATTGAATCGAACACCGCCGGAAATCAGACGACGACTCGGCGCCCTCCGAAGTTGGGGCGCGTATCAGCTCTATCTGGGAATGGATGAGACTGCGGTCGCGAGGTTGGCCGGCGATCGAGTCCTCATACTTTCTGATTGGCAGCACGAGCAGCAGTTTGATCCTGAGTCGTCGCAGTTAGTGTTCGCTGCTGCGCCTGATTGGGACACACGAGCGCCCGAGGGGAAGCGCGCGGCGACGGTAACGGCATTCACTGATGTGGAGCAGTGGTTCACGTTTCACGAAAGCGCCGAGCAATTGGAGCAACAGGATCAGGCGAAACTGGAGACTGTCTGGGCTCAGCTTCATAAAGGTCTTCCCGAATTAGGCGGGGGCGTGGAAGTGATCGAGACCGCAACGCCTCTGGCCTGCTACGAACTCACACGTCGTAAGCTCGGTATGGTCGGCAGCGTCACTTCTCCAGAGGGTTTCGCCATGGAGAACTCAACCTCACTCCCTAATGTTTTCATGGTCGGAGACACCACGTTTCCCGGAGCCGGACTCGCCGGGGTGACCTTCGGCGCCCTTGCACTCGCCAACCGTCTGGCAACTTAATCCCTTGTCTTTTTAAGAATGACTTCCGAAATACTAGTGGACGGGATATAGACAAGTGTGAGGAATGTCCGCATTCCTGACCACACCTTCACCAACACGGTAGTGTCCTAATCTGAGGTTCAGAGGAAAACTGTCTACTGCTTGGGCTTCTGGTTGGCGAGCGACGCGATCATTCCCTCAAGATCCTCGATGGTTAAGTAAAGCGAATAGTCGAAATGGGTAGTATTGCCACTGGTCTCGTGCGGAATACGTTTATGAACAGGTAACGCCTAATGTGGGCAGTGGCTAACCTACTCACGTCGAATCGAAACTACGACCCACCGCCCGCACTGTCTCCATCGCGCGACTGTCGCGACCGTCTTTTGTTGAGTATGTAGGCAACACCTTGAGTGAATAGTCCGAGAAACAACCCAAAACCTGTTGCCACTATTGTCATGGCAACCAGAATTATCAATCTGAACTGGGTTAGGCTGCCAAAAGACCTAACATTTTCAGCCACCCTAGGGTGGTTCTCTAAGAACGTTGGGGAAAATGCTAATAGAATTATGGTGATCCAGATGCCGTTCAGTACGCTCGTCAGAAATCCATGCAAGAAATAGAATCGGTTGCAGTACTTAGCTATCAACCAAGCGTACAGAAGGAAGATTAAACACCAAAGTAATCCCTCAATGCGCTCGATCCGTCCAAAGACAAGGCCAAACGCCATCGCCACGCCGAATATAGAAAGTTTGACTATCAGTTTCCAATTCATGTGGGGTTATCCAAGAGTCCGGCTGCGTTTTATTATACTGCGAGATACTGCGAGCCCGCGTTCAAAATAAACGGCGTGTCAGACCCCGTACAGCGGTTTTAGATTAGGACACTACCCACCAACACCGTAGGTATAGTGATTTTCTATTCTGGGTTATAGTTTTCCTTCCCGGATGATAAATTGCTCTGAAGAATCGCCTCTTAGAAGCAAATTATGAATAAGGTGGCTTGCGGCAACTGCGGATTCGTTCTTACAGAGGATCCTTCAACCGAGTTTGGCAAGCGCCAGCCGTGCCCTAGGTGTGGTTCGAAGTCGCGAAATTTCTCGGTGCCGGTGTCGGTGTCAGCTTCGGGATTTGCCAATGTAGGAGTTCGTTTCATTGTCAGAGATCCGCCGAAGCTTATTGACTTGATGCTACAAACGGTTGTTGTGCGAGGGGACAAGACCACCGAAGGTCACCTCATCGAAGCGGTCACTATTCCCTGGTTAGAAATAATTGGACTTCTGGAAAAAGATCCTCAGGAAGCTTTTAAGATTCCGCCTCGGACCTGGGAGGAAATAATAGCTGGGGCGTATAAGAAGGCCGGATTTGAAACGGTTATTCTCACTCCACAAAGTGGGGATTATGGACGCGACATAATTGCCATTAAGAAGGGTCTTGGCACCGTCCGCATTATTGATCAAGTAAAGGCGTTCAGCCCTGACCACCTCGTGACGGCTAATGATGTAAGAGCCTTGATGGGTGTTCTACAAGGGGATGGCGCTTCAAAAGGCTTTGTCACGACGACGTCTAACTTTGCTCCACGGTTGCAAGGAGATCCTCTTATTGCCCCATATATACCCTCAAGACTCGAACTCATTAATGGTAAAGCTCTCCTAAAGAGACTTTCCGATTTAAAGCGAGTAGTAGAGTAAAGTGATTCCGCACCCAAAGCGCTATTAACCCTTGCTTGTCCGTTTCTTAGACTCAGATTTGCCTCCTTAGGCTTAGCGCTTTAGGAACTGCTGGCGCGCTTTGTCGGCGGTCATAAAGCTACCAGCCGGCTCGAATGAGCCGCGTCCTTTCGGTACCTCGTGTCCAATTCTACCGATGGTTTCCTCGAGGATTGGAGGGCAGCTGCACTTTGTTTGATTGCAATCAAGACATCGGTCTGGATACGCATAGGAAAAGCTGTCTTCCAAAAACTTCCCACGCTCAGCCTTGGGGGTACCCTTCTTTTGGTCGACGATGTTCTGGATGTGCATAAGCCAAGCAAACACGTCCGCCGCCTCGCTGAGAAAATAGCCGGGGGCCGCTGGAAAAATACGCAAAGCCTCTGCTAGTTCACCAAGCTCTTCCGTTAATCTCCCGAAAGATGGTCCGTAGTCCTCCGTTTGTTGCGCTGGATAAATGCTGGAGAACATGCGCTGCCAATCCCCCAAGGTCCGCGGCCGGGGCTGACCAAGTCCCAGTTTTCCGAGGGCGTCCCATTGAGGACCTTTATGTTTTGCTTTTTGTTCAGAACATTCGTCGGGATCATGTTTGTTTCGATGGCAGTATGTACACGCATTCGGAAACTTTGACCATAGCATATCCTCAACACTCTTCACGCCAACCTTTCCGCATAATGCGAGCCACCAAGCTATGCATTTGGGTACAAATTCTTCAGGATTTACACCCGGTTTTGTCTTGCTGCTGGCAAGGAGGCTTAGACCACCTGTAACTTCGACGAGGTGGGTAAAGATCGCGACAGAATCGCGATTAAAATTACGGTCCCAGTAAACATAGTTTATCGTGCGGTACCATTCATCCAGCGACCTACTTCGATATGATTCGATAGATGCGTCGTCGATGATCTTGGCACTCGGAAGTTGCAATGCTGATTTCGAACGAATGAAAGCCCGGTTAAGTTCCTCAACCTCGGCCATCAACTCTCGAGGAAATAGCTCAACCGTGATATTGGCCTTACGAAGTGCTAGAACCCCTTTCCCTGTAATCTTTGGATTTGGATCTAACATTCCAACCACGACGCGTGCCACCTTGCGTTCAATTATCCGTTCGACACAGGGCACTTTGGGGTGATTTCGAGTGGTACAGGGCTCCAATGTTGTAAAAATCGTCGCACCGCTAAGAGTCTCGTCTGGCAGCTTCGACTCAAGAGCGAAGTATTCCGCATGAGCACTAAGTTGTTCTCCTCGATGACAGGCAGCCAATACTTGTCCTTTCCTTAAGATGACAGCACCCACGAGAGGATGTGGTCGTTCGTCCTCTGGTTTACTCTTTCGAGCTTCATCGATAGCTAATCTAATATATTCCTTGTCCTGTTCGTTCATGTCACCAGTCTCCTCACGTTCGTTTGTTTTTAGGTTCTAGCACCTGGGCTAGTGTTTCCGGACCACCTGTTAACCGGCGAGGTCAGCATCCACCCCGGCTTTGCCCAAGCTCTTGGGTTAGTGCAAGGCCCAAAACAAATACGGACTAAGGAAGCAGACGAAAACGAGATAGTTGCTGCGTCTGTATCTATTACCACAAGAGTGAGTGCGGCTTATGAGGAGGCTGCCCGCATCATGGGGCGCTTACGGGACATCCCCCCTGGAGCAGGAGGTTTCAAACGATATGAAGACTTAATGCAATCGGCGATCAGTTTCGCGTTTCAGGGGTATCTTAGTAACCCAAAACTCCACGCGACACCTTGGGGTGGGGGTGAGATTCGGGATATCGTCTTTAACAACACTGGGGAAACGCGTTTCTTCGAAACTATTCGTGACAGCTATGTGGCGGTGACCGTTCCTTTCGAGTGCAAAAACAAATCTACTCTGGAAGCGGGTGATTTCCACCAAATCGAGGCATCGCTAACCGAGTCTACAAGCCGGTTCGGGTTCGTCTGCTATCGCTCTGACCGCCGAGAACCTATCAAGCAAGAAATCCGTTATCTTCAAGAGATTTACTCTCGTGATGTCATTCACCACAAAATGGTAATGCTTTTGAGTGATGCCAATCTCTGGCAACTACTTGAACAACGTGCAAAAGGTAAACTCGACGCATTCATGTACAAGATGTATACACGGTATATTCGACTCTATCTTGCTTGAGAAGACGTACGGACAGATTTTCGAATGTGGTCAAGAATGCAGACCTCACCTCCACTTATCTATATCCCGAAATACTAGTGGACAGCGGTAATTGTCTGGTGTATAGAAGCAATAGACAATTAAGGGGGCTATCGGTGTACATCACGATTGATGAGAAGGACGGGCGCCCGATGTACCGGCAAGTCGTGGACGGTATCAAGGAACTGATCGCTCGTGGCGAGCTTCAACAAGGGTCAGCGCTGCCGCCGGTGCGACAAGTCGCCGCAGATCTAGGAGTGAATCTCAATACAATTGCTTTCGCTTACCGGGAACTGCAGAAGGACGGACTGATCAAAATCAGGCATGGATCGGGAGCCATCGTAATCTCGCGAACCCTCGGTGAGAAGGCTAAAGAGCGCATGCAGGGCCAGTTGCGCTCACCGCTCACGCAGTTGGTGCTTGGTGGAATGGGTCGTTCAGAAATAAACGCGCTGGTAGGACGGGAACTCGATCAGTTGTTTCGTGATCGGAATCGCTAGAGATCTGAACCGGGTTCTGAAGTCGGGCTAAGGCAGTTCTTTAACGCGACCACCGGCACTCTTAGTGGGTAGGCCAGTTGACGACGGACCTCCGACTCCCTTGGATGCCCCTTCCCGCGAAGGAACGGGGAAGGAAGAACTGGAGGGAAATGTCGAGAACCCATCCGTGGGCCAGTAGCGGTGCCAACTATATCCAGAATAGAAAGCGTTGGAATAACTTGAGCCATAGGGAGAGCCCCATCCCATGTAAAACGGCAAGAAGGTAAAGAACCCAAATCTCGGGTTAAAGATCCAGACGCCCGAGGAGAATGATGAAGCGTGGCGCATCCAATTATCGCTAAATCTTGAAAGGTATGAGTCCAGAGCACGCGAGCCCATCTTTCGATTGGCCTGTGCGACGGTGTCCGCTCTTTCTCTGCTCCAGATATCAAAATTGTCAGAGTCCTTGTCAGCCTTATCAAGCTTAGCGACCGAGAACGCATTACCGCTAAAAATCAATCTGCGACCACTCTTGATCTTTGTCTGGGGGTCCGAGACTAGTACGCGGCCTTTTCTAATGATTAGCTCAGTAAGATCGCCCGGAACCACGTTCAGCCGGTAAAGGCCGCGCTGAACGATGGCCATCTTCGCGTGTGGCGTTGTGATGTTAATCAGAAGTTCGGTGTCATCAGCTCCGGTGGCCTCTACTATGGCGGTGCCGCTCATCAGCCGCACTTCGAGATGGTCCAGCGAGTTGCTGGTCAACTCAAACTCAGAATTCTCCGCTACTCGCATGTAGGAGCCGGGATTCAGAAGGATTTCAACCCGTCCATCGAATCCAGTCTTAACTACGTCTCCTCCCTCGAGGTTGTCTTTAATGGTCAACTGTTCCCATTCGGAACTTCCCTTTGCGTGCACACCCGTTCGTCCCGTGACGGCATTAACACCTCCCGCCCTGGCCGAAATCACGAACTTTTCGCGGTTTTGGCCGTGGCCAATGCCAACGCAAAGAAGGATCAGAATGGAGGCAAGGATAGACGGCAGGAGGAGCTGGGTGGCTTTTCTCATGGGAAGGTCTCCTTTGAAGCCTTTGACGCAAGACCGACTTGTCTGTTCTGGGGAGCGAAGCAATTGCATTATAGACCCATCATCACCATTTACAAGCAATTCGAAAAAACCGATCAAGGCGCTGCAGCTTATTGCTCCGGCCTGGTGTAGTAGCCCCGCTTCGTATAAGCCGAGACATCGACTCGGTTCTTCACCTGAACAACAACCGAACGCCACTTACCATCACGCGCTGGATTGTCGGATTTGTATCCCAGGCTGTAGACCGTTCCGAGATCTTTGATCACCTGATCGTAGACCCGGTCCAAATCTTTTAACTCTCTAGCGGGATACACCCTCGTGCCACTGATCTCAGCGAGCTGCGCAAGTTGATTTCGCGCAATCTCGTAAGCACTAGCAGGACTCCTGTGGCGCCGGACTTCATCCTTTTCCGTATCCAGATAGACAGGGAAAACTATCGCGTCCGAGCGACGAACTTTTTCCATTAACTCTTCAAAAGAGACGAGGGATCCTTCCCCTGCCACATCCGGCAAAGCATTGTCGACTCCATCGGTCATGGCAACCACAGCGCAGCGCCGCGCGGAATTACAAGATGCGAGCACCGTATCGACTACGGAGGCCAGCGAGTCCCAAAAATTGGTACCTCCCGCCGGCCGCTCGATGTCACCAATTGATTCTTGCAGTTGCCGGCGGTCAAGTGTTAACGCCGAGCCGACGCGGGGTTTGTCGCTGAACGTGACGATTGCGACTCGGTCCGTCGCCCTGGTTGCATCAATGAAGCGTTTGGCAGAACGCCGGACGAGCTGCAACTTCTCGGCGATGGAACCTGAAAGGTCGAGCAACAAAACAAGATCAAAAGGCGTGGTCTCTCCCGCGAAGAAGGAGATCTCCTGAGGCTTCCCGTCTTCCAGTACGAGAAAATCAGATTGCAGTAACTCCGCGCCAGAAGCCTGCGGATTCTTCCTGACTACGCTCACTTTCAGATCGACGAGGTCTGAGTCAACGCGAATCGTTTCGATCGGTTCAGTGCCTTGAGCAAGACAACTGAGATCCGGTGAAGTCGCGCCTAGCAGTACGATTCCAACCAGAAAAAGCGCGCGGCGCAGCCACCTTTGAATCGGAGCGTCACTCCTAGTTTGCATAGTAACCATGCTTACCGCGCGCTACAGCGGAAGGCCGAGCCACGCTCACGCGTATCGCCCGCCACTTGCCATCACGCGCCTTGTTGGACGGACGATACGCAAGAGTGTAGACGGTCCCTAGATCCGACACCACTCGTTCGTATGCGCCGGCGAGGTCTTCAAGGCGCTCAACTTCATAAAAGGAGCCACCGCCGGCGTCCGCGAGCTCCTTCAGCCGATCGTGACCCATGTCGAAGGCTTCTGGCTGCGTATCCAACGGACTCATCGGCTCGTACTCGGTATTTAGCCACAGGGTATAGAGCACTCCATCGAATTCGCGCACTCCACTGAGGAGTTCGTTGTAGGTAAGCTTTGAGCCAGCGCCCTGAACGCCAGGAATCGCGCCGTCGAGACCGTCACTCAGCAAAACGACTGCGGTGCGTCGCGCGTTATTCGCGTCGCGCAGATTGAGGGCGAAGTCGATCGCGTCATAAGCCTTGGTATCGCCAGGCGCCGTGTCGATCTCGTTGACGCGCTGTCGCAAGACTTCGCGGTCCAGCGTCAACGGTGAAACGACCTTGGGCTTAGCCGCAAAGGAAACCATCGCGATGCGATCGGACGGCCGGGCCGCTGACACAAAACGCAGAGCGGCCGCGCGGATCAGTTTCACGACGTCTCGAGTGGAACCCGAAAGGTCGATCAACAAAATAAGATCAAAGGGCGCCGCAGCCGAATCGAATTGAACGATGTTCTGTGGGATGCCGTCTTCAAAAAGAGCGAAGTCCTTTTGCGTCAGACCAAAGACGCCGCGGGTTGTGTTGCGATCAATAACGCTGACGTTGAGAGCGGCGAGTTGTGAGTCGACTCGAATAACATCGCCTTCGCTGACTTCTTCTCCGTCAGAACCGCTCGCGGGAATGCCCACCGCTTTTGGAGGAGTTTCAGAACCAGAGAGTCGCGGTGGCTCGGGATGACTGGCCGCTTTCCGATCTTCAGGAGCCAGAGGCGTGGCGCTCGCAAGCGCCGACGGTAAGTCAGCGACTATTAGCGAGACCGCGCCGCCCGTGTTGATCCGCAGCATGTGCTCACCTGTTCCAACCCGCGCTTTCAATAGATGGCCGCCACTTCGTAACGGCTCCGCGAGTGAAGATTTGATAACTCCCCCACCAGATCGAGCATCGATATCGGCGTTGAGTGGACTCGCGGTCTCTGCAAATACGTCACCCGAAACAGATCTGAGCACAGCGGATGCGGGCAATCCATGGAGCGAGATCGGACCTGCGCCGGTACTTATCTCTGTCTGAGCTCCCTCAGGCATTTTCACCGAGAGCCGGATCAGCACTTTGGGATCCAGAGGAGTTTGAACAATCGAGATCAAGAGCTGCTTATTTCGGTTCTCGATAACAATCGGTGAGCGGTTGAAGGCTGCGCCACTTTGTTCGATTGTCGCACCAACCGAAACGTAGGTCTCGTTCCAAACAATGGCGTCGATCCCGCCAAACTGATTCTCAATTCGAATGCGAGCGTCGGGTGTAACCTCGATCTGCACGTCTTGCGCAGCAGTAGTCGCTGAAAAGACGCTGAGGACAGCAAGGATTGCGATCCCGAAACACGACAGGCGCAAGCATGATTTAAGAAACTCGACGAGCATAATATTTACTTACTTAACTTTAGTCGGGAGAATTCTGTGGGACTGCGGGAATGATACCTTGGCTACTGTTCGGGAACAACGAGGGCCTCGTTTCAGCGCAAGCCTGACGGACAAGAGGAAACAAAAGACCTCGGTCTAACCGGATAGCGAGATGTGGATACAATCTCAAACTGAACCAAGCACGCGTCTACCTCTCAATCATGTCCAGCATTGAGCCCTCTTCGGTAGTCGGAGCTTTTGCTGCCGGCTTTGGCGCGCCGTCCATGTCGCTGATTCGCAGCAGGAGGTTGTTAGCGTTGGTCGCATAAGGCAGCGCCGCCTCTTTGGTGACGACGCCCTCCCTGATCATCTTTTCGATGGCGGTATCAAAGGTCTGCATCCCTTCCTGATCACCCTGCTCCATCGCGTCGATTAAAGACTTCCCTTCGGACTCTCCCTTCTCGATGTACTCCCGAGTACGCATGGTCGACTTAAGAATCTCGATGGCGGCTATGCGTCCTTTGCCGTCCCGACTCGGAATCAGCCGTTGCGACACAATATAGCGGAACGACTGGGCTATTCTTGTGCGAATAGCTTGCTCTTCATTTTTGGGAAACACTCCGATGATGCGATCGATGGTCTTTGCCGCGTCGATCGTGTGGAGCGTCGACAAGACGAGGTGACCCGTCTCTGCGGCCTCGAGGGCTACTTCAATCGTTTCCCGGTCGCGCATCTCGCCAACCAGAATCACCTTCGGAGCCTGTCGCAAAGCGGCTCGCAGTGCGATCGCAAAGTTGGGCGTATCAGAATGTAGTTCACGCTGGTGCACCGTCGAGTTCTTGTGCGGGTGCAGAAACTCGATCGGATCTTCAATCGTTACGATGTGGTAGTACTTGGTCTCATTGATCAGGTCAATCACTGCGGCCAGTGTACTGCTCTTGCCGCTGCCGGTCGGTCCGGTTATCAGTACGACACCGTTCTTGATTTCGGCGATCTCTTTCAGCTGGTCGGGCAGGTTGAAGTCACTGAAGCGCGGCGGGCGAAATGGAATCACACGCATGACGATGGCGTGCGTACCGCGTTGCTTGAAGATGTTTACGCGAAAGCGGGCCTCACCAGATGCACTGAAAGAAAGATCGGCGGCGCCGGTCTTGTCCAGGCTTTCCTGAGCCGCTTGCTGATTGCCGATGATTAACTTGGCGATACCGGCGGTGTGGGCCGGTGTGAGTTTCTCCAATCCCTCAATATTGACGCCTTGCAGCTTACCTGCAACCTCAATCTGCGGGGGGCGCCCGGGAGAGAAAATCAAATCGCTTACTTTTTCGGACGCGTGCAACATCTGCCGCAGGACAGACACGAAATTGGGAGGAGGAGGGGCACTATCCGGCGCATATGAGGTAATTGGTTGGCTGCTCATTCTAGTGGAACTTTCGACTCCTCGATGACGTCAAAGTGTTGGAGAGTTCGTGACCGAAAAGAAACTTACGGTGCGAACAAACTCGATTGTGTTTCTCTACATCAAAGTATTGCTGAGGGACTGGCAATCCAGATTAAGCCAGCCCGAATTTACCGAAAGAGGGGCGCGAGACCATGGCAACATACAAGGATCCTGTTAGATGCTTTGCACCACTGGAAGTCCTCGAGCGCCTGCTGGAAATTCGCGCCGAAGCGGGCTACGCTCCCGCCGTTTATCTCCTTTCGCCGGATGACTTGGCAGCCTATCTCGATGCGTTCGGCTTCGACGTATACGCTTTATCGGAAACCGAAGCAGAGTTTCATTTTGGAGACTACCGAGCTCCGCTGGCTCCTGGAGGCGACCACGCGCATTGCTCGCTGACAACGCATTAGAAAGAACAATTCGGTTTTAAGAGGCGGAGATGAGGACTAGGTTCTTGTCTCCCTTTTCGTTTCAGGGGAGCGCTTTTATTACGAAGAAGGTAATGTCGTCGGTCGGTCCTTGACCTTCAGTCCACGCAATCACGTCTCGTTGTACGGCAGCGATTAAGTCTTTGGCGCTCAACTGGCTTGCTTCTTTGACTGATTGCGCCAGTCGGTCGCGGCCAAACTCTTCTCCTTTCAAATTCGCTGCTTCCGTCACTCCATCAGTGTACAGCACGATCAACTCATTCGGTTCGATTGTAAGGTAATACTCGTGATAGCGAGTGTCTCTGAACATACCCAGGGGCAAACTTCCTCTGTCGAGAAACTTGATATTACCTTGCGCGTCCAGTAACAGCGGCGGATTGTGCCCCGCATTCGTATAAGCCAGCGTTCGGTTTGAGGCGTCGAGGATCGCGTAGAACGCGGTGACGAATTGATTGCGCTCAATAGACTCCCAGAGCAAATAGTTCACCTTGGACATCGAAATGTGCGGCGCATAGCCGATATGCGTGGCGGCCCTGAGGCTGGCTCGCAAAAACGCCATGAGCAGCGCCGCCGGAACACCCTTGCCAGAGACGTCGGCGACGACCAGGCCGATCTGATCGTCAAAGATCCGCACCCAGTCGTAATAGTCTCCTGATACTTCTTCGGTGGGAAAGTTATAAGCACTGATGTCAAAACCTTCCAACTGCGGATCGCTTGGCGGCAGCAACTCCAGCTGGACCTGACGAGCGACTTCAAGTTGGCCTTCGAGACGTTTCTTCTCAATCAACTGCTCGTGCAGCATCACCTTCTCGATGATAATCGCCACTTGTGAAGCGAGCATCATCAACACCTCGAGATCGTCTGGAGAATAGGCGTTAAGTTCATCGCTCTCGAGATCAAAGACTCCGATTACTTCGTCGTTTGAAATGATGGGCGCAACCATCTCGGAGCGGGTTTCGGCGCGCGCGTTCACGTACAGGGGCTCCTTACGAACGTCCGGAGAAACGAACGGCTGACTCGTGAGAGCCACATGCCCGATGATGCCCTCGCCCATTTTCAGATGAAGCTCTATCAGTTCGTCGAGGTCGTAACCGCGCACGACTTCGGTTTGAAAAACCCCGGAGTCATCGTTCGCGTCGGCTGAGTCATTTCTCGATTTCAAAAGGAAAATTCCCGCAGCATCATGAGGAAGGAGAGAATCAAGCGTGTCCATGACAAGATTGAGGACCTCTTGCAGATCTAGGGAACGACTGATCTTCTTGGTGATATCGAGCAGCATGCGCAGCTTGTCAAGTGTGGTCAAACCAGGCGCGCGTGCTTCTCTTAGCTCTTCTGTCATCAGAATTCGATTCTCGGCAAATAAAACTGTGCCCTAAAAACTAGCTGATTGATTATAGCGGGTGAGGGCCCGAAGCATGAAGTAACAAATTTAAGCCTGCTCGGATGCGTTGAGGTTACTGGATTTGTAGACCTTCCAGAGCCGCGTAACCTTCAGACGATATTCGACGAGATCGCGGCTGACACGAAAGTGTCTCGCAATGGTAGATGCGGAATCGCCCAGCAGAACGAAGCGTAGCAGACTCGCGAAAGGCACGAGCGCAGCAGCGCCGGTCCCGTAAGCTGCATCTTCATCAGCCTTCCGATAATCGCGCGCGAGTGTCTTCCCGCCCTTCTCATCCGAGATCACCGCAAGCCGGTTCGGCTGATGACCGAGAAAGACATGGCAGATTTCTTCCATCAGCGTGGCATGCGTGCGGGTGGGGCCATGGTTGGGATTGAGAATGACGAGCTTGCGGCCATCCGGAAGAGGACGTGAGCACGCTCCACCTGACCACTCTTCGGAGGCTGAGCCAAGCAAGTGCTCGCGCGACTTATCGCTGAGTCCTTTTATCTGTTCGAGATCGATGACTAAGAGGTTGGCAAAACTCGCGAGATGAAATGGGTTCAAAGCAGCGTCAGCCCTCGTCCTCGCAAAGTCGCGCAAGCCCAAGGCATTGAGCTCATATTCTCGCCATCTTTGGCCTGGAGGTAACTCGGAATGTGGCACGGAACGTATCGCCGCCAGTCGAACTAAAGGCTAGCGCCTCTTGCGAGCAGTCCTTTCCGGCTCAGCGCGGCTAAACTGCGTATAGGCAACGCGAAAGAGCTCCGACAAAGCCGAAGCGGTTTCAGCGGTGAGGTTTCGATCGGCCCGCAAATGCGCCTCAACGATTTCCGGCGTCGACTCGCGTGCAAAATAGACAACTGCCCGAGTGGCTTCGGCGTCGACGCGTTCGCCCCCCAGGATTCGTTCCATGGGAACGTCCAGCCAGCCGGTTAGCCGGGCAATGTTCTCAGCATCGGGTTTTCCCGTGCCGTTTTCGATTCGGGAAAGGGTCGATGCTGAGACACCGGTTTCATTGGCGACGTCCCGCAAACTAAGATTCATTCCGTCACGCTTTCGGCGAATAGCGCGACCGAGTTCTTCTGTGTTGACCAGGGTCTTAGTAGATCGTTTCATCTGCACTATCTCCAGTCATTTGGTACTTGTATTAACTGCAAAATAGCACAACGCAGTTTTAGACGCAAGACTCTGTCTTACTGCTGCAACGGGTAGAACTAGCCGGGGCAAGAAAGGCAGGGCACGACCTCGTGCTCTGCGACCGATCTGAATTGTGAAGGGATCAGACTACTGCTGAGAGCGTTGCCGCATCGCGGACATCGCGAGGTCTCGAGCCCGCGGCAAAACTTCCAGCGCGCGTGAGACCTGAGGATCGTCAGTTGCGACAAAGACACGGTCTGCCATGACCCGGCCGTAGGCCGCAGTGACGATGTTAAAGCGAAGCTGCAATTCAATGAAGGCCCGATTGTGGTCGAGTACAGGCACGAGGCTTTTAAGCGGGGCGTCTTTCGCGACGAAGTCCTTGAACGCCTTGTAGACCGGATCGGTGACTGCGAAATCGGATTGCAACAAATCGTGGTTGTAATCAATGGGGCGCTGAACTTTGTAACTGTCAAAGCCAGCAACGCGTCCATTAACCAGGTCCCGCGCAAAAGCAAAAGTGGGGCTAATGAGACGCCGCTCAACCTGATTTACCGTGCGGGCTTCGATCGCTTCGTCCGGTGCGATACCTCCGCCACCGTAAACCGCGCGTCCTGTGTCTGTTTTCTTTTCCTGTCCGGTGGGCTTCTCGACGGAATTTTTCTGGTCGAGACGATTCGATCCACCGTGCGTATAATAGTCGTAGAACCCGCCGTTGGAATAATCTCGCTGAATCAAACGGCCTGACGGCGTGAAATACTTTGCCGAGGTAAGAGTCAGGCCCGCTCCATACTCCAACGGAATAATGCTCTGCACGAGTCCCTTACCGAAACTTGTCTTGCCGACAATTAGCGCTCGATCATGATCCTGCATAGCGCCGGCCACGATCTCCGAAGCAGACGCAGTGTTCTCGTTGATCAAGATCACGAGCGGCGTGAGATTAGGTGAGCTATTGCGCGATAGGTAAGTATTGTCACGCAAACCGTTTCTTCCCTTTTGCGTCAGGATGAGCTCACCACTGGGAATGAAAACCTCTGCCACATGGATAGCTTGCTCAAGAAATCCACCGGGATTACCACGCAGGTCGAGCACCAGCGACGTAATGCCCTTTGACTGAAATCGTTGGATTGTTTCCAGGAGCTCGTCGGTGGTGGTGTAGTTAAAACCACGCGTCATGTCGATATATCCAACGCCTGGCCTGAGCAGATAACTGTCTGGAATAGAAGGCTGAGGCACCGCGTCACGCGTGATTGCAACAGTCCGCTGCGACTTATCTGCTGCGCGTTCAACTGTGATCTTAACGACCGAGCCGCGTGGACCACGAATTTTGTCTCGCACTTCAATCGAAGGCTTGCCGGTCATCTTCACGCCATCCACGTCCAAAATGCGATCACCGAAACGCAGTCCGGCGCGGCTCGCCGGAGAGCCCTCGAAGGTGGCGGTAATGAAAGTGTCGGTGTCGTTGCCAATCGTGTAGTTATAGATCGAAGCGCCAATTCCAAAGTATTCAGAGCGCTGGTCGGTTTTAAGTTCGTCGAATTCCTCTCGGTCGAAGTAGTTTGAATGCGGATCCAGTGATCGCAGCATGCCGATGATGGAGGACTTAAACGCCGAGTTGTAGTCGAGTTTTTTGCCTTCGACGTATTTGTCTCGAATTAACGCCAGCGCTTCGTCAAAATCCCTTTCGATCATCGGAATCTCCGAGCTGGCATTCGACCGCGGAAGACGTCTTACCGGTACGGGAGTTCCGACGGGGCCTTTGCCGGCGGAAGCGCTTCCTGGCGACGATGGCTGCTGGCGCTGTTGGGGAAGGACGGAAGATGGACTGGCAATTGTTAGGACGAAGAGAAACATGATGACTCGCAAGACAATCTTTTTCACTATTTCACCACTATGACCCTGAAGTTTTTGGACGATAGGTAAAGACAGGCACTTATCAAACTTGTGCCTGTCAATTGCAATATAACGGATGCTGAGTGAGCCAGCAAGGTTGCGTGTGTCGGGCACAACAATCGCAAAGGTGGCCGGTAAAACTCTCCAAATGGTCGGTCCAGACGCTCAACTCTACAATGAGATATCACGAAGCAATGCTGCTGCGCTCTGCAAATATCTGCCCTAACTTGACGCGGCTTTGAAGGCGTCCGTAGAATGAACTTAATAACGGCTAAAAACGTTGATATCGGAGCAACTCGAAACCATTCATATCTAAGGAGCCTTGAAATGAGTAGTTCATATCAAAAAGAACAAACGCGAGACCCGGAGACTGTTGACGACTTGATGGTTCACAGCACCGGTGAAGGTGATGCCGACGAGAACGCGCGTACAGCTTCGTCTGTTCGCGACATTGCTTCGCGCATACCAGAGTCGCTCACCGCAATCGGCCGCGACATCAGCCGCACCATCGAGCGCGCAATGTCGGCTAAGGATGACTACGTTGTAGCCGTGAAGATTTCTCCTGAAGCTCAGGACAAGCTCGAACAGTTGGTCCAGGCCGGCGTCTTTCGCAATCGCGCCGAAGCGGCCGGCTTTCTGATCGATGAAGGAATTAAGACTCAGGCTGCACTCTTTGGACGAGTGGAGCAGAAACTCGCTGAGATTGAACGCCTGCGCGCCGAGTTGCGCGGCATGATTCACGACACGCCCAGTTAAAGGGGCAGTCTCGTACGGGCGCGTTCTCTAAGTTCCCAGTTGCAGTCATCCCTTCCCACCAGGGAAGAACACGCCCGCGAAAGTCAGGCGAAACGAGACAAACGTGACAGAAACTTTTCAGCTGCCGCAGACTCCAATCACACAATTCACCCTCACCAACGGCCTTCGCGTAATCCTTTGTAAAGACCAATCGGTTCCCGTCGTTTCAATCGCTGTTTACTACGACGTAGGGTCGCGAAACGAAAAGGAAGGGCGCACCGGTTTTGCCCATCTTTTCGAGCACATGATGTTTCAAGGCTCGGAGAATGTCGCCAAAGCCGCGCATTTCCAACACATCTTCAATGCCGGGGGGACGATGAACGGCACTACGTCCACCGAGCGCACTAACTACTACGAGACGCTTCCGGCGAATCACCTTCCCCTTGCATTGTGGCTGGAAAGTGACCGGATGCGCTCGTTGAAGGTATCGCAGGAGAACCTGGACAATCAGCGCCAGGCCGTACAGGAAGAGAAGCGACTGCGCTACGACAATCAACCCTACGTCAATGCCTTCCTGCGCATCAACGAGTTGATTTTCAAGAACCCTGCTAATGCTCATTCAACGATTGGCTCGATGGAAGATCTGGACGCAGCGACAATTGATGATGTGCAGGAGTTCTTTCGGATCTATTACGCACCGAACAATGCGGTGTTGACGATTGCGGGTGATATTGAGGAAACGGAAGCGCTCGCACTCGTGAAGAAATACTTTGAAGGAATTCCAAGTCAGCCTAAGCCGCCTGCCGTTGACGTCAGTGAGCCTGGCGAAGTCGCCCAGAGCCAGGAACAGTTTCTGGATAAACTCGCGCCTTCTCCTGCATTTGTACTTGGCTGGAAGATTCCCGAACGCCGCACGCCGGACTACTACGCTTTGGCGCTCGCTGGTGACTTGCTCTTTGAAGGCGACAGCTCGCGTCTCTATCAAAAGCTGGTGAAGGGTGATGAGTCGGTGGTTTCGATTCAGGGTGGCGTCGATGAACGCCGGGGTCCCTCCGCCTGGTACATTTTTGCTTTGCCAAAACCTGGCGAAGAGGTGGCGACGATTCGGGAACAGATCTTCGGCGAGATCAAGGCGCTGGCTACGTCGGGCCCAAGTGATGCCGAGATGGAGAAGTTGCGAAACTCTCTGTGCAACGACTCAGTCCGTGGGCGTCAGTCGACCATGTATCGCGCGCAAAGAATCTCTGAATACGCGCTCTACGACGGCGACCCGCAGCTGTTCGATACCGAACTCGGGCTCTACCTCCGTATCACCGCCGAAGATATCCGCGCGGCGGTTTCTAAATTCCTGGACGTGGATAATCGTGTCGTGCTCGACATCGTCCCTGGTGCCGAAGCCGAAGACACAACCGAAATGGAACCGGCCGCTATGGCCCAAGCTCCAGGAGACTCGAAACAACCAACCGCGCCGCCGCCGCAAGTGCCGGCACCCCCGGCGCTACAGACTCCGCTAACCGCTTCCAACGCAATTCTCGGCGAGCGCGATCTCGAAGCGGTACCGTCCGACGCGCCGGCAGACCCAGCAAAACAAACCGAAACCGGTTCGGGTCCCTTGCATCCCTAGTTATGAAGCCACAGGAACAATTCCGCCAACAGGCGCCCGCACCACTACCGCCCCGCCCAATCCATCTTCCAACAGCATCTGAAACGGTGCTGCCGAATGGACTAACGATCGTCATCGTCGCCGATAGCCGTCTGCCGTTGGTCAGTTATCGTCTCGCGTTTCGCGCAGGCGACGCACATGACCCGGGTGAACTTCCCGGCCTGACGGATCTCATGACCGGGCTGCTAACAGAGGGCACGAAATCACGGAGTAGCCGCGAGATCGCCGATCAGGTTGCGAGAATGGGCGCCACTTTGAGCGCAGGCACAAACTCCGATTACACAACGGTTGCCGCTTCTTCTCTGGGCACCTTCAAAGACGAGATTCTGGATCTGCTTGCGGACGTGACCCTGCAGCCATCATTTCCCCAAAACGAAGTTGACCTGATTAAGGAGAACACAAAGGAGAGTCTCAAACAGCAACGCGCGCAACCTTCGTTTCTCGCTAGCGAAATGGTTTCACGCGTAGTCTTCGGACAACATCCTTACTCGGTCATCGCGCCAACTATCGAATCACTCGACACCACAACCCGAGACACCTTAGTCGAGTTCCATCGAGCAAAGTTTGTCCCCAACAACGCTGTGTTAGTAGTCGCCGGGGATGTTCAGTCAGCCGCACTATTAAAAAAGATCGAGAATCTCTTTGGCAGCTGGGCGAAAGGCGAGAGTTCAGCGGACGACTTTCCCGCACCGCCGCAACGGAGTGCTCGCTCAGCATATTTGGTTGACCGTCCCGGCTCTGCACAGTCGAATATCGTGATTGCCAACAGCGGCATCACACGTACGAGTCCTGACTATTTCCCCATGCTCCTCATGCACACGGTGCTGGGAGCAAACGCGTCTTCCCGACTCTTCATGAATCTTCGAGAGGAAAAGGGCTATACCTATGGCGCATACTCCAGTCTGGACGCGCGCCGCACCGCAGGTTCGTTCCGCGCCAGCGCCGAGGTCCGGACGTCTGTGACGGGCGAGTCCCTTAAAGAGTTCTTCTACGAGTTGGACAGGATCCGCCGTGAACCGGTATCCGAAAAAGAAATTGCCGATGCGAAGTCTTACCTGACGGGCATCTTTCCGATTCGACTCGAAACGCAGGAAGGTCTGATCGAACAGCTGCTGCAGATCAAGATGCTGGGTTTACCCGACGATTACCTGGAGACCTACCGCCAGCGACTTCAGGACGTAACCGTTGAAGAGATTCAACGCGTCGCCCAGGCGCATGTCAGGCCAGACGAAGCGGCCCTCGTGATAGTCGGTGACGGCGCTGAGATTTTGGAGCAAGTAAAACCTTACACTGACGAAATCGAGATCTATAACACCGCCGGAAAGCGCAAGAGGAGGCCAGCGCCGGGAGCGACAAACGCCAACGCTGAGGCACTGACGGGTTCATGGTCTTTGGATATCGAAACTCCGTTTGGACAAAACATTCCGGCAACACTCACCGTGTTGAAAACCGACTCCGGTCTCGGCGGCAGCGTTACCTCACCAATGGGAAATGCGACGATCAAGACCGCGCGACTCGACGGCAACGCTTTCAGTGCCACGATGTCTTTTAACATGGGCGGTCAAATGCTGGACGCGCAGATAGCAGGGGAAATCGAAGGCGAAGAGATTCAGGGAACCATTAGCATGCAAGATGCTCCAGCCATTCCTTTCCACGGTCATAAGACCTCATGAAAAGATAGACTCCGGGCACTTCTGAAAAAAAACCGCCCGGCACGTTGCACATGCCGGGCGAAATCAGGAGGAACCGAGTGTTATGGTGGCCGCTATACTCTGCAGCCATCCGAATAACCTCAAAAACTCAGATGAGTTGAAAGCTCTTAACGTTGCTCAGCCGTGAACCCGCCGCCTACTCGCACCTTGTTCTGATCGTTAACGTTCATACCGCAGGATCATTCCGCCACCGCCAACAACCCAGCCAATCTTTTTATTGAACTGGAGGGCGTAGAGATTTTGCTTCACGGTAGACTCCTGCTGAACCCACGTAGCGCCGCCGTCCCCCGTCCGTAGAATCGTCCCGCCCCGACCGACGGCCCAAGCCTCATCATCGTTGACGAACTCGACGCTCAACAATGTCGAATGCACACCGGCGTCAACTGGCGTCCAGGTGTCCCCTCCATCTGCCGTACGAAGAATTGTGCCGCGCTCGCCCACTGCCATACCCCGTTTGTCGTTGCGAAAATCGACATGAAAAATCGTACCTGTCACGCTGGAGGTCTGTTTCGTCCAAGTCTCTCCAGTGTCCGTCGTATTCAGAATTGTTCCGCCTGTTCCGACGATCCAGCCGCGCCTGTCATTGTCGAAATCGATATGAATCAACTCGGAGCTGCTGGGCGCAGGTTGACGTTGCCAGGTCTCTCCACCGTTGTTTGTAATCGCTAGAATACTGTCGATCACTCGGTCACCTTTGCTGATTGAGCCGACAACCCAGCCTCGCTTCTTTGAGGAGAAGCGCACGCTGTAGAGCTCTACTGTTGCCCCATCGAACTCGGTAGGTAGAAACCGACGGGCTTCGCTCCAACGCGTTCCATCATCCTGTGTCGAAAAGATCGTGTTGCCGGCGAGAAGGAAGCCGTGGTCCCGGTCGCGGAAATAGATGTCGTTGATAGCATCGGTGGTTCCCACAGTATGGGTGACCCAGGTAGAGCCGCCGTCATCGGTGCGGCTCAAATAACCGTTGTCACCTCCGACCCAGCCTCGCTTGCCGTCGAGAAAGTAAACGGTGTTCAAGTCCTGATTGGCAGGAGCGATCCGCGTTCCCACCCAGCCATCCTGGCCCCCCGCAGCTGCTGCGGCCACGAATAAGAGCAGCACCGCTGGCAGCAACGAGATCAGACTTGTTCTATGTCGAGGCTTCATCTCTTCCCCCTGTTCAACTGCAAACATCCACCAGTCCGCTTTGAGAGTTGTTGAGAACTCCCCAGTTCGAATTCAGTTTATGATTTGTGGTTCCAAATATTTGTACATTACTTCAGGCTGGCAGCACAAGATTTTACAGTAGGGTCGTGTCTGAGTTTGGAGTGTGCGGGCAGAGTCCCGACCCGTCGGGAGCACGGCGTTTGCATAACGACGACGAAGGCGGACCAAAAGCGGTGTCTCCCGATGCATCCTGAGACACCGTTGCAAAATTAAGAAACTACTCAGTAGTAAGAATGGCGATGCCCGCCTGGTTGATGGAGACGTAGCTAATCCGCCTCGGCGGCGCGAGCCAGGCGCCCACACCGTCGAAAGACGAATGACGTTCAGAAGCATTCCGTGCGAGTGTGTTCAGATAGTTCGAATCACTGGCCGGAAGTTACGCGGTACACGCGGCCTTCGAAAACGACGATCACCCGCTCACCTAGTGAAAAGAATTCTGCAAGCTGGGGTTTGCTTTTCAGCACTGCGTAATACTCATCGCTGCTGAACTTCATCGCGCTCTCCGGCAGCTTTGCATCGGCCCTGAACTCCGAATCAGTCCAGATTCCATCGCGCAAGTAGAAAGTCTTGCCTCCGGTAGTCTTCACTGCCGCGGAGAGGGTGTCCTTATCGAAGCGATCGGCTTCCTGCTGCTCTCGCGCTCGTTTGCTTTGCTGCACACCAGCCGCGCCCGTAGCTGCACGGGCCTCCGCTTTCGCCATAGGCATCGACGAAGGGGGTGGAGCGTTAGCCTGACGAAGTGCACCATTCGACCTTCCTCCTCCGATGCCGGAGGCTCTGGTGACGTTCTGTGTTTGCGCCGCCTCGGGTTCCAGCGCGAGGTACGACGTGTAGGGCGTCACGATGCCATAGCGCGTCCCCAGGTCAACGATTTCATCTCGTAACTCCTGCTGCTCGCCGTTCGTACGAACCTGCTCCATCAACCAGCCGACGCGACGCGTCGCCCAGAGTCTCGGAAGAAAATCGTGGGACTCTTCCCGTTTTGGAAAACGAAGATTGTGATACGCGAACTCGCGCCCTATTCCGCCCGATTTGCCATTTAGTTGGAGTCGGACAGAATCAAGATCGGTATCGTTTCGATAACGACCGATCAAGGTAACTTGTGAACCACGAAACAGATCAGGAAGTGCCCGCGGGTAGACAAGGTCGGTTTGTACTGCAGCCATGTCCAAATGAAGATCAGTCAAGACCGGATAATTAACTTTTGCAAAAAAGGTCGAGACCTTCGCCTCTAGATCTTCTTTCGGTTCGACATAATCCGCGACGCCGCCGTTCTCAGCCGCAAGTCTATCGAGCAGAGTTGTATTGACGTTGTAACCTACTCCGAATGTGAAGAGCCGCAGTCCGGGAATGCGTGCGTCGCGCGCGTTATCCACAATGCGCGTCGGATTAGTTTCTCCTGAAGTGGGCAGACCGTCTGTCATAAAGATCAGAATCTTTGGACGATCGCTCGACCCGAACTGACGCTCCGCGGCGAGCAGCGCGTCATTGATGTTGGTGCCGCCGACAGGACGCAGCGCCCGCACGAATGCTTCGCCGCGTTTGCGTCCGTCGTCGTCGGCAGTAATCATCCCCGACTCCATCAGGCGCTCTTCGCCGGCAAAGGAAATTACATTGAAGTGGTCCCTGGGACGCAGAATCCTGATCCCATATAACAAGGCAGCACGCGCCTTCTCCATTTTTCCTTCTTCAGCCATTGAGCCGGATGTATCGACGACGAAGACGATGTCCTTCGCCGCGTACTCCTGTTCCGACCAGTCGTCCTTTGGTGAAATCATCAGCAGGAAGTAACCGTCCTTGCCGGCCTCGCGATGAGTAAGTAGCGTCACACCAAAGTCCTGACTGGAAAGCGTGTAGAAGAGTTGGAAGTCCTGCGGCTCTTGTCCTCGGATCGTCTCGAACGAAATGACTGACTGGCGATCATTCGTTCGCTTCACATCCAAGGCATGACTCGGCGAATAGATGGTGCGCAGCGGTTCTTTGCTCTGCAACTCGACACGGCCGGAGACTGAACCGATTTCCGCTATCTGCCGTCCGACACCTAGTGGATAGCGATAAGAGACGGTGCCGGATTCGGCCCGCAGCACTTGTGTATAAGTGAGCTCCAATTTCTTGTCGGAGTGGGGCAGGATAGGAAAGATGCTCGCCTGAAACAGATTCTTGCCGGCGTATTCGAGCAACCCTGGGTCGCGTTGCCTTCTGACAATCTCGTCATAAATACGCCGCGCCTCTTCGCGTGACCGAACCTCGCCAACCAGCCGCCGCTCGCCGTCCCAGATTGCGAATTCAACGATCGAAGCAGACTCGGGGATTGGGAAGAAGTACGTTCCTTCGAGGGTCGCGTTCGTATCGTTCCTGAAGACCTGCTCGACATGGGTCGTCGCTACTTGCGAGAGTATTTTCGTATCAATCTTGATCGACTTGATTGGCAGGCTGCGAGGCAGCGTGATCGGCGGATCCGGGCGGGGCGGTCTGGGGCAATGGTCGCACGGGCCAGGTACGATTACGCCCTGGGCGCTGGCCAACGCGCTGACAGCAAGAAGGATCAATAGACTGAAAGGCAGCAGTTTGGTGGTTCGCATCTTATCCTCACTTTCATTATAGAGCCTGAGCTACAGCGCCTGTGCGAAGTACGTCAATCATTCCTCTTCGTCAATTGCGACTTATGTTGATGGGTTCGCGATGCTCGCTCTGTTCTCTCTCACGCCTGATAGAACGACTGGGAACAGCTTTCTTGCGGAAGAGGGGAATTCAGGAAGGGCGAAATAGGGGTTTCTTAGTAAAGCTCGCGCAGTCGTCTGTTGGAAACCGCCATGATCACTGCAAAAACCATGATTAAGACGCCGCCGGTCGCGAGCGTGTGGGGCGCGCCGAAGCGGGTCGAGGCCGTTCCGGCAATGATATTCCCGATCGGCATCGTACCGATAAACGAGAGGATGAACATGCTCATAACGCGGCCCCGCATCTGATCCGTTACCAGTTTCTGCAGCAGCGTATTCGTTACCGCGACGGAAAGGACGATGGCAAAGCCGAGACAGAAAAGAAAGACGTAAGAAAGCTTGAGCATGGTGGATAGCGCAAACGCCGTAACACTTAAACCGAAGCAGAAGCTGCCACAGAGAATGAACCACCCTTTTCTCCGAAAGTCGCCGAGGAACGTCAACATTATCGCTCCGCAAAAAGCGCCGGCTCCGGCGGTCCCCATGAGCGATGCCAGACCGCTCGCGCCAAGGTGGAAGATGTCGCGCGCGTAGATCGGTATGAGTGTGAAGTAAGGAGCGCCAAAAAGGCTGTTGACTGCGGAGATCAGCAGCAGGGAAAAAACGCGGGGCCGGTGGCGCACGTAACGAAACCCTTCAAGCAGATCCCGCCAGAGAGCGTGGCGGTCCTTGACCGAGTGCGAAGGAGCGCCGATCGCGTGAGAGGCGGAAGGATCCAGACGGATCATCCCAAGACTTACAACAACCGCGATGAAGGAGAGTCCGTTTACCAGAAAGCACCCGGCCAACCCGAATAATCTAAGACCCACGCCTGCGAATGCCGGACCGACCATGCGTGACAGTTGAAACTGAGATGAGTTCAGCGCGATCGCGTTTGATAAATCCTCTCTGCCAACGAGATCGAAAGTCATTGCGAGGTAAGAGGGGCTCGCGAGCGCCATGCAACATCCGGTGACGAATGAGAACCCGAGCACCATCCAGCGGTTCACGACGTTGGTCCAGACGCACGCTGCCAGACCGAGGGCCGCGAGCCCAGCGGCCACCTGGGTATAGAGCAACAGCCGGCGTCGATCGACGAGGTCCGCAAAGACTCCACCCAGGAGTGTCAGGAAGACCCCAGGCACTGATGCCATGAAGGCATCGAGACCGAGCCAGAAGGGGGAGTTTGTGAGCTGTAGGACGAGCCAGCCTTGAGCGACTGCCTGCATCCACGTGCCGACGTTGGAGAGAAACGCGCCCGTCCAAAATAGACGGAAGTTGCGATGCGAGAGTGCGCGGAACATTCCACCGCGCACGGACGGCGGTGCTTCCGGAACGGAAATGTCTGCTTCTTCTAACGCCATCAGTAGAGTCTTAACACAACGGATGATGAATAATGAATGCTGAGTGATGAACGCTTGGATTGCTGAATTTCGGAAGGATGAATGCGGGCCAGGCATTGAATTGGATAAGACCAATATGCCGCCTTCATGAATAACATTAATCCGCAATTATCACTCCGCACTCCGCATTCCTTCTCGTCGCCACGCCGAAAGCGAACCGCCGTTTCCGCCACGTCGTGTCGCGACAATTTCTGCGAAGATCGCCAGCGCAACTTCTTCAGGAGTGACCGCGCCGATATCCAGTCCGATCGGCGCACGCACCTGAAGCAACTTCTCTTCGCTCACTCCGCCTTCCCGCAATCGATCGAGCACAATATTTGTTCGACGCTTGCTGCCGATCAATCCGACGTATGCTGGCTGAGTTGTCATGATCGCGCGCAAGCATTCCTCATCCTCCTGATGCCCGCGGGTCACCACCGCAACCGATACGCCCGCGCCATTCCCGATCGCTGCAATTGTCGCGTCCGACCAGCTCGTAGCCGGGACAAGTTCGATGAGTGGATCCGGAAAGAGTTCGCGTTTGACGAACTCCGGGCGATCGTCAATCAGCGCGGCCCGATAGCCTGCCAGAATTGCGAGCCTCGCAAGAGATGCGCCGACGTGCCCTGCACCACAAATAACTATTCTTGGCTCTGGTTGAATGCGTTCCATTAAGACCAATGCTTTGTCTGAGTCGGCAACGGCAGCGGAGTTCCCAATGCGAAAGCTGCGCGCTTCTTCGCGCGATTCCAAAAATTGCACCGCGGAAACCGCTACCGCCTTATCAAGCGAAGTATCACCCAGGCCTCCAACGACTTCTCTCGAACTTATAAGTAAGAGCTTCGCGCCGACGTTCGTGTCACCTTCTATCAGAGTGACGAGCGCCGCGATGCCGCCTGTGTCCAGCACTCGTTGCACCGCAGTCGTAATTAGATCCGGTGACGTGTTCTCGGAATGCTGCATTGAGGAGAAATGAGCGGGCGTGGATTACTTCGAGGATGATGGCTTCAGGAAACCGATGGCGCTTGCGGCTCTTCGCGCGAGCCACCACGGCCCGATGAGTAGGTACATTGGATTGCTGAAAAATGCGGGTTGGTTCCCTTCCACGAGGTGGCCCACGAACTGTAGCACCCAGCCCACGATTAAAAGGCCAAGAGCCCAGCGCCAGTTGACCAGGAATAGCGGCAGCGAAAGGACAATCAGCGGGATGCCAATGCTGTGCGTCAGCCTATTCACAGGATGGCGGTGCTTGGATTTGTAATTCTCGATAAACGTTGCAGGCATGGGTTTCGGTTGTATTTAGGTCTTGGGTAATTGGGTCATGGGTTGTGAGACTCATCCCTGCACGTCAATAAAGATATCCATCGTCCCACCGCAAACCATTCCTTCTTCGCTCGCCTCTGCGGCTGTCAATGAAAAATGATGCAACGCGGATTTGCCGGAGCGCATGGCGTCGCGGGCCTCCGCCCAAACGTCTGCCTCGATGCAGCCACCCCCGACCGTTCCCGCAGCTTCTCCATTTTCAAAGAAGAGCATCTTCGCGCCGCGCTGTTGCGGGGTTGATCCGCGTGTCTGCGCCACCGTGGCCACCACAACGCGCTCGCCGCGTCCATTAGCGTCGGCAATCAGCCGATACAGCTCTTGCTGCCCGATCGTTCCCATAGGCTCCTCTCTTGAACTCCAGCGACTATCACGGCTTCTTTGGCGCCAGTTGGGGATCCTGTTGCGGAGTCGTCCCGTTGTCTTGCTCTTTCAATTGCTGTTGCTGTGCCCGGCGACGTAACACGTCTACTTCTGCATCGGCGTTCGCGACAGCAGTTTCCAATCGCGCGCGGCTCGTTTCCAAAATCCTGATCTGGGTTTCCAGTCGCGACTTCTCACTTCCAAGCTGGCGCCTGCGCGCGTCCCGCGCCTCTTCTGGTCTGGTCGTTCCATATCCAGAAGTCACACGGTCGATGTTCTCTGGCTTCAGCGCATATTCGATCTCATCTCGCTTTGACTGCAGGTCAGCCAGCTTGCTCTCGACGTCGATTTGTTGCGTGCGTAAATTCTCGGCGCGTAGCTCTGCTCGCGACAGGCGCTCCATGTCGAGCAGCGATCGATCATTCTCCTGCATTTGGCTTAGTTTCGTATTCAGTTTGTCCACCTGGGTGGAAAGCGAGTTGATCGTTTGCTGCATGTCCTCTTCGGGCACAGCTCTCTTCGATGTTGTCTTACCTTTTTTGGGCTGAGTCTCAGTCCCCTGCTCTGTGTCCTGAGCACTCTCGTCGGCAGTACTGATGATCTTCGCACCGTTACTGTCCCGAGTCTCAGCTGTCGCGGGTGGCGTAATGGCTGGGTTGGTGATCACAGGGCGAGCGCGGCGCGAACGCCGCTTGCGGCGCGTTTGGGCGCCGGCATCAACCAAAAACACGCCAACCATCGTCAAAAGGACGGCAATAAAAGCGCAGCGACGAAAAAAGTTATTCTGCATTACAGACTCCTCTAAAGTGCTGACTCAAAGATACGCCTGGTCGGAAGATGCATTCAAGCCGCTCAGCCGCCACACAAACTGTCACGATTCCGGCGCCTCCTTGTTCCGCAATCTCTCAAAGGAACTCCACTCCCAGGGCTCTGTAGTGAGCTGAACGCTAATATGCCTGGACCTGGAAGCTCACATTCATCGCCGCTGCCGAATTGGTAAGAGCCGCGACTCCAATCAAGTCAGCGCCGGCCTCGGCGTAAGTGCGAACATTCTCAAGTGAGATGCTCCCGGAACACTCGACGATCACCGAGGACGCCACACCGCGCGCGACTTCAATCAGGGGCCTCACAGCATTGGCAGCTAGGCCTTCTAATAAAAGACTGTTGGCCCCAAGAGTCAACGCGTCCCGGACCTCCTGCTCATTGGAAACCTGTACTTCGATCCTGTGCAGGTGACCGAGCTTCTGTTTCGCGCTCTTGACTGCCAAAGCTAGACCGCCCGCAATCGCCATGTGGTTTGCAGTGATCACAACTCCATCGTCTAAACCGAACCGATGATTGCGACCGCCGCCCAACAGCACCGCGTATCGCTCCAACATCCGCAGGCCGGGAGTGGTCTCTCTTGTAGCGACGATCTGCGCGTTGGTTCCGGACACTGCACTCACAAACTTGTTCGTGAGAGTGGCGACTCCGGATAGTCTTTGAATGAGATTCAGTGCTACGCGTTCGCCTGCAAGCAACACGTCAGCGAAACCGACCGTGCGTGCAATCACTTTTCCCGCCTCGATCTCTTCCCCATCGGATACAAAGGCTTCGAGTTGCTGCTGGGAATCAAGCGTTAGAAAGACTTCTTCGGCCGCTTCCAGCCCGGCGACAATCATTTTTTCGTGGGCGACAAAGCGCCCGCGAGCGCGCGTGTTGCGCTCGACGATCGCCTGGCTCGTGATATCTCCACGACCAAGATCTTCTCGCAGCAGTACCGCGATTTGAGAATAGAGCGCGCCTTCGTCCAGCCAGTTCATCGTGTTTTCTTCAAGGGTCCTTGAGTCCAGTCTAACGGACTCAGTTCTGGGATCCCGGCTATTTGAGATCGGGAACTCATCCAAGGTTCTCGATGCTTTGCTTGAGTTGGCCCGTACGCTGTGCAATGTCAGCAAGCCGGGCACGGACTTCAGCTACCTTCTCCTCGGGCGCGCGTTCGGCGAACTGCGGGTTCGCCAGTTGGGCCTCGAGCTTTGCCGCTTCGTTGATAAGCTTCTCCCGTTCCTTTTGCAATCGCTCGCGTTCCTGGGCGAAATCAATCAGTCCTTCGAGCGGCACCGCAAGCTCCGCCCCACCTACTAGAACCGCGCGAGCCGAAGCGCGCGGAGCGTCAAGCTTCTCGGTGACCGACACTTCTGAAGCGCGCACGAGACGGCTGATCTGATTCTTATTCGCAGCAAACACCTCGCGCAGTTCCTTGTCCGGGGAACCAATCAGGAGAGGCACGCGCTCGCCGGCCTTGATGTTCATCTCCGAGCGAATGTTTCTCACGCGCGAGATTAGGTCAATGACCGCCTGCATCTCAAATTCAGCACGCTCATCAATCAAGTGAGACTGTCCTTCCGGATAAGCCGCCAACATGATCGACGGTTCTGCGTCACGATAAGACTGGTGCAGCAGTTTTTGGTCGACTCCGGGGAGTCGCAGCCAGAGTTCTTCGGTGATGTATGGCATGAACGGATGGAGCAAGCGCAGTGCTTGTTCCAGCACTGACAACAGTCGACTACGAGCCAATGCTCGTTGGGGACTGTCTTCTTCCGCAGTGACTTCTGCCTTGGTTAATTCAATGTACCAATCGCAGAAGTCGTCCCAGAAGAAATGATAGAGAGTCTGTACGGCCTCATGAAACTGGTAACCGGCAAGAGACTGACGCAGGTCACGGGCAGTCTTGTTGAGACGCGAAACTATCCAGCGATCATGCAGCGATTGATCAGCTTCCTGAAGTTGCAGCAATTCAGGATCGACAACTGCGCCTTCCGAATTCATTAGGCAGAAGCGTGCGGCATTCCAGATCTTGTTGGCAAAGTTGCGGTACGACTCGACTTGTTTCTCATTCCAACGAGTGTCAGTCGTGCCTACTTGAGCGAGCGTGAGACGCGTGGCATCGACGCCGAACTTATCAAAGACCTCGAGTGGGTCGACTCCGTTCCCTTTCGTTTTGGACATTCGTTGCCCGTGCTTGTCGAGAATCGTTCCCGTCACGAATACGTCGTCAAAGGGCCGCTCGTTCATGAACTTCTTACCCATCATCACCATCCGAGACACCCACAGAAAGATGATGTCACGCGCTGTCACCAGTACCGACGTCGGATAGAAGGTCTTCAGATCCGCCGTCTCTTCCGGCCAGCCGAGCGTCGAGAACGGCCACAACCCCGATGAGAACCAGGTGTCGAGCACGTCCTGATCCTGATTGAGATCATCGGTTCCTGCTTTAGCACGAGCCTCAAGTAGTGAGCGGGCGACGAAAACTTCTCCTTCCTTTGTGTACCAGGCGGGAATTTGATGCCCCCACCAGAGCTGACGTGAGATGGTCCAATCGCGCAGGTTCTCGAGCCAATTCGTGTAGACCTTTTCGTAAGGCACTTCCGGTACAAACTGCGGCTTCTTCTCGCGCGTCATGAGTCCTAGCGCCAGATCGCGAAGCGGCTCCATGCGCATGAACCACTGCAGTGAGATCAAGGGCTCGATCACAGTTTTACAGCGCTCGCATCTGGAGATCGAAAATTCGTAATCAACTACTTTGTCGAGCAAGCCCAGGGTTTCAAACTCTTCAACGACTTTGTCCCGTGCCTTGTAGCGATCAAGCCCGACGAAGCTCGCGCCCGCGGCAGCGGTCATCTTCGCGTGCTCGTCGATCACAACCACCTGTTTCAGGTCATGGCGCAAGCCCATTTCGTAGTCGTTCGGATCATGAGCCGGGGTGACCTTCACTGCTCCGGTCCCAAACTCCGGGTCGACGAACTCATCGGCGACGACCGGAATCTCGCGATTTGTCAGAGGCAGCATCAGAGTCGAGCCTACGAGTGAGCGATAACGATCGTCGTTAGGGTTCACCGCTACTGCGGAATCACCCAGCATCGTTTCCGGCCTGGTCGTGGCCACTGTCACGCTGCCGCCGCCGTTCTTCGCGGGATAACGAAGGTAGTAGAGCTTTCCCGCTTGTGGTTCCTTGAGCACCTCGAGATCGGAAAGCACAGTCTGATCGTTGGGACACCAGTTGACGATCCGGTTACCGCGGTAGATCAAGTCTTCTTCGTAGAGACGCACGAAGACTTCTCGGACAGCACGAGAAAGATCTTCGTCCATCGTAAACTTCTCGCGAGTCCAATCGACCGAGGCGCCTTCGCGGCGCATTTGCTTTGTGATTTGTCCGCCAGACTCGCTCTTCCACTTCCAGACGCGCTCAACGAATTTTTCTCGACCCAGATCGTGACGCGTCAGCCCTTCTTTCTTCAGTTCGCGTGAGACCATCAACTGGGTTGAGATGCCTGCGTGATCCATACCCGGTAGCCAAAGGGTGCGGTAGCCGCACATGCGTTTGTAACGCGTAAGCACGTCCATCATCGTGTGTTGCAGCGCGTGGCCCATGTGAAGCGAGCCGGTGACGTTGGGCGGCGGGATCGCAATCGAAAATACGGGTGCGTCGGGATTGTGGTTGATCTCCGGAGCAAAGTAGCCTTGCTGCTCCCAACGCTCGTAGTGATGCAGTTCGGCTTCTTTGGGATCGTACTGTTTAGGAATTTCCATTATGGTTCGCAGTCAGCTCGCATCAAGGAGAGATGTATATCGCTCAATTTCCAAAAAGGCATTGTAAGGGAACGGCGCAGTCTTTTCACCTGAGCGATGCGGATCTGTGTCGGATTCCTGCGACTTATCCATCCGCATGAGCCGCTGTCTGGCAGTTGCAGTCATAGAAAAGCCAGGGCGATGCACGTAATGCAATCGTCCCTGGCTATCTTAATCCTTCGCGCCAGGCGCGAAAGGAAGCAGTGCTGAAGGCGAACGGTTCAGCTGTTTTCGTAAGAACGCTACTTCGGCTGTGATTCCTTTTCTTCCAGCCTGCGCTTGATTAGCAGTTCGGAAAGTTGAGGCACGACCTCCCAGGCAATCTCTCGGATAACCTTTTCGGAAAGGTGCTCGACCGCGCGACGCGCAATGGCATCTATCATTTCCGGCGACAACCGGTTGACGTTGATATGCGACGCGGCTGCTGCGGCAGGCGCACTGTCAGCCGGTTCATCAGTTACCCTTTCCCATCTTGTTTGCGATCCAGTCGCGTCCGCTTCTTGGGAAGCCTGTGGCTCACTCGAGGCTGCAGGGCCGCGATTCCATTCCTGAGTGTCATCAAACTGGGAAGACGTAGTCGAAAGTTGTTCCTGATGGAATTGATCGGCGTTTCCGACTAATTCCGTAGTGCTCCTCGGCGAGCCGCCGTTATGTTGCTTGCTCTCGACTTGCCAATCGACGGAATTTGGCGCTGACACTTCCGGTTCGACAAACGCGGGGACACGCGACGAGGACCAGGCTGGCGCAGGGGTTTGAACGTACTCGCTCTCATCCATTTGTTCATCAAGATTGATGTCCAAGACAAACGCGTCGGCGTCGCCCTCTGAAGCGGGTTCAAGCTCACCGAGTTCCAGGAGGTCATCCCCGGACATCATCTGACCCTGTTCCGCTCCTGCGTTAACTGACGTTTCGCTGTGTGCACTCTCCATCTTTTGCTCTTTCCCACTGGATTCAACAACAACTTCTTTCGGTTGCGTCGCCGAGTCGCTCTCTTTCCCAACGGACCGCGCTTCTTTGGTCTCCATGGCGCTGCCTGGCGGCAACGGCTGGGTGTTCGCCGTAGTTACTTCCAGTTCGCGCGGACTCAAAGTCGCGGGCTCTTCAACTTCTTTGGTGTGAGGCAGTTCGGCAGTCGGTATTAACTCAGACTGATCGGGTTCGGGCTTGCCGGACACAAGGCCGCCAACTTTATCTATCAAGCGTCGAATCGATTGAAATGGCTTCGTCAAGATATCGTCCGCGCCTACTTTGCGCGCCTCCACTTCGTCGAACGGCTCAAAGGAGCCTACCAGAAGCATAACAGGAATATGCTTTAGACTGGCATTTTGTTTAATGTATTCGCAGACCTCATAGCCGTTCAGCGACGGCATACAGGCGTCCGCGAGCACGATATCAGGCATAAACGCCGCAAGTTTACCGACCGCATCGTTACCGTTCCCCACGCTTACGACTGTAACGCCCTCGTCAGCAAATGTGAGTTCGACAACTTTCTGAATTGTGATTGAATCGTCGGCAAGTAGGAGTTTGCGCCCAGCTAACAAAGCTAAATTCCTTAGCCAATTTGAGCGCCACTGGCGGCGTCGGTGGTGGTTTATAGGCTTGCAAGACGGGGCTTGCCGGCAGTCTGCGAAGTAACTGCCTTTGGAAACCTAACACCCGTGGTCTGACCAGTCAAGACTTTTGCTCTGGCAATGTCCGGGAAGAGGGGTCAACGAGCGGGATTGGTGACGACGAGATCGTCGGGTGTGTCCTCTTTTCCGTCAGGTCCTGACGAACTGAGGGTAAATCGACTGGAGTCGCCCTTGTAGTTGTAGGGCTTATGCCAGGGGTCAAGGCGGATTATGCGTGCAAGAAAAAAGGGACTCAGATGGTCTATTACTACAGCTTCTTGCTCCGAAACGACGTAGCTGCCACGCGCTTGTCTAAACTTCTCCAGTGCCGCTGCAATGATTCCCAATTCGTCACGAGCAGTCTGTCTTTTCGCTTCGTCAAGAGCAGCCAGTAGTGTCCGCAGCTTCACCCAGTCGTGCTTCCCTGAACGCAATTCTGAGACTTGCCATCCGGCTTTGCCTTCGTTTGCGAGTCGCGCGGCAATCTGCACCCAGGTCACCACAACGGCTGACGATTGGGACGCCATGGGGATTTCAAGCTCGGAGACTTCCTGGATTCGCAAGGCGTCCGAAGGCGTCTCTATTCCAAGAAGACTTCCTAACAAGCAACGCGCGCGCTTTACGCTCGGCTCGGTGGCGGAAGGACGATTTGAAGGCGGGTCAGCTGCGATGCACTCGTTCGAGACCATTGCCTTACCCAGAGCTAGGGAGATGAGATGAATTTGTTCCCAGCGGTCAGGTCCAACCCTGATCTCGGCGACCTGCCACTCTTCCTGCTCATTCTTTTGAAACTTGAAGACTGTTCTAACGAGCGCTGTTGCCTCTGCCGTGTTCGGGCTTGTGGTAGTTACGGACTGCACATGAACAGCTGCAGTCGTCAGTTCGAACCCCGGCATTTTAGTGATTGCTTTGCGTGCCTGCTTGGTAGTGAGGTCGGCTCTTGCATCCGCCGCACTGAAGGCGAGGACGCAAAAGGCTAATAGGCGAAGCAGGGTGGAAGCTGGTCTTGTTCCTGCACTCATAAGCGATTCGCGATTAGCTCGCAGCTTTGCCGATAAGCATTTGCAACATGATGTGCAGCTGGGCTGTAGTAAACGGTTTTGGCAGGAAGACCACCGCCCCCGCAGAGAAACTGTCTGATGAGAGCTTGGGATCCTGCTCCGCAGTCATCATCATCACCGGAATGCGCATCAATCGCTTTTCAGTCTTCATAAAGCGAACGAGTTCCGGTCCGGAAATATGCGGCATGACAACGTCAAAGATCGCTGCTGTAAAATTAGGATCGTTCTGCAAGACCTTGTAGGCCTCACGACCGTCACGCGCCGAGACCACCTGGTAGTGCTCCTTCTCCAGGATCGTTTTTACCAGACAGAGGATCGCAGGATCATCGTCAGCGACGAGGACTCGCCGACCCTGCCTAACCTCAGCTCTTGCGATGCTCTCTGGCTCATTTGACATTGTTGTCATACTTCCACGGCGCGGCTGCTTTCTTCCGTCCGGTTTGAGAGTTCGGCCGCTAGCTTGATTGCGGCCAGCATACTCGAGTGTTCCGCGAGTCCTTTGCCTGCAATATCGAACGCTGTTCCATGATCGACTGAGGTACGGATAAAGGGCAATCCCAGCGTAACATTAACGGCCTCCCCGAACGAAAGGCACTTCACCGGAATCATGGCTTGATCATGATAACAGGCAATCACTGCATCAAACTCTCCACGTGAGGCGCGTAGGAAAACTGTGTCAGCCGAGAAAGGGCCCTGCACATTGATCTCGTCGATGCCGTGACATGCTTCGACAGCGGGCGAGATTTCCAGTGCTTCTTCAACACCAAATAATCCTCCTTCGGCCCCGTGCGGGTTTAGCGCTGCCACTGCCAGCCGTGGACGCTCAATGCCCCAGCGTCTTAGTTCTCGATGAGCCAGACCAACGACTCGCATAATGCGTTCGCGCTCGACCAAACGTATGGCTTCAGCCAATGGCACATGAGTGGATAAAAGTACGATGCGCAGATTCGCAGCTACAAACGCCATCGCATATTCTTCTGTGTTGGTGAGGTGCGCCAGGAATTCAGTGTGGCCCGGAAAACTGTAGCCACCGAGAAACAGCGCTCTTTTGTTAATTGGTGCTGTCGAGATGGCGTCAACGCTTCCCGCTGCGCACAATTCCACAGCTGCCTCAATGTACCCTGCGGCAGCTTTACCCGCCGCACCCGATTCGATTCCCGGTTCGACGAAGCCACCAATATTATCAAGATGAAAAATTACCGGATCGGTGAGGTCCGCGGGTATGGGCTCTCCCTGCCGAATGATGTCATAACCGCACTGCAGGTCGAGCGTACGCGCAGTGTGGGCCAACAACTGTGCATCGCCGATTATGATTGGAACGCAGATCGCCCTTATTTCTTCTTCGGCTACCGCTTTCAAAACGACTTCGGGGCCGATGCCGGCCGGATCGCCCATGGTGATGGCGATCCTCGGTAGCGATCGCCTGGGACGATGACCGGAAGAGGATGAGCTGTTGTCGAATTGTCTCATTAGGCCGAGACGATGCGCTCAGGCGCGCAAGATGGAAGGTTAGCCGGGCCACTAACAGGGCAGCCGACTCTAATCTGCCGGCTGTTCGACGCGTTCGTCGCGTTCGTCGGCCTTGAACATATATTTGATGTTCCGTTTGAGAACGAGAAGGTTGGGTGCTGATTGGCGATTTACTTTGATCGCGCCACGGTCGTACCACTCCATGGTTCCTTCAATTTCCTCACCATCGAGCAAAACAATGACCATGAGGGTGTGAGCGTCGATTTGTTTCTTGTAGTAGAAAATCTCTGCGTTTGTTTCCATCGGCGGAGGAACACGTTTGCGAACTTGTAGCGACGACTGTTGGGCCGCACGCTGCGGTGCTTCCCGGCTACTATCGACACCAGAGCCACCGCGTTGGAAACTCCCATTCGTGCGCTCTCTGGAGGGGGGTGTTTCGCGCACCTTTCCTTTAACTTCCGCAAGGGTGGTTCTTATGAGTTTACGATTCACTTTATTATTACCTCCGAAAACTAAGACGGGGTTTGGTCAATCGAGCCAGGCACATTTATGTGAAGGGAAGAGTTGACCGCAGACCTAAATCAATACTCTCGCAGGCTGCTGCCATTCGAGGAGAAGGAATAAAATACTCGTAATGGAAAATCCTGCAAGGGAATGACCGTCATGCTACACAACAAGAAAAGAAAATGCAAAGGCAAAACCCCGTAGCATGTCAGTGAAAGCTGCAGTAAATAGAAAGGAAGGCCGGTTGCAGCCTTCCTTTCTTTTCAGTTGACGTCGCTTCTAATTAATCAGCTTTTTTCCTGATGAAGGTCGGCACGTCGAGGTCATCTCCGCGAGCACTGCTCATCATCGGGCGCGGTAGATCATCAGCTGGTCGGGGAGTGAACCGAGGGGCCGTTGCCGGCATGGCGACCGATGCCCCGGCAGTCGCCATTGCAACAGATTCGCGATCGAAGCCCGTGGCGATCACCGTAATTCTCATCTCATCGCGCATGTTCTCATCGATTACGGCGCCGAAGATTATGTTCGCGTCTTCATCTGCCGATTCTCGAATGATTGTGGCTGCCGCATTGACCTCATAAAGAGTTAGATCAGATCCACCGGTGATGTTGATCAGTACGCCTTTAGCCCCTTGAATCGACGCTTCCTCGAGCAGCGGCGAAGAAATGGCTTGCTGTGTAGCCTCAATCGCGCGGTTCTCACCAAACGCATGGCCGGCCCCCATCAGGGCCATGCCCATACCTGACATGATCGCCTTGACATCGGCAAAATCCAGATTGATCAGACCGGGAACAGTAATCAGATCGCTGATACCCTGAACCGCCTGACGCAGTACGTCATCTGCGATACGGAACGAGTCGGACAACGACGCGCCTTTCTCTACCGTATGCAGCAGTCTCTCATTCGGAATGGTGATGACCGTATCAACGCACTCGCGAAGCTCCCGCAAGCCGTGCTCGGCCTGTTGCATTCGGCGCCGACCCTCAAACTGGAACGGTTTTGTTACAACAGCTACGGTCAGACAGTTCAACTCGGTCGCCAGCGACGCGATAATCGGAGCGCCTCCAGTACCAGTGCCACCGCCCAGTCCGGTGGTAACAAAGACCATGTCCGCGCCTTCCAGCACTTCAATGATCTTGTCAGTGTCCTCGAGCGCAGCCTCGCGGCCCACACCAGGATCGGCACCAGCGCCAAGACCCTTAGTAAGCCTGCTGCCTAATTGTATTTTGATTGGGGCGCGCGAGCGTTTCAGCGCCTGAAGATCGGTATTAGCGACGAGAAATTCGATTCCCTCGATACCGGCTTCGATCATGCGGTTGACGGCGTTGCCGCCACCCCCACCGATTCCGATCACTTTTATGCGTGCGCCAGTGATCGGCGGATCATCATCAATAAAGATATTAATGCCGCTTCCAGGTTTACGAGCATCCGGTGCCATAGTCATTTCCTCTCTTCCGAAGCGAGATGGCTTCCAAGGTCCTTTTCTTCTATGTTGGGTAGCTCGCGCCATCGGCATCGATATGTTGCGGACAACATCTTGTGCAACCGGAGCGGGAGCATACAACAACTGGTCAAAAAATACTACTGAAACGATTTCGAAACTTTGAGACGAAGTGTGTCAGTCTTCCTGTCGATCCTCTACGAGCGGTGCCAGCGCGCATCTCAGTAGCTTGCGTGCGGTATGCCATCAGCGATAATCCAGCAGCTGCCGCCCATGCTGGACTCTGCACATCTTCAACGAGACCACCGAAGCGATCGCGTTCAGGAAAGCCAAGTCGGACCGGCGCATCGAAGACTTGCTCAGCGATTTCTGTCATACCGCTCAACAACGCTCCGCCACCTGTCAGGACCACGCCGCTCGAGAGTTGCCGCTCCCAACCCGACTCCTTGATCTCGTCGGCTACGTGCATCAACACTTCCTCTGCACGCGGCTGCAGAATGTCGCAAAGAATCTGGCGCGAGAGTTGACGCGGCGCACGACCACCGACAGATGGCACTTCAACCAGCTCACCTCTCTCCATTTCGCTCAATGAAGTGCTGCAGGCACAGCCAACACTGCGCTTGATTCGTTCTGCTTCGGGTATCGGAGTTCGCAACCCGAAGGCGATATCGTTGGTAAAATGCGAACCGCCGAGGGGAAACACTGCTGTGTGCTGCACGGCACCGCGTTGATAGATGACGAGGCCTGTGGTCTCAGCGCCGACGTCGACTAATGCAGCACCAAACTCCTTGTCATCTTCTGTAAGCGATGCTTCCGCAGCCGCAAGTTGCTCGAGAACCATATCGGCGACAATCAAGCCCGCTCTGTTAACCGCATTGATGGCGTTCTGACGCGCTGTTACGGGACTTGTCACGATATGGACCTTCACCGCCAGTCGCGCGCCGATCATGCCCACGGGATCATTGATGCCGTCCTGATCGTCGACAATGAATTCCTGTGGCAGGCGATCGACGATCTCGCGTCCTGCAGGGAGTTGAATCGCGCATGCGGAATCGATCGCGCGTCGCACATCCTCGGTTGTAATTTCACGGTCACGTCCAGAGACAGCCACGATGGCCTGGCCATTGAGCCCGAGAATATGAGAACCAGCGAGATTGATCGTGACTTCTTCAGCCTCGATGCCACTCATCCGTTCCGCTTCCTCAACCGCTTTCTTAATTGAATCAACGGCTGCGTCCGGATTCACAATCACGCCTTTGCGCAGACCGCGCGCTTCCGCTTCGCCAATGCCAACGATGTCGAGCAAGCCGCCCTCGCCCGGTTCGCAGGCAATACACGTCACCCTACTGGTTCCGATGTCCAGGCCGATGGTGTGGGGGGTGCGCTTGGCCATTTAGCTTTTGCTCCTCAACTAAAACGAATCAGCACTCTTCTTATGGGGTCGGGCTCACTCGTCGCGGTCTCGCTTCGACGTTCTTGTCGTTCCGACGCACTTTCGACTCGCGATTTTTGGTCGCTTGTTCCTTCGGCGTCGTCTTGTTCGCTTTTTTCCCGTCAGCTTCTGAAGCATTCAACGCAGTGTCGGGGTTGCTACTAGAATGCGCTCCCGAAATAAACCCCACGATTGCTCCCTTGCCCTGATTGAGATCGATATAGCTGATCAACGCGCCTCTGGGTGTATTGCGTTGTCCGTCCAGAACATCGAGTGCCTGTTTCAGACGCTTTGCGAGATCCTGAGAACCCAGTCGCACTTCAATCTGCGAGTCATCACCCGCCAGTTGCGCGCGTACGTCGCGCATATCCAGCAGATTCACCTCGCTCACTCTTTCAGATAGTCCGGCGCTGTCCCAGGCGCGCCGTAACTCCATAAACTTCCTGACTCGCTCACTGTTTTCTAACCGCGCGGTTTCCCCTTCTTCTTCGCTCCAGCCGCGCAGGAAGAAAATAGGCAGCTGATCCGTTGGTATCATCTCTCCCAACATCACCGCATCTTCATCGACCCACATGAACTTGCCTCCAGCCGTGCGCACCACCGCCCGAGGCTCCCGCTCGGCCAGACGCACTCGAATCCCATCGGGTAAGACACGGGTAACAACCGCAGTACGAACCCACGGTAGTCGTTCAAGTCTCACGCTGATGTCCTGTAGGTCAGCTTTCCAGACTCCCGTCTTACCGGCCTCTCGACGCACAAGCGCCTGTACATCTGCAACCGACGCACGAGACCCACCCTGAACTTCAACAGTGCGAACCTGGAAGAAGCTTGCAGCAGCCGCCGCGCGATAAGCGGCAAAGATCGACACGCCCACAGCGATTGCGATCGCGACTTTCAGCACTGTCGGCAGGTAACCTAGTGCGCCGCGCAAACGTGCGCTCAACGTTTCGCCGAAGCCATCGCGCCGCGCCGGTTTTTGGGCAACTCCATTCGAACGACGCCTTGCCACGATGCCGCTACGATTGCCAACTTTTTGACTGACAACTTGTTCTCGCACTACTTACTCCTTATCGATCTGCTGCGGGTCGGCGGACTCGTCAACGGATTGCTCGCCCTTACCCGGCTCGCTCGCTCGCCAGAGTTCTACTTCATATTCCAGTTCGATTCCCTGCTCGCGCTTTACACGCTCCCGGATTTCTTCCGCAAGTGCCAGGGCATCCTCGGCACGCGCGTTGTTGCCCTCGGTGACGATGAAGTTGGCGTGAATCGGCGAGACCACAGCAGTGCCTCGGCGAGCACCCTTCATTCCCAGGTCATCGATCATCTTGCCGGTTCCGACAGTTCCAGTTGGAGGATTCTTGAAGAAGCAGCCGGCTGACCGGCCACCGTGGGGCTGAGTTGCGAGTCGTCGACTCTTTGCTTCCTCCATCCGTGCCATGATTTTCTCAGCGTCGTCAGGGGTCAGCCGGAGCGTCCCACCGAGCAGAAGTTCTCCGTCCTTGAATGACGTGTGGCGATAGTTCCACTGGACAGTGCTGCCTGGTATCTCAACCACGCGACCTTCGCGGGCAACTCTTACAGTCTCCGTTACAGTTCCAATCTCATGTCCATACGCGCCCGCGTTCATCCACAATGCGCCGCCAACTGTTCCCGGGATGCCGCCCAAGCCTTCAATGCCGGATAGTCCCTTGCGGGCAACATCGATACATAGACGGGGCAGTGAATACCCGGCGCTGATGTGGACCAACTCTCCGTCGAACCGCACCTCACCCTTCAAGTCCTTCAAACCAAGAACTACATAGTGATGTTCGCCATCGTCGGCCAGCACGTTGCTACCTGAGCCCAGCGCACGCCAACCGACACGCGCCTTGTCTAACTGGTAAACAACAGCTGCCGCCTGTTCCTCTGTTTCCGGAGAGATTACCCAGTCGATGGATCCACCTACGCGCAGACTCGTCAACTCAGCGAACCGACGTCCGCGCTCGGCGCGCACGCCGAGTCGAGCACTGATTTGCTCGATAGCCTCGTCGCGCCTTTTTATTTCTGCGTCGTCCATCGTTTCCATTAGCCTCAAGCCGCGCCTGCTTCTGCTTGCTCTTGCAAAAGTGCCAGTAGTTGATCACTGACCCGACTAACAGTGCCTGCGCCTAAGGTCAGCACGAGGTCGCCCGGTTGCACGTGGTCGCGCAACACGGTTGCGGCGTTCTCCACTGGCCCAATGTGCTGTGCGTCCTTGTGTCCGAATCGCTGGATCGCTTCTGTGAGCGCCTCGGCGGTAACGCCTTCAATTGGCTCCTCACTCGCCGCGTAGATATCAGAAATAAATAACGAGTCGGCGTTATTGAACGAACGCGCGAACTCTTCCATCAGGTCATGTGTGCGGCTGTAGCGATGAGGCTGAAAAAGAACCACTAGCCGCCTACCGCCCGAGCCAATCTTCGCCGCTGCCAGCGTGGCCTTGATCTCGGTGGGATGATGACCGTAGTCATCGACGACCAAAACTCCGCCCACCTCTCCCTTGCTCTGGAACCGTCTGCCCGCGCCACCGAAACTGCCGAGGGCGGCCGCGATCTCATCGAACGAGACTTCCAATTCAAAGCCCACGGCGATCGCGGCGAGTGCGTTGTAGATGTTGTGCAGCCCCGGGACGCCAAGGTTGACCTCGCCGACCGCCTCACCGGTGCGCCACACTGTGAAGTTCGAGCCAAAGTTTTGATCATAACGAATGGCATGTGCCGAGATGTCGGCCTGCGCGCTTAAGCCATAGGTCATGCGGCGACGTTCGATATGCGGAATGATCGCCTGCACGTTTGGATCGTCGAGACAGAGAACAGACGCTCCATAAAACGGAACCTTGTTCACGAAGTTAGTGAAGCAAGTCCGTACGTCGTCCATGTCGTGGTAGTAGTCCATGTGTTCGCGATCGATGTTAGTCACAACTGCGATCGTGGGAGTCAGCATGAGAAATGAACGATCGCTCTCGTCCGCTTCCACCACCATCAAATCACTCTTGCCGAGGTGGGCATTTGATCCGAAAGCGCCGACCACGCCTCCGACCACGATAGTGGGATCAAGCCCAGCATGTCCCAGCACTGTTGCCACCATCGAGGTAGTAGTCGTCTTCCCATGTGAGCCGGCCACCGCGACGGAATGGGGCTTCAGTCGCATTAGCTCAGCAAGCATCTCCGCACGGGGGATCACCGGTATAGATCGTCGATGGGCTTCGACGACCTCCGGATTCTCCTCACGTACGGCTGTTGATCTAACGACGACCTGCGCGTCGCCCACGTTCTCTCCTGCATGCCCTTCGGTGAACTCAACTCCCAATCGTTCCAGGCGATCGGTAACCGGCGACTTCCTTTGATCCGAGCCGGATACACGGAAACCAAGATTGATAAGCACCTCGGCGATACCGGACATGCCGATGCCGCCGATGCCTACGAAATGGACGTGTTGAATTCGTCGAAACATAAAAATCAGTGGGCAGAAAGCAGAAGGGCAACACCCCTTGTACGGCACTCCCCGGCGAATTTGATCTCTGCTGCGGTGATTTGCAATGCGCTTGTCATCAGCTCCCCGACTACTGCCTACCCCTACTGCCTACTGCCTTCTGCCTGCTAGCCTTTCCCTATCAACTCCTCGATCAAATCAACTGCTGCCGCGGCGGCGTCTCCGCGCGCAAGTCTGCGACTGGCCTCCTCCATCTTTCTAACTTCATCCTGCGACTTCACCAGCCTTTCAATCTCTCTTGCCAGTCCGGTTCCGCTCAGGTCACGTTGTAGGATCAACTTCGCTGCTCCCTCAGCCTCAAGCGCCTTAGCGTTTTTCCTCTGGTGATCATCCGCGGCCAAAGGAAAGGGAATCATGATTGACGCCTTGCCCGCCGCGATCAGCTCCGCTGTTGTCGTAGCTCCTGCCCGACAAATCACAAGGTCAGCATTGGCAAACGAAACAACCATGTCATCAATGTATTTCCTAACGTCGGCCCGCTCGCTCCAACCGGCATCAAGGTAGGCGGCGCGAACATCTTCAAAATCCGCTTCACCAGTCTGATGAGTGAGTCGTAACACTTCCCTCAAGCCCGTGAGCTCTGGTAACGCAGCGACCATCGCCTGGTTGATCGCATGCGCGCCCTGCGAGCCACCAAAGATCAGGATCGAAAACTGTGACGCGTCACGCTGCCTGGCTGGTATCTCAAAGAACTCGCGTCTCACAGGATTGCCTGTGACCACGCCTTTACCGCGAAAGAAAGGCAGCGACGCTGCAAAGGTGACTGCCGCCTTATCAACAAAACGCGCGAGCGTTCGGTTGGTCCAACCTGGGAATGCGTTCGACTCCATCACGAGAGTCGGTAGCTTCATCATTGCTGCCGTTAAGAGGACCGGTCCCGAGACATAACCCCCGGCGCCGATCACAATGTCAGGCCGAAATCCAAGGATCACTTGCCGCGCCGCTAGAAAGCTTCGCGGCAACAGCGAGAGCCCGCGCACTCGGGCCCGCGCTCCGACACTTTTCAAACCCGCACTGTCAATGATCGAGAGTTCAAATCCCGCCTGCGGCACCAGCCGGTTCTCCAGCCCTCGAGCGGTTCCGACAAACCTGATTTCCGCTTGGGAATTGCGGCGCATAATTTCTTTTGCCACTGCAATCCCCGGATAAATGTGGCCACCCGTTCCCGCGGCGGCGATCAGTGCGCGCATTGGTTTAACCTAAGCGCGACGAAGCCAATCGCCTCGCCGTGGCGACGCGCAGGCGAGCCGGTTTACGCTCCTTATTAACGGCAGCAGAACGCAGGAGTCCCATGTCCAGCGAACCTACGGCCTGCTGCGAAATATTCAACAGGATCCCCATGGCCGCCAGCGTCGGCACCAGAGACGATCCGCCGTAAGAAACAAACGGGAGGGGAATCCCTTTCGTCGGCACGAGGGACAACACAACGCTGATGTTGAAGAGCGCCTGGGTAACAATCACGCTCACCAGACCGAGCGACAGCAACATTCCGAAACGGTCGGGCGCAAGCAGGGCAGTCCGAATCCCTCGCCAGAAGATGAGCCCAAAGACAGCGACGACGGCGAGTGCGCCGACGAGCCCAAGCTCCTCACCAACGATTGCAAAGATGAAATCAGAATGTGCGAAAGGCAGAAACAGCATCTTCTGTTTGCCCTGCGCGAAGCCGAGACCGTTCGGGCCTCCTGAGCCGATTGCGATCAGCGACTGTACGACCTGAAATCCGCTGTTAGACGGATCCGCCCAGGGATCAAGGAAAGTCACCATTCGTCGCAGGCGCCAGGGCACAAAGATCAGTAAGGCGATCAAGCCGACAAGTGCCGGGGCCGCTGCCATCGCGAGGTGGAAAACGCGCACGCCGGCTGTATAAGTCACGACTACGAAGAGCACAGCCAACATGAGGGCTGTACCCAGATCAGGCTCAAGCACAATGAGGAGGGCGAGCGCTCCGGCAATAGCGCTGCAGGGCACGAAGGTTCGCAAGAGTTTTCCCTCTTCACCTGCATGTCTTTCGAGGAAGTACGCAAGAAAGATCGCGAGCGTCAGTTTCGATAGTTCAGAAGGCTGGACGGAAAACATCCCCAGCCTGATCCAGCGATGCGCCCCGTTGACTCGCGAGAAACCAAACACGGCAAGCAGCATCAACGTAGTCAGAGCCAGCAGGCCATAGACCACGCGCCGGTCCTTCAAACGTTTATAGTCAAACTGCATCGCGACAAACATCACGGCGAAACCGATCAGGGTCCACACACCCTGCTTGATGACGTAATAGAACTGCCCGTGGTTCTCGCTCTGCGCCAGCACCGCGGAAGCGCTATACACCATCACGACGCCGAACAGGGCTAGCCCTACCGTCGCCGCGAATAGCCATTTATCTGGTGTCGACTTTCTTGCCATTTCTAAAAACCAGTTTCGAATTTCGGGCTCCGAGTTTCGGGTTCTTCGGCCTCGCTCTTTTCCTTACCCGAAACTCGAAACGCCAAACTCGAAACTTCTTCTTTAAAGACTCTTCCTCTGTGCTCGAAGCTCTCGAACATATCAAAGCTCGCACAAGCAGGCGCGAGGAGCACTACATCTCCCGGTTGCGCTGATTCAAACGAACGAGTGACGGCATCCTTCATATCCCGAGCTCGCTCGCTAGTCGCATATTCACCGAGCTCAGCCTGAATCGTTTCCGCGTCTTCGCCGATCAGGATCAGCTGACGAACATGTTCGCGAACAAGCGCAGCGAGTGGCGCATACGGCGCCTTCTTACCCAGGCCACCGAGAATGAGAACCACCTTCCCAGACGCATCAGCAAACGCTTCCAACGCCTTCACAGTCGCGTCTACGCTCGTGGCTTTCGAATCGTTGTAAAACTTCACTCCGTCAATCTCCCTGACAAATTCAAGACGGTGCTCGACGGGCTCGAACCGTCGGACTGTCTGCCGCATTGATTCGGGCCCAGCTCCGCAGGCGAGACCGGCGCTGAGCGCAGCCAAAACATTTTCCACGTTGTGCAGTCCGCGAAGCTTCATCTCATCTCGCTGCAGCAAGACCTTTTCGCCGTGAGCCGTTCGCGAGATCAGCCCGCCACCTCGCAAAAAGAGTCCTTCACTAAGCTGATGCTGCACACTGAATTTCACCACATGCGCCCGCAGGCCGCTTGCCCACGCCGAGACCACCTCGTCGTCGTCATTCAATACCGCAACATCGCCGCTCACCTGGTTACTGAAGATCCGGTGCTTGGCAGCGGCGTAGTCCGTAACTGATTCGTAGCGATCCATGTGGTTTGGCGTAACGTTCAGCACTACTGCAACCTCAGGATGAAAGTCTTTGATCGTCTCCAACTGAAAGCTGGAGAGCTCAGCGACCGTCCAGCCATCCTCGCGCGAACTTTCGATCATAGAGATCAGCGGAGTCCCGATGTTTCCGCCAACCTGAACCTGCAACCCTGCGTCTTTCAGCAACTCTCCAATCAGCGTCGTCGTTGTCGTTTTGCCGTTCGTTCCGGTGATGGCAACGATGCGACCCTTCAAATACCTGTAAGCCAGTTCGACTTCCCCGATGATTTCCGCCCCCGCACGTTCGGCGTATCTGATCGGAATACTTTTCGTCGGTACGCCCGGACTGATGACTACCAGTTCGATATTTTCAAGCAGCCAACCGGGAACGTCACCGGCGAGGCAAGCAATCCCGTAGTCCTTCAGAGCAAGTGCTGCCGGACTCCATTCTCCCAGCGGCTTCCGATCGTTGAGCGCCACGGTGGCGCCGCGAGCGGCCAGGAACTGCGCACACGCGATCCCGCTGCGCGCCGCACCAATGACCAGGACTTTCTTGCCGGCTAGTTCCAAACAAAGTCACGACCTTGCAATTACTCAATCGTTCGCGTCAAGGCTCAGCAAAATCACCTCAGCTTCAGAGTCGAAAGACTGAGTAGGGCAAATAGGATCGCCAGGATCAGAAACCGAAAGACGATCTTCGGCTCCTTCCAATCCAACATTTCAAAGTGATGATGCAACGGCGTCATCTTAAAGAGGCGCCGCCCGGTTCCCGTCGTGCGTCGAGTCATCTTGAAAACGCCGACCTGTAGCGTTACGGAGAGCGCTTCCATCACAAACACGCCACCCACCATCACGAGCATGAATTCGTGCTTCGTTAGGATGCTCACCGTACCCAGCGCGCCTCCAATCGCGAGGCTGCCCACATCGCCCATGAACACCTCAGCAGGCGGCGCGTTGTACCAGAGGAACCCAAGACTCGCGCCGGCCATCGCGCCACAAAAAACAGTGAGCTCGGCTGCCTCGGGACGATGAGTTAATTCCAGATACCGGGCCCAGCGTGCATCGCTACTCAGGTAAGTGAAACCGGTCATCGCGGTCATAGCGATGAACGTCACGCTGATGGCCAAGCCATCGAGACCGTCAGTTAAATTAACCGCGTTGGACCATCCCAACAGCACGATGATTATCAAGAGGAGGTACAGATACGGCCCGATGTAACTGACCCCAAACGGTTCGGCCGTCGCTTTCAAGAATGGAATGCTGACGTTCCATGAATAGTCGCTCGCCAGATACTTGGTCGAAACGAAAAGAACTACCCAGACAGCGATTGCTATCATTAATTGATAGATCAGTTTTTGCCTGCCCGTCAGCCCGAGGCTTCTCTGCTTCGCCATCTTCGCGTAGTCATCAAGAAAGCCAATCGTGGCGAACAAGAGAGTCGCGATGATGACGGTCCAGATGTAAACATTGGAGAGGCGCGCCCAGAGGATGGTCGAGATAACAACCGAACCGACTATCAACACGCCGCCCATCGTCGGCGTTCCGCGCTTGGCCATGTGGCCCTGCGGTCCTTCCTCACGAATCTGCTGACCTACATTCCAACTGCGCAGTGCTTTAATTAGTTGACCGCCGAATAACAGCGACAGTAGCAGCGCCGTGATCGAGGCATAGGCAGTGCGGAAAGTGACATACTGAAAAACATTGAGCGCCTTGATCAGAAACCAATCCTTCTCCTTGAAATGGCCGTAAAGCAATTCATATAAGAAATAGTAGATCATCTTGGCGACGTGTTCAGTTGGTCAGACCGCTTTACTGCAGATTAGAAAGGCAGACCTGATTTCCGCGCAAACGCTCATTTATTTTTTCTCAACGGCCGCTTGAACTCTTCCCCACCGCTTCTGCCAGTGAAAACTGGCTGCGAATGGCGTTCACCACCTTATCCGTGGCCACGCCTCTTGATCCTTTAACGAGCACGAGGTCCCCTGCGTTCAATTCGCCAAGGATTTCCGTTGCCGCTTCCTCCGAATTGTTGAAGAAACGACTCATAGAAAGACCTGCGTCTTTCGCTCCGTTAACCAGGTCTTGCGCGAGACCCCGCACTCCCCAGAGCATCTCCACGCCCGTCCCAGCAATCTCACGTCCGGCTTCGTAATGTAGTCGGGCCGCATCGGGACCGAGCTCCAACATCTCACCGGCAACAACGATGCGACGTTTCCGGGCATCACCCGCTTCGGAAATGGTTCGCACCATGCTTATCAAAGAACGTGGATTCGAGTTGTAGGAATCATCCACAACTGTGAAGCCCGCTGCGAAGTTCAGTGTTTCGCCACGCATGTGTGGTGGTCTCGCTGTTTTCAAGGCCCCGGCAATCAGTTCCGGAGTAATCTCAAAACAAGTGGCCACTGCCGCAGCCGCCAGGGCATTCATCAAGTTGTGGCGACCGCTCATCGGCAATTCAGCCAGCGCGTCACCGTGTGGAGTGTGCAAACGAAACTTTATCAATCCCAGATGTTCCGTCTCGATTTCACTGGCCGTGACATCGGCCGGGTTTTTCAGTCCAAAGGTGACTGTCGGCCCCTGATGTCGCCCGCGCATCTTGATTACCCACTCGTCGTCAGCATTCAATACGGCCGTGCCCCCTGGCTTTAGTCCTTCAATCAATTCCGCTTTGGCCGCAGCGATGTTTTCAATTGAACCAAGGTATTCCAGGTGTACCGGTGCGATCATCAGTTCGACGCCGATGTCCGGCGGAGTAATTTGGCAAAGCCGCTGAATCTCGTGTGTCGGCGATGACATTCCCATTTCCAAAACAGCGACATCAAACTGATCTGCTGAATTACCGCGACTCACCAGCTGCAAAACTGATAGCGGCAAGCCGAGGCCATTGTTGTAGTTCCTCTCACTCTTTAATACGCGCCTGCCGGCGGCTTCCAAAAGGTGCGCAGTAAGTTCTTTTGCAGTTGTCTTTCCCGCGCTGCCGGTGATTCCAACCACTGGTCTGTCCCACGCTTCATATACGCGATGCGCCAGCGTCTGCAATGCTGCAATCGCGTCATCGACTAACAGCAACCGATCTTTCAGTGCGGTTAGCTGCGGATCGTTCTGGACACGATCAGCGCGGGCCACAGCGGCGATGGCCCCGCGAGAAAAGGCGCCGGCGATGAATTCGTGAGCATCTGCGAACGTCCCGTTGAAACCGGCGCGGGCGTAATCTTCCTGCGACAAAGCGAAGAAGAGCTCGCTCTCATTTACCGATCGTGAATCGATCGAGAAGTCAGTTATCTTTTTGTCAAACAACTCGGCGCTCAGACTCGCTGCCACGGCGCCCATCAAGATCGAGGCTTCCCTGACATTCACGTTAATCCAGCCTCATCGTTTCCTTCTGCAACGTTAGTCATAAAACCTGGTTTGCCGGGCGTTGAAGTTGCCGCAGCACCCGCGGCAGGAGTTCCGAATCCGTCTTCGCCATGATCATGTTGAGATGCAGCCACGTGGTTGCTACGAATACTTCGCAAACGCTTTCTGCAAGCTTCAACTCTGCAGCTTACTCCATTTCCGTAACCCTCGCGGCCCTGCGTTCGTTGGGGGATCATCGTTGGCTCCGTGTGTAAGTTGGTCGGCAAAAATCTGTGCTGTTCGACGACTACTCTGCCCTGAGTACAAACTCAGTTGGCGCGGGCGAACTCTGCATAGACGACCTGACCAGAACTTATTTCCGCTCCGGGCTGAGGGTTCTGTCTTGTCACCCGTCCCTCGCCAAGCGCTTGCAGCTGCATTCCCAAACGCGCGCAGACGCGAACCACGTCGCGAACACTGCGTCCGCTGAGGTCCGGCATCAAGATCGACTTATTGGTTGCGAGTGCATAGACGATTTCGCCGCCTCGTCCGTCGCGCCCCGCGACGCTTGGAAGAGTTGCGCGTCGCGCGTCTTCAGTTCGGGCCAACGCTTCGCGAGACTTGGATACCGTTTCCTGATCCGGCTTCGCTTCCGCAACAAGCGTCGGCAAACCCTTGATTTCGATATCGGGTGCAATGCCCATATCGGGCAAGATCTGTTCTGCAATTTGTCGGAAAATTGGAGCTGCCACGTCACCACCGTGATACGACCCGCCGGGTTCATCAATCACCACGATGATTACAATCGCCGGATTCTCAACGGGCGCGAACCCGACGAACGAAGCGACATATTTGGTATGCGAGTACGCCCGCGTCCGAGGATCGATCTTCTGTGCTGTGCCGGTCTTGCCTGCCGCGCTGTAGCCGTTCAACTGGGCCAGCTTCGCCGTACCGTTCAGCGTTACGCCCTCCAGCATGGTGCGCAGCGCTCGCGCTGTTTCCGCATTAACCACGCGGTGCTGTTCGGGACTTGAACGATATAGCGTGGCCCCTGCGGCGCTGCGAATCTCGCGCACGAGATGCGGCGCTATACGCACTCCGTCATTTGCCAGAGCGCCGAACGCAGCCACCATCTGCAGGGGTGTCACGCCAACTTCCTGGCCAATCGCAATCGAACCAATTGACGACGGTTGCCACCGACTCACCGGCCGAATCAACCCAGCGGTTTCTCCTGGTAACTCAATTCCGGTCCGTGCGCCAAAGCCGAAGCGAGTGATGTAATCGTACATCGCCGGGTCACCGACTCGCATTCCGAGCTTGATTGCTGCGACGTTGCTCGACTTCGCGAGAGCTTCAGTGACGGTCAAACTGCCGAAGGGATGATGATCATGCACTAGTCTTCCGGCGACAGTGATCTGGCCCATCTGACAATCGATCCGCTCATCGGGTCTGGCCAATCCTTTTTCGATTGCGGCGGAGAAAGAAATTATCTTGAACGTGGAGCCGGGCTCGTAGATGTTCTGCAAGGCCCAGTTGGCTCGCGCTTCCGGCTTTGCTGCTCCCGGATTGTTTGGATCGAAAGTTGGCGCATTTGCTAGCGCCAGAATTTCACCGGTCCGCGGATCGAGGACGATTGCCGTGCCGGATTTAGCACGAGATTGCATTACTGCTGCATCAAGCGCCTGCTCCGCGCGATACTGAATCGACTGGTCGATCGTCAGCACAATCGTCTGACCCGGTTTCCCCGGCAGCTCAAAACTCTCGTAAGACTTCTTGTCGGAGTCACGCTCGAAGAAGAGTTTGCCCGGTTCGCCATTTACCTTTTCGTTCTGAAACTGTTCGACGCCCGCGAGGCCCGCGCCATCTACACCAACGAATCCCAGCACATGAGCAGCAAGCGAACCATTCGGATAGAAACGCTTCGATTCCGTCTGGAAGTTCACTCCGGGAAGACCGAGGCCTCGGACTTGTTCAGCTTGTTCAAACGAAACTCGCCGGGCGATCCAGAGGAACCTACTGCCCTTCTCTTTTGCCTCCTGGATTTGTCGCACGAGCGGTTTCTCTTCGAGTCGCAAAATCTCTGCCAAACGATTCGCCGTGCATTTGATATCGCCTGACTCATCAAGGCTCTTTGGATCGACGAAGATCGAATCGGTCTTGATACTGCGCGCCAGTTCGCGGTCCTGGCGGTCGAGTAGTCCTCCCCGTTGCGCGCTTGTCTCGACTTCTATTTGCTGTTGACTCCGCGCGCGATGCCCGAGGTGATCGTGTTGGGTGACCTGCAGGTAGACGAGACGTACACTGATCACACCCATCCAAAAGACGACAAACGCCGCGACGAAAAGCGCGCGGCGAATTGAAGCGTCAGGACGAAATTTTGATTCAGCGGAAAGGCGTGCCAACATTGCCGACATTGATCCCCTTCTACAGGTACCGCGAGGGAACAGCACCAACCTTGATCGACTTCGCCGCGATTGGCGTTCTGAAACTAACGATTGAACGAAGCGGAAGGATGGATAAGAACCGCGGCCATGGGAAGCTGGCTCGGTCTATTCGGATTTTGCGTTCCGATCTGTCCGGGCTGCAAAGGCTTCAATCCTAATTGACGTGCTGCCAACTCGAGCCGGGCAGGCGTCGAAACTCGTTCCTTCTCCAGAAGCAGTCGCTGCTGCTCCTCGAATAACTGTTGCCGCTCACTGCGTAAAGTCTCGCTTGCATAACCATACTGAACGGCGGCGAAATGCTGCCGCGCGGCAAAGACGAAGCCCCCGGCGAGGGCCAGGGCGCAGCACAGTTGCAGCCCCAGACGAGAAAGTGCGCGGCGGTCGCGTTCACGGTAGACGTCTGAGTAGCGTTGTTTGAGAGGGAGTCTCTGCATGTTTCGATCTCCAGTAACGGATCTTCCGGGCGTCTCTGGGGCTTCTTTAAGGAACGAGCTCACTCTTGTGAAACTTGAATCAGCTTCCGGCAAGCGCGCAACTTGGCACTTCGAGCGCGCGGATTCTCGGCCAATTCAGTTTCACCTGGGACCACCGGACGCCGGGTCAATAGTTCCACCGCTTTCTTCGCGCCGCAGGAACAGATAGGAACGCGTGGCGGGCATTGGCAATAACCTGAAAGCCTGCGCAGCTCCTGCTTGAGGACGCGATCCTCAAGCGAATGGAAACTGATTGCTACGAATCTGCCGTCCGGTTGTAAAAGATCGATAGCGTTGGCGACGAACTGGTCCAGTCCCGCGAGCTCGCTGTTTACTGCGATGCGTAAGGCCTGGAAGGTCCGTGTTGCCGGATGGATCCCCTTGGTCTTGCCGTAGCCGGCTGCGCGTTGCACCAGCTCGGCCAACGCTTTGGTCGTTTCAATCGGCTTCCCTTGTTCGCGACTCTCGACAATCCACTTGGCGATGCGGCGAGATCGCCGCTCCTCACCGTACTCAAAAATGATTCGCGCTATCTCTGCTTCGGGCAGATGACGTAAGAGGTCGGCGGCAGTTTCGTCGTTTCCGCTTGCGCTCATCCGCATGTCGAGCGGCGCATCCCAGCGGAAACTGAATCCTCGCTCGGGTGAATCAAACTGCAACGACGAAACGCCGAGATCGGCTAACACTCCGTTCGCATGGTGCGCGCCGAGACGATTCAGAACCGAACCGATCTCGCGAAAGTTTGCTTGTACCGGCCGGAAACGCTCTCCAAAACGAGCAAGCCTTTCGCTAGCAAAGCTGAGTGCTGCACTATCCAGGTCAATCCCGATGACGCGGGCGTCACCGGGCGACTCCAGGATCGCTTCGCTGTGGCCACCAAGACCCAACGTGCAGTCGACATAGAGACCGCCCCGCTCCGGTGCGAGGAAGTGGATCGTCTCTGCGAGCAACACGGGGCGATGGGGCGCGCCTTTGCCCCCCAAAGGCGCAGCCATCACCACCGCCCCGTGATCTTGTTCAAAGAACTCTTGGTTCGTAAATCGTCAATCGTTAGCCGTAAATCTTGAATCGAGCTGTAAATGAGCAATCGCCAGTCGCAACTCTTTCCGTCCGTTCTTGCCATTCACGATTTCCGATTCGCGATTACCTACTAAATCCCCAGTCTCGCGATCGCTGCCTCGTCTTCCTCTGTGTAAGGATCGGAGAGCATGCGCTGCTTGAACTTATCGAGTTCCCAAACCTCAAGGTAAGTCAGGTATCCGAGCACGGCGACGTCGCCCACAACCTCAGCGCTCTTTCGCAGCAACGGATGAATCAACACCCGGCCCTGCCCGTCAATCGTCGCTTGCTGACCGTAGTAATTTGTTCTATCAAGGAACTTGCGCCGCGCCGGGTCCATCGTGGGCAAGAGAGAGAGGCGTTGCTCAATCGATTCCCATTCGGGCAAGGGGTAGATGCGAACGTTGTCGCCCGTCAGACTCGTGATGTAAAACTCGCCTCCGTGCTTTTCGTCGATTAGGCGACGAAAGGGAGTCGGCACCTTTAGCCGACCCTTGACGTCTATTCGGGCCGTGTAGTTCCCCCGCAGCATCTCGTTGACCTATCATCGGTAGAATTGGTGGGTGGCCTGCTTAACAGGAAAAGTAGCAAAATGGCCAGTCGTTAAAAACATTTGGACCACTACCGACCACTTTTGACCACCCGAGTCGGATACTACGCTCGTGGATTTTTACTGTCAATACCAAAGATCCGGGCGATATTGTTTTTTCCCAACATGTTCGAGCCACAGCCAGAGCATAGTGATCGCCTCTCGTGCGCCTAAATAGCCAACCCTGAACTCATGTTGTATATTGGCCCGCCGTGTCATTCCTTCATCTTCGTCGAATGAGTAGCATCTGAATGGAGCAAAGCTTCGGACGACTACCCGAACTTCTCTTTTTTGGCGTCTTGGCCGCTGGAGCAAACCTGGTTGGCGGGCTGGCGCTCATTAAAGCCGGCGCTCACCGCTTTGGAGAGCGCTTTCTGAAGTACCTCGTCGCCCTTGGGGCAGGCTTCATGCTCGCCGCGATCTTCATCGAGATCCTTCCTGAGACAGTCAGCATCTGGACAGTGAACAACGCCGGCGGCGCGAGGGCCGCTGAATCGATAGTCGGCGCAATGACGTTGTTACTGGCTGGTTACCTGGTGATCCAGCTCTTCGAGCACACCATCGCTCCGCACTTTCACTTCGGTGCGGAAACCCATCCAGAGTCTTTCATGAAGCCCTCAGCGGCTTACACCGCGGTGGGTGGACTCGTAATTCATACCTTCTTCGATGGGGTTTCGATTGCTGCCGCTTTCCTCGTGAGTTTCCGCGTCGGCTTACTGGTCTTCATTGCAATCCTCTTGCACAAGATGCCGGAGGGGTTCACTGTGGCTTCAATCATGTTGGCTTCAGGTCGTTCGGCAAAGAAGGCGCTACTCGCGACGAGTGCGATCGGAGCGGCTACGCTTGCAGGGGTGATCGCGGTCGCCTTGCTGCAGACCAAAGTTGATTCAGCAATCGCGTATGCCCTACCTTTTTCCGCCGGCGTGACACTTTACGTGGCTGCCAGTGACTTGATTCCTGAAGTCAATCACAACGAAGAAAGGAACCCTACGGTCTCCATCGTCGTTTTTGTAGGGGTGGCTTTATTCTATCTATTGCATAAATTAATCGAGGGTTAACGTGACATTTGTTTTGCTCGTCTCATAATGTTCTGTAAATCAGTCTTCATACCTCGTTTCCGACAGCCTTTCCTATTGATCGCGTTCGGCCTCTGGCTGGGCGTTTTTGGACTAGTGCGTGTGAACGAAGTGCGCGCGCAAACCACCGCTCAGTGTCCTGTTCCTCTTCCTCAACCCTTCACGCCGATCGTCGACAACGCTCACGTGATCGACGCAGCAACGAAACAAAAGCTGGAATCTATTTACCTGAATCTCAAAGAGCGGGCTGATATCGAGTTCGGTGTTGTTACCGTCGACACCACTGGCGATCAGGATATTTTTGACTATTCCCTCGCCGTCTATCGGTGTTGGGGTATCGGAACAAAGACGAATGACGGGTTTCTGTTAATGATTGCCGTAAATGATCGGAAGTACTACACGCAGGTTGGTTACCACCTTGAGGGCGATCTTAACGACGGCGTAGTCGGAGCGATTCAGCGAGAGCGCCTGGTACCGCGATTCAAAGAGGGCAATTACAGCGCCGGCATTTCAGAGACTGTCCAGGCGTACGTGGCTACACTTGCAGAAAAGCGTGGCTTCACCGTGGAAGGAATCGATCAGCGTTACGCCCAACGCGAAGCGCCCACGCAACCGGTTACGGGCGCGAACCCGCGCGCGGGAGGCCTTTCAAGTTCGTGTTGCACCATGATTATCATTCTCGGCATAATCATTCTTGTGCTCTCTTCATCGAGACGAGGCGGTCGCGGCGGCGGTGGCGGCTGTCTCAACATGTTCCTGCTAGGGTCGCTTCTAAACAGCGGGGGACGCGGCTGGGGTAGTTCAAGCAGCGGTTGGGGCGGAGGTGGCTTCGGCGGCGGCGGAGGTGGCTTTGGTGGCGGAGGCGGTGGGTTCGGTGGTGGTGGTTTTGGTGGCGGTTTTGGCGGGGGAAGCGCCGGCGGAGGCGGTGCCGGTGGCAGTTGGTAGCAGCGGGCAGCCACACTAACCGTCTTATGGTCGTTGTCAAACGTCTGCTAGTATTCGAGCGAACTAAAAACATTAATGCCAAAAACAATCGTTCAGGAAGCGCTTAATGGTCTGATCAAAGACCTGAGGGCTACGCATGGCGATAACCTCGCCTCCGTAGTGCTCTACGGCTCCGCGGCAGCCGGCGACAACATCGAGCTGCGTTCTGACTACAATCTGCTGATCGCTCTCAATCGGATTACTCCGGAGGATCTGCGGCAGGCCCAGGCTCCGATGAGAGAGTGGCAACGGCTGGGCCACCCTTTGCCCGTGTATTTCACGGTCGAGGAACTATCCGACGCAGCCGACGTATTTCCCATCGAGTTTCAGCAGATGGCAAACGCGCGCGTTGTGCTTTTCGGCAGAGATCCCTTTGAGTACGTTACGCTCTCAAACACGAACCTGCGTCACCAGACTGAGTACGAACTCCGCAGCAAACTGATTCAACTGCGCCGGCTTTATATCCCGGCTTCAGTTTCGATCGCTAAGCTCTGCGATTTGATGAGCGACAGCCTGGTGAGCTTTGCGTCGCTCTTCCGTGCGGTACTCGCGCTGCACGGTCAGGAAGCGCCGGTGGCCAAAACAGACTGCGTCCGCGCCACAGTGCGATTATTGAAACTCGACGGCGAACCGTTTGAGAGGATCTTTACTCTCCGAACGACCGGTGAAAGGCCCGCAACAGATCAAGAGGCAAACGATTTGTGTGCTGCTTACATGGCACAGATCGAAACGGTGATTGAAGTAGTCGACGAAGCCCGCGTTTAGGACGCGAGCAAGAATGAATTATTGCGGTAAGGCCGCTAGCCCCCTAACTTGATTGAAGAAGTAAGCAGGAGATCAAACATGAAACATCAACGCGCATTGCTGCTCACCGTCGTCGTGTTCGTAGCACTGACGGCCAGCGGTTGTGGCTATAACACACTTACAACTAAGCAACAGAACGTCAAAGCGAAATGGGCCAACGTGGAGACCCAATTGCAAAGGCGCGGCGACCTGCTTAACAATCTCGTCGAGGCGGCGAAGCTAGCTGGCGTCCAGGAGCAGGAAGTCTTCGGCAAGATTGCTGAAGCGCGCTCCAAACTTTTGAACGCCACACAACAAGCGCCGACCGGCGAAGGCGGCGATAAGAGTCCTGAACAGAAGCAGGCCGTGATTGATGCGGCGAACAGCTTCGGCGGCACGATCGGACGACTGCTTGTGTTGCAGGAGAACTATCCGCAGTTGCAATCGAACCAAAACTTCTTAAAGCTCCAGGACGAAGTGGTGGGCACTGAAAATCGCATCGCGACGGCGCGCAAGGACTACAACGATGGGGTGCAGGACTACAACACCACTCGCGCGCGTTTCCCTACAGTGATTTCCGCGAAGCTGTTTGGCTTCAAGGAAGAGCCTTACTTCAAAGCGGAAGAAGGAGCGACACAGGTTCCGAAGATCGATTCAAACTCGCTGCGCAACAATCCTGCTCCGTCACCAAGCAAGTAACCGCTCGCGTGATCGGCGTTTACAAATTGAAAGGCCGCCTCTGTGGGGCGGCCTTTCTTAGTGTCGCGATGTACGAGAGCGGTGCCTGCTAGAAGCCTCTGGAACTACACATTGCGCAGTGGTCGCACGGTTTCCCACCGGGTTCGACGCTGCAGGTCTTTTCTTTTTCGAAGTAATCAACCATCTCGGAGACAACCGCCTCCTCGACGCCAAACTTTTCAAAGCTGGGATGCGAGGTTGTGGCATTCACTCCCGCCAGCCAGGGCGAGTGCATCAACGGAGCCGGCCGTTCGCTCATTTGAGAATTGAACTCGGGTTCGGCACGATCACTCGCAGCGTTGGTCGGTCGAATCTTCGTTTCTATCTGTGCCAGTCGCTTTTGTAGTTCGCCCAGACCTGATCGCATCGCTGCGAGTTCAGCACTGAGTTCGGAGCCTTGTGCGACATTCGAACCCGACTGATTTGAAGTCCCGCCTGACACACGTCTGGCGATTCTCTCAGCGATGATTCTAGCCTGTTCGACTTCGGTGCTCATTTTGTAGGAGGGCATTCCTGCCTGTCTTTCTCTGAATCTGCTCAACTGACAGACAGGAATGTCTGTCTTACTCGTCCTTCAAGAGATCGATGTAATCGACTACGCCGATTATTGCTGAATCGATCGCGGCACCGGCCTTTCCCGTCGCTGCCGTCGAAGCGCTCCATCCTTCCTGTACGATCAAGACCGTGTCGCCTACCCCGGCGTCAACCGCGTTCAAAGCAAGAATGGTCATCGCAGTCTCTTCGCCCTCGAGATCGATTTGCTGGCAAAGCATCACACTCGCATTGTCGTAGCGATGATTCTTTTGGGTGGCGACGACATTGCCTAAGACGCGTGCCAGGATCATTCGAGTGTTCCTGTCGGTTTCGACCCTCGCGAAACGTGCGCGTCAGAATCGACAATACCAATGATCGTGCAATCCGTCGGGGTGTCTTCTCGTTTGAAGGGAAAGCTTGCCTCTTTGCCACGGCACCAGAAAACGAGTTCTCCGATCCCGGCGCCCACCGAGTCAACAGCCACGAGCGGTTTCCCCGAAGGCTCCAAATCCTTATTCAGCGTTTGCACGATGAGAAGTTTCCGTCCTTCGAGCGACTCGTTCTTAACCGTAGCGACGACAGTGCCGATGACACGAGCAAGCTGCATTGCGATAAGTCCAAAGTTTAACGTCCAAGGTCCAATGTCTTCTGCGAAACAGGCCTTGGACTTTGGACATTGGGCGTTCGACTAATCCGGTGTGATATCCACGGTATCGATCACGCCGACGATTGCCGCATCAACGGGCGCGTCTTTCATTCCCTGCGCAAGCCGCGCGCTTGACCCCGCTACGACGAGGACTCGTTCATGAAAGCCGGCGCCGACGGTATCGACAGCCACGACGTATCCAGTCGTGTCCGTGCCGTCAACATTCAAAGGGCGAACAATGATTAGTTTTTTCCCGAGCAGCCGCTCATCCTTTTGCGTGGAGACGACGGTGCCGAGAATACGCGCGATGATCATGCTAGCCGCGGTTACCGATGGGAAGGGCGTCATCAACGCTCCCATGAGGACGCGGAATGACATGGACGCTGACCAATTCCCCTACCCGTCGAGCAGCCGCAGCCCCGGCATCAGTTGCAGCTTTCACAGCAGCCACGTCGCCGCGAACAATTGCAGTGACGAAACCTGCACCAATCTTTTCATATCCGATGAGTGTGACGTTCGCGGCCTTAACCATCGCGTCCGCAGCTTCAATCATCGCCACTAAACCTTTCGTTTCAACCATGCCGAGTGCTTCGTGTGGCATCTCTTGTGCTCCTCTTTTTTCGTGAATCGTGAATCGGGAACCGTGAATTACAAATTGGAATCGGGACTAGGTTGCGCTATTTGGCGTTTGAAGTAAACCAGCCCGAAAGGCGCTCCCTCAAACCTACTTCTTCAAACGCACTCGCCAACAAACGTATTCACTCTCGCCCAAACGCATGCACTTAGATCGTTGCGACACAACAACCCGCTCCGCCTTCATACATCGGCATTCACGATTCCCGAGTCACGACTTACGATTCCCGACTTACGATTCCCGACTAACCGCCTGGCTCAACAGCTCGACCAACTCTTCACG
>JBDTYQ010000003.1:0-98002 GCA_040005515.1 bacterium
CGAAAGTCGAGCGAGTAATCACCAAACTTTAGAAACTGAACTTGCGGCGACGGATCGCTCAGGACATTGTCGACATCTTGAGCGGCTTCAATCAGGGTCCTGGTTACGAGTTGCACATCGGCACTGTAAGCAACACCTACCGGAATGGCGATGCGCGCGCGTGGATCACCATAGGACCAGTTGATCACTCTCTGGCTGACAAGCCTGGAATTGGGCACGATGATCGAAATACGATCGTTGGTAGTTACGATCGTAGTTCGTAGGTTGATGCTTTGCACGTCACCTTCGTCCTCGCCGATGGTGATGCGGTCGCCGATCCTGATGGGGCGTTCAAAAAGCAGAATGAAGCCGGACGCGATGTCGGCGGCGATGGACTGCAAACCGAACCCGATCCCAACCGACAGCGCAGTAAAGACCACGGCAATCGAGGTAAGGTCCAGGCCGAATGCCTGCTTGAGTGCAATCAGGAAACCTACGGTGACAAGGAAGTAGTTGACGAGACGCGCGATCGTGTAACGCAGACCGGGATCAAGGTTCGCCCGAGTAGCGATACGGCGTTGGAGAAGGGAACTGACAAAGCGCGCGATCAAGACCGCACTCATTAAGACAATAATGCCGATGGCGAGGCTTGAGACCGAAACCTCGATGTTCCCGACCGTGAACTTCTGGTCGACGAAATCCCAGGCACGCTTCAACCGGCTTTCCTGAAGCAGCATTGCAAGCGAGACGAGCGCTGTGGGGTGGATGCCGAGACGAATCACTTGAGCTCCGCAAGTAGTAAATTAGTATGCACGGGAAACGCTACCATCGTAACAACTGAAAGCCCTCACCTCAATGCAGTAAAGCTGAATAAAACCAGACTCACAAGTGCCTCGGAAGAGTTGCCCCCTGGTCCAAGTGGGCCGGGAGTTGGTTGTCCGCTTGCATTATGCGGCGTCGGCCATTTGGCGACGTTGAGTCGATTTGCGCTATACAGAAACGTGAGTGTAAGAAGTCACTAAGAAATGGCGGAGGGGACAGGAGTCGAACCTGCATAGCCTTTCGGCCGGCGGTTTTCAAGACCGCTGCACTACCATTATGCGACCCCTCCGCGCTGGGGAAATAATATAACGCAGCCCGCACAGCTCTGGCAAAATTCCGCCGATTATCTCTCACAAATGTCTTACGCGCGGACCTGTTCGAAGTAAATAACAATCCTCTCCCTGGCAGCCGAAGTCGCACTCAACACGTGAGACTTTCATCGAAGCGCAGCCGTTTGCGATTTCTCCTGGAAATGTGCACGATCTGTTGAAAGAAGGCAGAAGGCAGAAGGCAGAAGGCAGAAGGCAACCACAAGTCCCAAGTCCAAAGTCCAAAGAATCAAGAACCAAGCTCAAAGTTCAAAGCTCGAAACAGATGCGCGTAACTATCGGACAGATCAACACCATCAATGGCGACTACGAGGCCAATACCGCAAGCATCATCCGCGCGCTGGAGCAGGGCAGGAAGGACCGCTCGGACCTGGTCGTTTTCCCTGAGGTCAGCATCCAGGGATACACCTCGCTCGACTGGTTTCTTGACCGCGATGTTAACTGTCATGCTCTCGATCCGCTCGATCAGATCATCGCCGCGACCGAAGGACTGACTGCGATTGTCGGAACTGTGAGGCCAACCGGACGTCCCACTGGCCGCCAACTCTACAACTCAGCCGCGATTATCCGCGACAAGAAATTACTTGGTTTCGCAGACAAGACGTTGCTTCCGGAATACGACGTCTTTGATGATCCGCGCTACTTCGAGGCCGCGCCTGAGCGGCATCTCTTTTCGCTGAGCAACTGCGAGGTGGGCATCGCTGTCTGCGAAGATTTCTGGAACGATAAAACCTTTTGGAAGGACCGCCTGTACCCGCACGATCCGGCTGACGAACTAATCAACCTGGGGGCGAATGTGCTCGTCTCGATCAACGCGTCGCCTTTCAATAAGGGAAAGATGGGCCAGCGCTGCGCGATGGTCTCGCATCGCGCGAAGGCTGCCAACATTCCTATCGTGTTCGTAAACCTGATTGGCGGCAACGACGGGATCATCTTTGACGGCGCGAGCATCGTCGCTGACTGTAACGGCAAGATCATTCTGCAGGCGCCTCCGTTCGAAGAGTTTATCGGCACCGTAGACCTTGAATGCGGCGTGCGCGACGAGCGATGTTTGCCCGGTGATGATATCGAGACGGTGCACGATGCGTTGGTGCTGGGCATTCGTGATTACGCTCACAAGAATGGTTTCAAGACTGCTGTGCTCGGTCTCTCCGGGGGTATCGATTCGGCACTAGTCGCAGCGCTCGCGTGTGAAGCGCTTGGCGCTGAAAATGTTCTGGCGGTAATGATGCCCTCGCCTTATTCGTCGCGCTCCAGCATCGACGACTCGGTTGAATTGGGACGGCTGCTCGGAATGAAAACGATTGAGAGACCGATCTCGGAAGCGTTTCAACTGTTGCTGAAACAACTGGAGCTTACTGCGCCAGGCTCCGGAAAGAGTTCGCTTGCCGCGGAGAATCTGCAGTCGCGACTGCGTGGCAATATTCTGATGAGCATTTCCAACGCCGAGAATCGATTGCTCCTGTCAACCGGGAACAAATCAGAACTGGCGCTTGGCTACTGCACTCTTTACGGCGATACCAATGGCGGCCTGGCGGTTATCGGAGACGTTTTGAAAACCGAAGTCTATGCACTCGCTCATTATTTCAATCGTTCGAGCGAAGTCATTCCCTCATCTATTATTTCGAAACGACCTTCGGCGGAACTGGCTCCCGGACAGTTTGATGATCAGTCGCTGCCTCCCTACGATCAGCTCGATCCGATCCTGCGAATGTATTTTGAACAGAAGGCGACTCCGGATGAGATCATCGCCATGGGCAACGAGACGGCTCTCGTGTATGACATCCTGAACAAGGTTGAATCGCCGGCGAACGAATTCAAGCGACGCCAGTTGCCGCCCACGTTGATCATTTCGCGCAACGCGATTGGCCTGGGCCGGCGCCGTCCCGTGACGCATCACTATCATCGCAAGCCTCGGTTAAAGAGCTAGCGTCACGATTTGTTGTCTCTGGAGTTTTACGACTTGCAAAGAGTGTTTTCCTCAAGCAATATCTCGCTGTCCAATGTCTCCCAAATCTGCCGAATTCTTCTGCAACAGGTGAAACTAATGGAATCCAGATTTTTCCAATGGCAACAGCTCACGGCTGCTTGCTTGCTCGCAATGTGTTTCGTCTCAGTTGGCTTGGCCCACTCAAACGCTTATGCCGCGCAAGCCAAAGAGGCTGAGGTGAAAGCGGTGGATGCGATCAAGGCCGCTCCAGATCGCGCGGCCAAACTCGCAGCCGCGGAAGCTTTCGTAAAAAAGTATCCGAAGAGCACGCTGCGGCCCGAAGTGGTTCACTACCTGGCTACTGAAATCGATCAGATGACCGATGCAACGCAAAAAGCAACGCTTGCAGAACAACTGCAAAAGACTTTTACGGAGCCGAAGGAGTTGGAACTCGTTCAGCCGCTGGCTGTCGATGCATATCTGGGAGCGAAAAGAACGGATGAGGCCTTTAGCCTTGGGGCGACGGTTCTGAGTAAGCAACCGGAGAACGTCGGGGTCTTAACTATGTTGACGATTGCAGGCGCCGAAGAAGCGAAGAAGCAGAATGGAAAGTATGTCGTGCAGAGTCAGCAATACGGTCTTAAGGCGGTCGAACTGATCGAAGCCAATAAAAAACCGGTCAGCATGGACGATGCCACCTGGGCCAGACGCACTGCGATGCTTCCGGAGTTGTATCAGGAGTTGGGCGTCCTTGCACTCGTCAGCAGCAATTCTGCGGAAGCAAAAGCACGATTGGAAAAGTCGATTGCACTCAAGCCTGACGAGCCCATCAGCTACTTTTTCCTCGGCAGCATCTATAACGACGATTATCAGAAGATGGCCGAGAAATACCGCACGATGCCGGAAGGAGCCGACAAGGCAGCGACATTGGTTAAGGCTACTGAGATGATGGACAAGGTGATCGAATACTGGGCTCGTTCACTCGGCATGTCGGCGGGGAGGGCGGAGTATAAGCAGCTTCACGACCAAGTCCTGCAGGACCTGACTGCTTACTACCAGTACCGTCATAAAGGGTCGACTGAAGGAATGCAGGCGATGATCGACAAGTACAAGACACCGGCAAAACCCTAAGCTCGATTGTCAGACAGCATAACGAGCGTAGACAGTTTTCACTTGCTGCAGAAAATCACGCCGGTCGATGATGAAATGTAACTTGATGATGCCGGGCCCACCGGCGAGTTTCTCGACCAACAGCTCAAGCATCTCAGATTGATCGCGCTCACCACTGACCGGCGACTCAAGGTAACCAGCTTTACGCAGGCGGCGAATCAGTTCCAAAAACGTCAGCCGACCTGCCATGGTTTGCCCCCCGTGAGTCTGTGAACGGCTCAGCAAATACTGAACAAGCAAGGCCTCGTTATAGACGGACGGCGCGAGGAAAAGCCTCGAGCCGTCTCGTTCCCAACCTTCCTTTAGTCGACTCGACCCGCGAATCTGTCGCAGTTTGTCGAAGGCTGTCGTCCAGTCTGTCGCGGGCTCACGTCGTTCCAGAAACGCGCGTGTTACCAGGATGAGCCAGTCATCATCGGTGGGATCGAGTCGCTCGCGCTGCGTCTCCAGCCAGTCGAAGAGAACTGCGCGTCGATCTGACTTTATTTCAACAAGCTGAAACTGTTCTCCTGTTTTCGGCAGAGACTTTAACAGTTTGCGTCGCGCCGTATCGGTTGTCTTCCCTCCAACAATTCGAGTTGTATCGAGGCGCGCGTGCCAGCGTTTTGCCGCATTGCAATGGGGACAGTGTGGGTTCTTTTCCTGGCTGTCAAAGAAGGGACGCACTGCTTGCGCACCTACGAGTTCCTCGATTGTCGGAGCGTAGCGCCTGATCTCCGAATAAGCCGTGCGTGGCGCCATACCAAACTGGCGCGTGAAGATGTCGAAGATACAGGCGAGACAAACTAGCGTGCTGTACTCGGTGACAGTGTACGGAGGGAAATCGCTGAGGCTCAGTTCAAAGCTTTTCTTGCCTGCTGGCATAAACATTCAAGGCCGAAAAATTGTATCCCTCGCAAGGTCACATAATGGAAACCAGTGAAGGGCTGAGCCATTCGTCCGTGTGACCTACGGCAAGATCGAGCTCGGCCTCAACATCACCTGTGGCGGCAGTTAGTTTCTTGAAATCAAACAACTGGCGATCAAGCAGGTGAGAAGGAACGGCATTGCCAAGCGCCGATGACAACGACCCACGAATGTGCGGAATTTCTTTTTCCAGTTCAACGAGCAAGCGCTGCATGCGAGCGCGTTTCAGATTTGTTTGCGAGCCGCAGAGGTCACAGGGAATGATCGGAAACGCGCGCGCTCTGGCAAACTCCGCGATATCTGCTTCATGACAATAAGACAGCGGTCGAATCACCGTGTTTCGTCCATCAGTGGAGCGCAAGACAGGCGGCATGGTTTTCAGGGTGCCGCCGTAGAAGATGTTCAATAGAAACGTGGCGATGATGTCATCGGCGTGATGGCCGAGCGCTATCTTCGTGCAGCCTTCCTGGACCGCGACGTTATAGAGGATCCCCCTGCGCAGCCGCGAGCAAACCGCACAGAACGTTTTGCCTTCAGGCACCAGACGCTTAACGATTGAATAGGTGTCCTCTTCGATAATTCGAAACGGCACGCCAGAGGCGGACAGATATTCAGGAAGAACGTGCGCAGGAAATCCCGGCTGTTTCTGATCCAGGTTTACAGCGAGGAGTTCAAACTTCACAGGCGCGCGTTTCTGCAGATCCCGCAGCAGATGAAGCATCGTATAGCTGTCTTTGCCGCCTGAGAGGCAGACCATGATCCGGTCGCCCTCCTGAATCATCCCAAAGTCATCAATTGCTTCACCCATCCGGCGCAGCAGTCTTGTTTTGGTCTTGTCCTCTACGGGCATCTCATTGCTCCCAAACCGATAGTGGTTCCTTCTTGAGGATGCCACGTCAGGTCTTTGATTGACAACGCAGCTAATGGCAGACGACAGAGCCTTGAACCGAAGGTACGATGGCCCAAAAAGCATTGTTTGACCGCTCCCGTTCGTGTTACCTTGCTGGACATTCAAGGTGTCTGCGCTTTCTGCAGCCTTCAAATCGGCTCCCAGCTAGAGTGCTTTTCCCAGCTCTCCCGAAAAATTAAAACCAGCGGTATCGGTACTATCGGGATCCCAGGAACAGTCTCGACAAGAGCAGCGACTATGTTCGACGTTAAGCGGAAACCAAACACAACCACCCACACGAGTGCGTCAACGGCCGGAGCGGCGCAAGGCACCGCGCGCTCTGCTGAGACGATGTCTGAGCACCTGCTTCACCAGACCCCCGCGTCTCGCCCGGCGAGCGCGCGGCCAATAATCACCCCACCAACCGTAGAAGCGAGGAACTGCCAGACGAAACTCCCAGTAATCACAGGAGAAGCCCAGTATTGCGGCACGCTCCGGTTGGACGGCACGGTCACCGGTCAAATGGCTGCAAGTGGAGGAAGTCTCAGCGTCCGGCAACGCTCGAAATCGTTTTCTAAGGAGCCGGAGTTTTCGGGCGAGGTGAGTTTTCGAAACATGGTGCGTGTCAACGGCCATATTGCCGGGACGGTTTACTCCCAGAAGGGGACATTGATCGTCGATGTCAGTGCGATTGTTGCAGCTAACGTGGACGTCGGTGTTGCGATTATCAACGGAACAGTCAATGGAGATATTGTCGCTCACGAGCGAGTAGAAATCGGTCCGAGTGCCAAAATCCATGGAAATATCTGGACACGCTCGATCGAGATCAAGAACGGCGCAATCTTCGAAGGTTTGTGTACCATGCTCGCCGCTAAGCAAATTGCAGGTTAGCGCCGTGATGTCCGCACACAATCGTCTGCTAAATGACGGATTACATTTTCATTACAGGCTAGACAGCAGCGTCTCAGTTTGTCTATTATGAATTCCCCGCTTGTGAGCGGACGACCACTCGGGCTAGCCGCCAAAAGCTAGCAAACAATCCAATACAGGAAGGCAAGCGCGTCGTTTTGTTGCTTTACCGACCCCGATGGCACCTGTAACTAAACTACCTTGCCCGCAACTTACGGAGGTTAATAATGCTTAGGATAGGAAAAAATCCAAAGGATCAGCAGGACGAGGAACATACTAACGAACGCCAGGATGCTTCGGCCTTCTCTACTCCCCGGACGTATTCGTCGCAAGGTGCAGCACCCGAGTCAGGAGTTGCCAACACGCCGGGAAAGGCGATGACGGAAAGTGAAACGCTTGCTCGCGAGATTAAGGAAGGTACGTTGAGTGGTTTTGTCGGTGGTGGCACTGAACTGACCGGTGAGGCGTCATTCAAAGCGATGCTGCGTGTTGATGGACATTTGTCTGGCCGAATCAGCTCCACCAGCGGTACCCTGATTGTTGGCGCGAATGGCAAGGTCGACGCCAATATCGAGGTTGCAATAGCAGTTATTCACGGCACTATTAATGGAGACATTATAGCCTCGCAGAGACTGGAGCTGGGTCGGGCGGCGAAAGTTAACGGAAACATCCAAACACCTTCTCTGGTGATCGAACAGGGCGGCATCTTTGAGGGCAGTTGTAAGATGTTGCAGATGAATGCCGCGCTCGGCAAGGCCACGGAAGAAAAGAAAGTGCAAGACGTTAGACCTCTGGACACCACCGGCATTCGGCCTAACGGGATCGACGCTCCCTCCAAGACGGCTGACGTACCGAGTAGTGTTGCGCCGAAGCCGTCGGAAATGGCGCCAGCTTCAAAAATGGCGAACTAACTCCGTAGTTCATTTGAGAAACCGAAAGGCGCTTAGCTCGAGATCGAGCGGGCGCCTTTTGTCTTGAACAACCGAGGGAACGGGGGAGAAGGAAAAAAAGGGAAAAGGGAAAAGGGGAACGGAGTTCAAGTTGAATCCTGGACGCTTCCAACTTGGGGCTTGGGAAGTTTATATTCGAAGCTCGAACTCTAACTCGGCCTTGAAACTTGGAACTGCAACCTTGAAATCGAAACATGCCTCCCCTTGACATGCCCTGGGCGTCTCGTCGATACATACTGCAGTACGCCCCCAAAGAGCGGAGTAAGCTAATAAAAAGGCTCCGGTTTCAGCACTCAGTCATCATCGATGAACCCTTTCACGCTTAAACAAACCATCCGTCTCATCCCGTGCTTCGCTATCCTGGTCTCGGTTCTGACTCTCGTAGCGACCGCTGCTGCCCAGCAGGGTACGAGTGCGTCAGGGCGAGGAATCCCGGCTACAACAATCCCACAGAATGTGATGCTGCAGATCGTTCGGGCCGAGGACGAACGCCGTTGGGATAAAGACTTGATAGGTCTCATGTCCAACAGCGGCGCGACAATACGAGCGCGCGCAGCACTAGCGGCAGGACGTATCGGCGACCCGCAAGCAGTGTTGCCGCTCGTCTCGTTACTCCAGAGCGATCAGCAATATGACGTGCGTGCGATGGCCGCGTTTGCGCTTGGTGAAATTGAGTCAGCAGACGCTGCAGACGCGCTAACTGCGGAACTCAAGAGGACGACAGCGCCAGCCGTCAAAGCGCGCGCCGTGGAAGCGCTAGGAAAGATCGTAGCCGCGTTGCCGACGACAGAGGAAGCGCGCAAGAGACAGTTAGGTAAAGAGATTCTGGAGACGCTGGCGTTAGAGGATCAGCGCATGAATCCGAACAGCGACACGATCCTGTTTGGACTCACCGCGGTGTTGCGTGCTCGACCGGATGGCGCCGGCAAAGTCGTCGCGCAGTTTCTTTCTCATCCGGATTCACGCGTAAGGGCTGACGCCGGAAACACGCTCGCCCGTCTCAAGGCAAACGATGGCAACGAACAACTTCGCAAACTTCTAATGACTGATCCTGATCCGATTGTGCGGGCAAATGCCGCGCGCGTGCTGGGTGCGACGGAATACAAAGCAGCATTCGATGGTCTACTGGATCGTGCGGTTGTGGACACGGATCCGCGCGTTCGTGTCAGTGCGATTCGCTCACTAGCAACGCTGAAGAACGCGCAAGCTACCGAGTCACTTGTGCAGCAAGGGAACCGGCTCCTGCCTCCAAGAACCGGGCGAGACGTAGCCGACGCGAGGCCCGTTCAAATCAATGAACTACTGGAAATCGCAACGGCTCTTGGTCGCATTGAATTCAATACTCAATCGAAGAGCGTGCTTGATTTCCTGAACGCACTTTCTGCTGTAGTCGATCAAACCGCACCTGAAGTGGAAATCGCAAAGGCCCGTGTTGCGCCTCAGCTTTATTCAATCTCTTTGCAGCAAACCCCGGGCTTAAATACAAACTGGCAGGTGTGGTCGGCGTTAGCTCAGGGAGCCGCCGAACTCGCGAATGTAAAAACCGGCGATCCAATGCTGGATGCAAGCATTAGAAATGAGTCGATCCGGATCCTCCGCCAGAGGATTTCGCCCGATACTCAACAACGGAATGCGGTCCGTCCCCAAGTTGCCAGGAAAGATAGAGTCTATGGCGTTATTACGATTCCTGTCCCAACGTTGGCCCAGCCGGATTTCATGCGTGCTTACGCAGCATGCAAACAGCCCGATACTGCCGAAAGGATGCGAGCGCGCTTGTCCGCCAAAGACGTCCTTGTGCGCGCCACCGCGGCCGAGTTGCTTGGTGAACTCCCGCCAGATGAAAGCAATGGCCGCGCGCTAATTGCAGCCCTCCCCATCGCGCTTGGGGACAGGCAACTCAACGACGCTGCGCTTTCGATCCTGGATTCACTCGCCAAACAGAAGTCATCTGCGACCAACGAAGCAATCAAGTCAGCTTTAAATTCGTCAGATTCTGCGATACGACGTCGCGCTGCAAACCTGCTCAAGGAAAACGGAGTTAGCGATTTCACTGCGCGCATCGGAAGAGTTCAAACGCAAAACACAAGCGCCGACTACGCCCGCGCGATTTCGCGCATCGGAAAGTCTGTGCGCGCGACGGTCTCGACCAGTAAGGGTGCGTTCATTGTAGAGCTCCTGCCTGATGATGCCCCTCTCAACGTCGACAATTTTGTTCAACTCGCACGACGCCGCTACTTCAACGGCATCACGTTTCATCGAGTCGTGCCAAACTTTGTCATTCAGGGTGGCGATCCTCGTGGCGATGGTAACGGCGGCCCCGGTTATCAAATTCGCTGCGAGATAAACGAAGTACCGTACGAACGCGGAGCAGTTGGGATGGCTCTCTCCGGAAAAGATACGGGCGGTTCGCAGTGGTTCGTTACTCACTCGCGGCAACCGCATCTGGATGGCGGCTACACTGTCTTTGGCAAAGTTGTCGACGGTATGGACGTTGTTGACCGGATCGTTCGTGGTGACTTGATTAAGTCCATCGTGATCAAAGAAGGAAGTCGTGTTCAGGCTCGGGGTCGCTGAAGATAGTTCTACCAAGGCGTCTTGCATTGTCTCGCCATGAATCGAAGCGTTAACCAAATAGTCTGGTCGAGTTTGCTGCCTGCATTCTTCCTTTTAGTCATCGTCTTTCCGTGGGGCGTCTCAGCAGAGCGTGCAGATGAGCTCCTGAGCAAAACTAAATCGCAGGTCTCTCCTACGAGAGCTTCGCGTTCGCACTATCAAATCCAGCTGCGGGTTGATCTTGACGGTCGGTCCTACACTGGATGCGAACGTGTGCGGTGGGTAAATAGCAGCGAACGGCCCTCAGCGGTCCTCTACTTTCACCTCTATTCCAATCTGCGCGCTGAAGGCTCGGTTTTCTCAAGTGCTGACTCGTCGAATCCAGTCGACATCGATGAGCCGCGAATCGAAGTCACAAAAGTTCGGGTCGGGCTCCCGGAAGTCCTGCTTCCGTTTTCACTCGACGAACAGGGCACAACGCTGCGAGTTACCCTGAGCGAGCCAGTAGCTCCAGGGGGTTCGGTCGAAGTCGAACTGGAGTTCAAAGGCACGGTCCCTGAGATCGATGCGGAAGAGGCTGCGATTACAACGCACGTAATCAAGCAAGTCAGTGCCGCACTGCGCGACGAACGAGAGATTCGTACCGCCCGGGATATTAACTTTCGTTGCCGCGGCGTAATGCTGCTTGGCACGGCCTATCCCGTGCTCGTGGTCCACGACGGTGATGAATGGCGGCGCAAAGTGGAAGCTAGCGTCGGGGATACGGTCTTCAATGAGGCCGCGGACTATGACGTAACGGTAGAAGCTAGCGCGGGAGTGATGGTTTTCGCGTCAGGAGTTTCGACTGTCGGAAAAGATGCCGTGCAACAAACGAGTACTTTCAGCGGCAATGGTCTACGCGACTTTGCAATCATTGCCGGGCGTAATCTTCATTCTGAACAGGTAGCTGTTGGTCCGACCGTCATCCAGTCGGTGTTTCTGGCTGAACATGAACGAGTTGGCAAACGTGTCCTCGCAGCCGGGGCAAATGCTCTGCGACTTTTCGATTCAAGATTTGGGGCGCTGCCCTTCAAGACGATCACGATCGCTGAGGCTCCACTCGTAGCCGGACTCGGCAGTGTTGAATTCGCCGGACTTGATGTAATTGCCAGCGCGTTCTACGTAGACTTCGACGCGCCGTCGACGCGAAACCTGCCGGAGTTGATCCGTGAGCAACGCCCTGCCGTCGAGCAAAGTCTGGAGTGGACAGTCGCGCATTTAGTGGCGCATCAGTGGTGGGGTGCGGCCGTGGGAAACGATCCGGCCCGCGAACCCGTCCTTGACGAAGCGCTTTCCAGTTGGTCCGCGCTCTTCTATTTCAAGGAGATTCATGGAGCCGAGCAGGCGGCTGTCGTGCGTGAGGACCAACTGTTAGGAGTTTACCGTTTGTACCGCACCTTCGGCGGGGAGGACATGGACGCAAACCGTCCGGCGCGCGACTATCGCAACACCTTTCAGTACGCTGCGATCGTAACCACTAAGGGGGCGATGATGTATTGCGAACTGCAGCGTCTGCTGGGCGATGAGAAATTCTTCGCGGCTCTGCGGGGTTATTACAAGGCAAACCTTTTTGAGATTGCCGAGTTGGATGATTTGCGCGGTGCGCTGATTGCAGAGAGTCCGATCGAACAAAGGCGGACGATTGCCCGTACTCTTAGTCGCTGGCTGGACAGCAAACGCGGCGATGAGGATATTGCCAGGCCTGACCAGGAACTTGCGGCGTCGCTGGGAATCCCGGTAAAACAGGGCCAGCAACGGAAGGGTGACCGAAATGCGCTGACAGTGTTTGCGCGCGTGGGGAAATTCTTCTGGCAGCAAATGACGCGCATTCGCTGATCATGAATTGACAATGTTGATTGCAAACGACAAGGACTTCTGAGGTTAGAAATTGATGAGAGCATACAAAGAGAGCGACTTCAAACCCCCCGCGCTTGCAACTGGTCAAGGACCGCGCCCAGTGGAAATCGAACACAGTCTGGAACGACTCAGCTGGGTACTGGACGATCTCTTTCGCGTTCCGGTTCTTGGTTGGAGGGTAGGACTTGATGCGCTCGTCGGCCTCATTCCTGGAGTAGGCGATACCGCGACCACACTCGCCTCGTTCTACATCCTTACCTCGGCCATTCGCTATCGCGTTCCAAAGATCACGCTCCTGCGCATGGGATTAAATCTCGGCATTGATTATGTTCTGGGAGCGGTACCAATCGTCGGCGATCTCTTCGATGCGTGGTGGAAGTCAAATCAAATGAACATCGAACTGTTGCGTCGGCGAGCAACTGTATCGGCGAGTGAAGCAACAAGCGGGAAAACCAGTGACTGGCTCTTTGTAGGGGTGATCCTTGTACTGCTACTTGGTCTGGCTATTGGCTCGGTGGTCGTCAGCATCTACCTGCTGACGCTGATGGTGGGGCAGCTCACTAGCGTGCTGGCACGCTAGGAGCTACGACGTTACTACCTCGGGCGCAGGTGCAAGAATGCGATCGAGAGTCGCCTTCAGTAGATCAAGTCCGCGTTCACCCGCGGCGAAACTTCTTAGCTTTCCTGCACCATCAAAAAGGTAGTAGGCGGGGACGTATCCCTGATCGTTTTGAAACGCGTCTCGCAGCTTATGCTCGTTATCGATCGCACACGCTTCAGTGATCTTGAATTTAGCAATCGCGTCGCGCACCACCTCTACATCTGTATCCGCCTCGTAGCGAGGCATGTGTACGGCGATCACGCGCAGTCCCTGCTCCTTGCGCTCCTCACGCCATTGCGCAATTCGCGGCAGGTTCTCCTTACAAACTCCACAGCTGACTGACCAGAAATGGACGATGGTGGGATGACCCAGGCTTTCGGCTTCAGCATGTGCCTGAGTGCCGCCAAACCATTCGCTCGCTCCATCAAGACTGGGCATTGTGGTTCCGATTCTCATTGGCATGAACAAAACTCCGGTGTCTCTAAATGAGTAACAGGTGACAAGCAAGACTGTATTTAATAACGCTCTTGCTCATCACCTATCACGGGGACCAATTACTTCTGGTTGAGTGTCTTTTGACCGGGCTTCCACTCGGCCTGACAAAGTCCACCGGTCTGCAGTGCCTGAATCACTCTCAGGGTCTCTTCAGCAGAACGGCCGATGTTGAGATCGTGAATCACCTTGTAACGCAGGATGCCTTCCGGATCGATCACGAAGAGTCCGCGCAACGCGATGCCGCGGTTTTCAATCAATACACCGTAGTCACGCGAAACGTTCTTGGTGGCATCTGCGGCCAGTGGGTACTTCAGATCGGCCACGCCGCCCTTGTCGCGCGGAGTGTTAATCCAGGCCCGGTGCGAGAACGCCGAGTCAGTGGACACGCCAATGATGTCAGCGCCGATGCCCTGGAAATCATCATAGCGATCGCTAAACGCCGTGAGTTCGGTTGGACAAACGAAGGTGAAGTCGAGAGGGTAAAATAAGACTACCAACCAACGCCCCTTGTAGTCGCCGAGCTTAACGTTCTCGTCTAGCTTTTCAATGTTCTTTGTCGAGGCCATATCGAAATCCGGCGCCGGCTGGCCCACCATCGCCTTCTCAACTGCTACTGCTGTTGCTGCTGTCATGAATCCTCCATCTCCTTCTTATTACGTTGCTCGCTAGGGCGAGTTGTTGTTTCCGCTATCGGTTACTACCATTGACTTCACTGCAATCCGGGCAGACACCCATCAACGTTAGGTGAACAGACTCCGGCTTGAATCGCGATTTGAGTGCAGCCGCGCGCATTAGATCCGCTGCCTCGGTGAGGTCGAAATCGACGAGCTTGCCGCAATCGGTGCAGATCGCATGGTCGTGGCGCTCCGTGATTCCGTCATAACGACTGGCACAGTCGCCAAAGCTAAGTTCGCGGACGAGCCCGGCCAATTTCAGATAGCGTAGCGAGTTATAAACCGTAGCATGGCTGATAGTCGGAAGGTGTTTGCGCGCACTCTCAAAGATATCGTTCGCCGTCGGATGGTCTTCCCGCTCCCGAATCACGCGCAGTACTGCCCCCCGCTGAGGGGTCAGTTTCTGCTCGTCTGTTGGTTGTGCTGAACGGCTGGCCATTGGCTAGAGTTAGACTAATTCTAACTACGGAATTTGTCAAGTTCCGCGCGAAATCGCGTTTATCGCACTGGATGGCCGGCGGCGTAATCAATGATTTGCCTGGCATAAGTCTGAAACGGCGGGCAGGTCACCCCGAATGGCGTGAGCAACTGTAAGGCTAGTCTCGTGTCGTAGGTTTGTTTCAGAAAGAAGTAGGGAACGGCATGATGGGGCAGCTCTGTGATCCTCGGCGACGGTGGGAGCATCAACGTGAACTGCACAAGGGAAGCCGGGATTGTTAAGCGCGAGCCATGGCCAGTCAGTTCCCGTGCGATAGTGTCGAAAAGGTCGTGAGTCGAGAGTGGATGTGGATCGGCGAGTTGAATCGTCTTGCCTATCGCTCGCGCGTCGGTTGCCAGCGCTGCTATGGCATCAACAACAAAATCTACCGGCACGAGGTTGAGACTTACAGCGTCATTGCCAATGTTGAAGGATGAAAGAAGGCCCGGCCATTTACGCAGGTAGTGAATCAAATAGTAAACGCCGTCGTACTTCGCGGTTTCCCCGGTTTGCGAGTCGCCGCACACAACCGAGGGGCGGTGGACAGTGATCGGTAACTCATCTTTGAGAGCTTCAACTTCAAGCTCGGCAAGATGCTTCGTCTCTTCGTAATGATTGCGAAAGCCCGCGTCGTGTCTCAACTCGGTTTCAAGAATTCGGCTCTCGCGTTTGCCCGCGACGTAGCAAGTTGAAATGTAGTGATAGTGACGAAGATTTTTTAGCGACCGGGCAAAATCATTTACGTTCTGTGTGCCGCTCACGTTAACGCGCATGGCCACGTCGCGTGCCACTGCCAGATCATAGATCGCCGCGAGGTGAAAGACGGTTGTTGCTTCCATTCGGGCGAGTTCTAGTTCCAGCGCAGACAGTCCAAGGCCAGGAGCGGTGATGTCGCCTTCAAGAATTTGAAAGTCGCTCGCCGGCTTGTCGCTGCTAGCCGCAATCTGTTCAAGTTCCGCGCGGGCTCGCTCGACGAAGGAAGGCTGCACTAACAAGAAGAACCGCCTGTCGGTGCGGGCCAAACGCTTCACAAGACGGCTGGCAATAAATCCCGGAAACCCGGTAACAAATGCTGTTTCCAAAACCGTCATTTGAATCGATCCTTGGCACTAATCGATGTCGTTCCGACTTTATTAGCTGAGTATAATTCACGCTTCGAGAACCGACATAACGGCTGATCGAGCTTCACAAGCGAACTTAGAATGTTTCCGTGAGGTGCGGCTCGCGATTGCTTCGGCAAGCGGCAGCGCCCAAACTAGACGGACGCGTCAAACGGCTGGATAATGCGCAAAGCACAGTCCGATTGTGACGAAGATAAATGACAGTAAACGCTATGTACGAGGACGACACTTCGCCGGCCGCAAAGTATCAAGCCAAGGAACTCTTTCAAGAGGCCTACGAAGCGCAGCTAGCACAAAATTACGAAGGTGCGATCGAGCTCTACCGCCGCTCGATCGAAACCTATCCGACGGCCGAGGCGCACACCTTTCTGGGTTGGGTTTATAGTTTCCAAAGCCGCTATGACGATGCAATTGCCGAATGCCTGGAAGCGATTCGCGTGGACGAAACTCTCGGCAACCCCTACAACGATATCGGCAGTTATCTTCTCGCGAAGGGCGATGACTACGGGTGTGTGCGTTGGTTCAAACGGGCGCTACTGGCGCCGCGCTACGACTCCTACGTTTTCCCACACTTCAATCTCGGCCGCGTTTTCGAAAAGCGCCTGAAGTTTCTCGAAGCCGCGAAGCATTACGGACTAGCAGTAGAGCAGCAGCCGAACTTCACTGCAGCGACGAACGCCCTGCGACGTCTGCAGGGGTTGCTGAACTGAGTCACTTGAAACAAGCTGGCGGGCTGGACCTTCCCTCGCAGTAATGTCGTAGCCGGAGGTCTCATCACGGTTGGCTGGGAATATTAATCCTGGTTTTTTGCCGGTGCTCGTCAACGGCGACGTACACTACTTCTGCTTCCGTCACTCGAACGCGTTCACTACTCGAGCCTACCCTTTCCGCTTCGACGATCACACGCACAGTTATTGATGTTGTTCCAACCTTCACCGTTTCGCCGTAAAAACTAACGAGGTCACCAACAAAGACGGGTTTATGGAAAATGACTTCGCGCATCGCGACCGTAACGAACCGTTCCATTCGTGTGCGTCGGTGGGCTTCGATAGCTCCGGCCATATCGATGTAGCTGAGAATAATTCCTCCAAAAATCGTGCCCTGGGAGTTGGTATCGCGCGGCAGCATTGCGACGCGGATGGCCGGATCGGTATATGAGTTCATGAAGCTATCGTAACCGTGCAGGCCGAGTTCGTAAATGAAGGGTAGCTTGTAAAGCAAACTGTTAGTTTGCGATGGTGGTTGGCACTCAACCGGAGGATTGATGGGCGGCTGGTCCAAGTTGCTTACTGATCCATTCGGTAATCGCTTCCTTCAGCTCGTCGAGGTGGTCGGCGAAGAAGTGTTCAGCGCCGGGGATGACAACCAGCTGCGCCGGCGCATTCTTTTCCAATTCAGCGACCAGTCGACTCAACCGCGAAACATCGCCAAACTCATCCCTGTCGCCATGCACAAAGAGGATTGGCTTGCGGCAAGCCAGCAGGAAACTGAAATCGTATTTGTCGACAGGCGTGCCGATGCTGATCAAGTTGCTAACACGTTCGTCTGAAACTCCGATTTCCAATCCGACCCTTGACCCAAAAGAGAATCCGCACAACGTCACGGGCTGCCCAGGATAGTTTGCCGCAAGGTAGTCCAACCCATCGCCGACGTCATCGAGTTCGCCATAACCATCGTCATGTTCTCCCGTGCTCTGGCCTACCCCTCGGAAGTTTATTCGTAAGGTGATTATTCCCGCGTCGTTCAAGGCGCTGCCTGCTCGGAAGACGACCTTGTTGTGCATGGTGCCCCCACCTAGCGGGTGGGGATGAAGCACGAGGGCAACGCCGCGCGCGGGAGTTCGCGGCTCTTTCAGTATTGCCTCGAGGCGTCCATGGGCGACTGGAATGAAGAGATTGCCAGCGGGATACATGTGGCTCAACGTACCAAAACGACCTGAACGTGTCCACGCAAAGCACTGGAAGATGCCCGTTTGTTGAGGGGACTGGAGTGGCTCACTTGAGTCTCATGTTGAGATTCTGTTACAAGCGATGCCTCAAAGGGCAAAAGCGTAGACAGCCGTCAGGGGATTCGGATAGATTACTCGTGCTGCCGAAGTCCTCTCCACCGGCTTATTCTAGTCGAAGGTTGAACAATGACGCACAACGGTGGATTCCCTGATGTTTTCAGTGATTTGATGGCCACGGTCTATTTTTCGCAGTTCTTGCCTCCCGAAACTAACGAGTCTTTTCGGCGGCCATTATTTGAGAGTCAATCGCAGACCGAGCTCGGGCGCAAACGTCGCGCACTCGTCGTTGATGATGTGCCTGACGTTACAGATATGCTTTCCGTCTTGCTGACTCACGCGGGCTATGAAGTAGTGACTGCCTCGTCCGCACCGGCTGCGATTGCGGCCACAATCGAGAGCCAGTTTGACGTGATCATTTCCGACATTGGGATGCCGGGTATGAACGGCTACGAACTCGCTCAGGCAGTGCGCCGAATTCCGGGTTACGAGATCGTGCCAATGGTGGCAGTAACAGGCTTTTCAAAATTTGACGATCGGCAGCGCTCGCTTGACGCCGGGTTTAACGCCCACCTCACCAAGCCTATCGAGCCGCGGGAACTTCTGGATCTTATCGAACGACTGTGAGACCGGCTGCGCTTGCCGAGGGCACAGTTGACCGTTAGATGAAGACTTCCGCAAAACTCTCCCGCTTGTATCAATCCGAGACTGCGGTACGCGGCGTCCAGTTCGTGGCGGGCGCAATTGCGATCACACTCATCTTCTGGAAATTGCAATTCTCGACAAACGCCATCTGCTGCGGCGACTTCGATGGTTACTATCACATCAAGTGGAGCCGCATGCTGTGGGAATCTGTGCGTCATCATCCGTTCCCTCCGGTGTTCCACTGGCTGCCGCTGACGACGCTGAACCCCGCACGTTACGTTGATCATCATCTGCTTTTTCACATTTTTCAGATTCCGTTTACGTTCGGAGATCTCCGGCTGGGCGCGAAGATCTCGTCGCTCATCTTCGCCAGTCTCGCGGTCCTTTCTTGTTACTGGCTGCTGCTCCGCTTTCGCATTCGCTACGCATTGGTTTGGCTGTTGGCGTTGCTCGGCTGTTCGGCGCCTTTTCTCTATCGCCTCAACATGGCGAAGGCACCGCCATTTGCAATCATCTTCCTCGTGGTCGGGATCTATCTGCTCTTCACTAGCAAGTTCTGGCCGCTCTTGCCGCTCGCATTCGTCTTTGCGTTGACGTACGACATGATCGTGCTGCTGCTTTTGGCAGTCTTCATCTGGGTTTTGGTGATTGCCTGGACCGAGCACCGCTTTGAGTGGCGGCCGCTTGCTTATGTCATCGCCGGAACGATTGCCGGGTTCCTTATCAATCCTTACTTTCCACAAAATCTCCAATTGTTCTATGAGCACCTGAGAATAAAACTAACCCCCAATGACTTTTCAACGAAGGTAGGACAGGAATGGTATCCCTATAACTCCTGGGAGTTCCTCGGCAATTCTCTCGTCGCCTGCGTGGCCATGGTAGCTGGTTACATCGCCTTTGATCCTGCGGATCGGAAACGCGCGCAGCAGCCACTTTTCTTTCTGGTCTTTGCAACTGCCCTGATGCTGATGACGGCGCGTTGGAAACGAATCGCTGAGTACTGGCCCCCTTTTGCCGTAATGTTCTCGGCGTTTGCGTTGCAGCCGTGGCTCGTGGGAGCGCGCTCGGCGTTCACAAGTCTTCCTTCAGACGTGCTCGATGAGTTGCAGCCTTTTCTCGATCGCAATGAGACGGCTGATGCTGTCAGAGAAGAGCAAGGCAAAGAGCTCAGGCGCATCATTGCCGTTGCTGCGGTCGCCCTCGTCCTGGCAGTCGCTTTGTTTGCCAATGTGCGAGTCACCAGTAAAGACATCGCTGGTAGCGAACCCCACAATTTCTACCGTGCCGGATCGGAGTGGATGGGCGCCAACATCACTCCGGGCGAGTTGATCTTCAACACGGACTGGGACGACTTTCCCAGGCTGTTTTATTTCGATCCGACTCACAACTATGTATCCGGTCTTGATCCCACGTATCTCTACGATAAAAATCCAGCGCTCTCGAAGTTATATGATCGAATCACCCTGGGTGACGAAGAAGATCCGGCGCCGTTAATCCGTGACCGTTTCGGCGCTCGTTACATTTTTACGGACAACGGGCATGATAAGTTTTTCAATAATGCGATCGAGAGTGGTTGGGTGGAAATTGTCTACGAAGATACCGATTGCACCATCCTGCACATACGCGATCTGAAGGCCGAGCCGCCGCCGGAAGAGCCAGGTGCAGATGGCGGTAGTGATGAAGAGCTGCCGACGAATGAGGTCCCTTAGTTCTCCAAAGAAGGTAGGTTGGATTAGAATCCCGACGTCATGTTGAATCAGACCAAGACCCTTGTGCTCATGCTGCTGACCCTGCTTTTTCTCTCGGTAATGGCGAGCTGCGGGTCACGCAGCGCAAATCAATCTGAAGCCTCCGCGACCAGTGAACCAACGAAAGCGGCAGACGTGAAGACTCCTTTCGCACGCGATTTGCAATTTATTCGCAACGGGCAGTTCGCGCATGTCTGGGTTTTTTCAAGGCCGGACGGGAAGGCCATTGATCGAGATGACGCTGCTTATCTACGGCTAAGCGCGCCGCAAGTTGTGGATTGGGCCACAACCGACGAAGGTAAGCGCGTGATCGCAGGAACAAACTTTGATCTGGAAAAGGGGAATCTGCCGCAACTCAGGAAGCGATTCGTCGTTGAGGATTACACCGGGAAATGAGCTTTGAACTTGGTGCTTTGTGCTTGGTGGTTAGTTCTTCGTTGCGCTACCAAATATCCCCAGAATACAAAATACAAAGCACCATCACCCTCGCTGGTCCGTCCCAACCATCCCTCACGGAATTAATACGATTTTCCCAAACTGCTTTCGGTCTTCCATCAATTCATGTGCTCGTCTCGCCTCGGATAACGGCATCGTCTGATCTACGACCGCGCGTATCGCACCTGACTCAACAAACTTCAGCGCCTCAATCAATTCAGCTTTCGTTCCCATGAAAGAACCCAGAACATTCAGATGACGATAGAAGACCTGACGCAGATCCGTCTGCGCGTCAAATCCGCTCGTCGCACCGCACGTAACCAGTCTCCCATTACTTTTCAGTGATGCAATCGATCCGGCCCAGGTGTCGACGCCGGTGTGTTCGAAGACGACATCAACGCCGCGGCGCTCGGTCAGGCGCTTCACCTCTTTGGGCCAGTTACTGTGTGTGTAGTTAATTACTTCATCGGCGCCCAGCTCGGTGGCCTTTGCCAGTTTGTCCTCGGAACTCGCGGTCGCAATCACGCGTGCGCCTCGCAGTTTCGCAATTTGAATCCCGAGGGAACCCACGCCACTACCGGCCGCATGCACCAGCACATCTTCACCAGGTTGCAGGTTCGCCCGCGTGACCAACATGTGCCAGGCGGTGACAGTACACAGGGGTAGGGCCGCTGCTTCCTCCCAGCTGAGGTTCTTTGGTTTCGGAATTACATTCACACCGGGAACCGATACCAAGTGCGCATATCCTCCAGCTCGTCGATAACCGATGATGTCATATTCGCGGCAGAAATTATCGCGCCCACCCAAACACTCAACGCAGTGTCCGCATGACACGCCCGGCTGCACCATCACTTCATCCCCGGCGTGAACCCAGGTCACCAGTTCGCCAACTGCGCGCACTACCCCCGCGATGTCGTTGCCGAGAATGTGTGGGAGCGGAATTTTGATACCCGGCAATCCACCGCGCGCCCAGACGTCGAGATGGTTCAGCGCACAGGCACGAACTTCTATCAGCACCTCATTGGCCGTGATCGTCGGATCGGGTGCATCCGTCAACTCGAGCACTGACGGCCCACCGTGTTGATTGAAGACGACAGCTTTCATGGTTAGTACCCGGTAGTCATAGAAAGGGCGACATTGTCCGGCAGTTGTTTCTCAAGTCCTGCAAGAGCCTGCGGTAGAACTCACGCTCCGAACTCACAGCGTCGAAATCAATCTGGTTTGCTGAAACGCTGTCTAGTTTTAGCAGGACTCCAGGTGAGATCTGTAATGCCCTTTTCGAGATCATTGATCCTGCAGCTGATACGTTGCCAGGTGACTGGCAATTGGTTGGATTGGGATGTTCTTCCTAAAGGTTCAACTGTTTGATGCAGTCGCAAGCTCATTGACTGCTTCAGTGCGCGGATCTTCAGCCTGTTGCCTGGCGTGGTAAGAAGAGCGCGTCAGCGGACTAGACTGCACGTGACTGAATCCCATCTGCGTGCCGATCTCGCGCCAGCGGTCAAACTCTTCCGGGGTGACGTAGCGTTCCACCGGCAGACGCTTCTCATAAGGCTGCAGATATTGTCCGATGGTCATGATGTCGCAGGAGACGGAACGGAGATCTCGCATCAGTTCCACCACTTCATCAAACTCTTCACCGAGGCCCACCATGATGCCGCTCTTGGTCAGCATCCCTCGCTGCTCCTCATCGCGTCGGGCAGCGGCGCGACGCAGCAGAGTTAGAGATTGCTCGTACGCGGCATCAGGACGCACGCGACGATAAAGGCGCGCAATCGTTTCCGTGTTGTGGTTGAGCACGTCCGGTTGCGCATCCAGCACAGCGTTCAGGGCCGCTTCGTCGCCGTTAAAGTCAGGTATCAGAACTTCGATCTTGCAATTTGGGTTCAAGGCGCGGACCTGGCGAATTGTTTCAGCCCAATGAGCTGCGCCGCCGTCCGGCAGATCGTCACGATTAACCGAAGTGATTACTGTGTGTGCGAGATCCAGATGTCGCACCGCTTCAGCCACATGGCGCGGTTCATCTGCGTCAAGCGATCCGGGCTCACCTTTGCCGACCGCACAAAAACCACAGTGCCGTGTGCAGATGTCGCCACCTAACATGAAAGTGGCTGTGCGGTCAGACCAGCACTCAAAGATATTTGGACAGCGAGCTTCCTGGCAGACGGTATGGAGATTCAATCCCTCGATCAGTTTCAGGACGTGGTTCTGGTTCGTCGGATCGCCGAGCCGAATCTTTAGCCACTCGGGCTTGGGCTGCCGGGGCTTGAGAGTATTGCTGATGACGTTTAGTTCGCGCGCCAATGACGTTCTCCGGATGCTTGGTTGATTACTAGTCTAACATTGCGCTCCGAATTCGGCATCCGGGCGAACCAAGTGCCAAGCCCCAAGCCCCAAGTCCCAAGTTCAAAGCTCAAAACAGTGTTGCGCGCATTCGCTTAACGGAGCAGCCCGGCAAGAACATCGGGATCGATGTTGCCTCCCGACAGAATCACCCCCACACGTTCAGTTCCTGGGGGCAGTTTATTGCTAAGTACCGCTGCAGCGGCGGCGGCGCCCGACGGTTCAACGAGGAGCTTCATCCGGAACAGCATGAACTTGATCGCGTCGACGATCTCATCATCCGAAACTGTCAAAACGTCTTCGGCAGTCTCCTGCAGAATCGGAAAAGTCAGCGTCCCTGGCGATTGCACGCGAAGACCATCCGCGATCGTCGGAGGCGGCGGGACTGTGACGTGTTCACCCTTCACAAACGACTGCCTCGTGTCGTCGCCGGTGTCGGGTTCCACGGCGAAGCAACGAATTTCCGGCTTGATTCCTTTTGCAGCCATGCTGACTCCGGCGAAGAGTCCGCCACCGCTGCAAGGAGCCAGGAGGGAATCGAGATCAGGGAACTCCTCCAGCAGCTCCAGCGCGGCCGTGCCCTGGCCCGCCATGATCAGGTAGTCATCGTAGGGAGGCACCATCACGAGGCCGTCGCGTGCAGAAATATCGTGCGCCACTGCTACGCGATCCTGCGTTTGCCGATCATAGAAAACGATCTCGGCGCCGTATTCGCGTGTCGCGGCTACTTTCGCTTTGGGTGCATCGTCCGGCATTGCAACCACTGCGCGCACACCTGCTTCACGAGCGGCGACCGCCACAGCCTGGGCGTGATTGCCGCTGGAAAACGCCACGACGCCACGCCGTTTCTCTGCTTCAGTGAGCGAAAGAATCTTGTTGGTAGCGCCGCGGATTTTGAAAGCGCCGGCTCGTTGCAGGTTTTCGCACTTAAAGAAGACTTCTTTGCCGGCAGCTTTGTTGAATGCCCGCGAAGTAACGACAGGCGTGCGGTGAATGCGTGAGCCGATGCGTGCATGCGCTTCTTTGATCAGATCCAGGTTCAGCATGAGGACAGTTTAACGTACGACGGGTTAAAGAGCTTTACCGCCAGGATGCCAGGATCGCTAAGGTCGCCAAGAGGAAATAAGAGCTTTTACCGCCAATTATCCTGCCTCCTGGCGGACTTGGCGACCACTCGGCGGTTAATTCCTGGGCTGAATTTCAAACACTGCCGCAAAGTTAGTAACGATGCTGTTCTCAACTTCATGCATCTCGACTTCGTGGCCCATTAACTCGGCCATCGAGGTTACCGGTTCGCCCTCGCAGGCGATGATCATATCGAAGTAACTAAGATCCGAGTTCACGTTCAAAGCGAAGCCGTGAGTTGTTACCCAGCGCGCGATGTGGACTCCGATTGCCGCGACCTTGCCGCGCGCGGTATGGACGCCAGTCAGTCCGGCAATCCGAAAGGCATCGATGTCATAGTCTGACATCGTGCGAAGCAGTACCTCTTCCAGATCGCGCACGAAGCGGTGCACGTCTTCTCGATCAGGGCTGAGATTGATGATCGGATAGCCGACGATTTGGCCGACGCCGTGATAGGTGATCTTCCCGCCGCGATTGCTCTCAAATACCGTGACGCCGCGTTCTGCCAGAGCCTCCGCAGGCATCAGAATTCCGTTGCTGTCACCGCGACGACCGATCGTCAACGTGTGGGGGTGTTCGAGGAGCAACAGCGTGTCAGGTTGCGAGCGTGTTTGCACCGCCCGTTCTATCTCTTTCTGGAGGACGAGGGCGGCTTCATAGTCAATCCGGCCCAAACGTCTTACTAATAATTCTTTTTCTTTTGTTGCGCTTGTCATTGCGTGCAACCTTGAGTAGCTCTAGCAGTCATCTTAGGCACAGTCCAATGTCCAAAGTCCAACTCTTAACGTCCTGACCTCCATGTTAGCCATTTCCAATACTCTGCAAAGGGCGCCAACGGAAGACAGACGTTGGAACCTGGGACATTGGACTTGTCCGGACTTGTCCTTGACTGTCTGGCACTGCGGAGAATAATTTGACTGCCATTAAATCGCCCTACAGGAGAATCACCTTGAAACGCATCACAGTCTTGCTTTTCACTTTAGTCATTCTTTTGCCCGCAACGTCCTTCGGGCAGACGAGGAAACGCACCACGACCGCTAAGCCGGCGCCGCGCTCGGCTCGTACGGCGAAGGGTTCTGACGCCGAACACGCGGGTGCAACACGAGTGGCTGATCAGATCAAAAATCTTACGCGGTTTATCTATCTGCTGGGAGGAGTAGCGAAGGGACTTGAAGGCGTTGATGACGCGGCACGCCGTAATGAAGCATCGCCGGCGATTCTGGACCAGGCAAAAAGAAACAAGGCCACTGTGCGAACAAGTCTTCAAAGTGTCAGGGAAGGGCTTGACGCTCTGGAGATTGATTTCCGCGCGACACCCGAGTTGCAACGCTACTACATCAAGCTCGCGGGTGTGGCTGCCGGCGCCGCTAACGCAGAAGAACAGGCCGCGGCGAATCAGTTCGATCGCGCGGGCAGGTCGCTGCTCGAGGTAGTCAATCGGCTAACAGATGTGCTGCTGGAAATGGAATGAAACTCAAGGATAAAGGATGAGGGATGAACTAAAGGATGAAGGATGACGGATGAAAGCGTAGCATTTGAACTTGAATGATTAGAACTCGAACGGAATTCTAAGGCATGGATAGGAGGCTTTCCTTCATCCTTTGCTTTTCGGGTAATACCCTTGCCGCGCGCGGATGCGAAATTCCGGATGGGTGGGTACCGAGACCTTGATGTTGCGGAACTCGGCGCTCGGCGCTTGCGAATTCGAGTAGTACTGCAGCAGGTATTGACCGCGAAGCTCTGCCGCAACCTCATTAAACACACGCTCCAGATCCTTCTCACCGTCGGGCAGGAAGGCGTTTCCTCCGGTTGACTCAGCAATCATCTGCATCGTGTTCTGCGCTCGAGTGCTAATCATGTTGAGGTGCACCGATGGGCCGCCGGGGTTTATTGAGTAAAAGGCGGCGTCGGCTTGCTGCACTGCTTTCTGTACTTCCTGGACCGCGCGCTGCCGCCGCGCATCCAGACTCTTTCGTGCTGATGCAGGGGTTTCTTCCCCGCGCTGTCCGGCGCGAACTTCAGCGATAGTCATGTCTTTGATCATACTGCTGAAGTTATCGTCACCATCAGAGATCACCAGAACTACTCGTCGATGGCGCTCGGCCGAGTTTGCCATGAGATATTTGGCAGCGGCCGTAACGGTGTCATAAAACGCCGTCGGCACGGGCGTAGTGGCGGCGGGAATGGCCTGAAGCTTCAGCGCGGTAGATTCCGCATCGGCTAGCGGCGCCACCAGTCGCGGCTGATCTCCAATCGAAAAAACTGAGGCGCGATCGGTAGGCTTCAAGACCTGCCTCAAAAAACTAGCGGCGGCCCTTTGTTGAAAGAGAAAGAAACCCTTCTGGCTCACGCTGCTCGAAATATCGAAGAGGATTGCGATGTCCAACGGAACCTGATCGGGATTCCCCAGATCAGAGATCTGTTGCTCGCGTCCCTGTTCCAGAATTCTGAAATCGCTGGCCTTCAATCCGAGGAAGGGCTGGCCCTGTGCGCTCACGACAGAAACGGGAACCATCACAAGATTTGAACTGACGCGAATGACATCGACGTCTTCGTCTTTGGGCGGCGGTACCGGCGTCGGTGTTGGTGTAGGTTTCAACCGCGGCGGTGGCGGCGGCGGCGGCAGATCATTGGTAGTCTGCCCGGCCGCAGGGAGAACGGAAATAAAAAGAGCCAGCACTGCAATAAGCAGCACTGGCCCTAAATGTTTCCCCCAACCTTTACTAACGTTCATCAAGCCATTCTCTCATGCCGCCGGTCTGCTGGCCTAAACATGTCCCCCGCGTTACTTGTTCCCGACGGCATGATTCATGGCTACCAGGACTTCGAACCAGAGGTGAGGTTTGTCTCACCCCTTCGAGCTGTTCATTCGATTACAATCCAGTCGGACTGGACATAGTTGGCGCTGCCTGAATGAGTCCCTTGTTGACGAGCAGCTTCACTTCCACGCGTCGGTTCTGGGCGCGTCCCTCACGCGAGGTGTTCTCGGCAACCGGATTAGATTCTCCGTAGCCGTAAGGTGTCACGATGCGACGCAGCGGAATGCGGTGATTCTCTACCAGGTACCGAATCACTGTATCCGCACGACGCTGACTGAGGGCACGATTACGAGAGAGGCTGCCTGTTGCATCTGCAAAGCCGGAGACCTCGACTACATAGCCTTTCGAGTTCAGGGCTTTGGTGGCGACATCATCAAGCTTCGCCTTGGCATCCTGGGACAACACGGCACTACCAACTTTGAAGTTGATTGCCGCGACTGACTGTGGCTCGTAATCATCGAGCGCTGAGATGCGATCGTTGGTGGCATGAACACCGGCGACTGCCGAGTCGGCAGTTTCCTGCGCCGCCTTGGCGCCGCCTTTAGCTGTGTTCGCCACTGCAGCGAGCTCATCCATTTGTCCGGAGAGTCGCTGAGCGTTCTGCTCGACCTGGCTCAATTTGGATTCTGTTGTTGAAGCTCGATCCTCTAACGGAGCAGCGCGGGACTCAACAGCGCGCGCAACTCGAAGATCGGACTCATTGAAGCGGATTTTCTCAGCAACGAGCACGCCTGCAGCGTCGCCACGCCCTTCAATCTCCAGATTCAAGCCACGAAGAATCTGTGTTTGGGCATAGTTTGCGCCACTGCGCAGGAAGCCGCCCTTTGCTTTCACGCTGGTGCGATCGTCGAGGCGAACCACAGTGTCCACGCCGCTGTTATCGCGAACTGTGAAGGTGTCGGCATCGCGTCGGATGACCACGCCCTTCAACTTCATTTTCTGACCGCTGCCGACTGTGCGCGAGCTGGCGGTGCTGGTGGTGCCGGTATTGTTCTGCGCATTCACGAGTGGCGCTGCCAGAAAAAGCAGGCCCAACGCGAGCGTCAGAACGGAAAACATTTTGAACTTCGGGATTGACATAGAAACTAGTCTCCTTATTTCGAAAGTGGCTGACCCACAAACCTGCGAGCCGAACGCCGTATTATCTCGGACGACAAATCCTTACTGTTTGTTGTCTGCACAAAATGGAACAGCGCCATTTCTAGTCCCATGAACCGTCTAAGTCAAGACCTTAACGAATACCGGTTAGATTCATCATCTAATTGCCACTTGATCGCAATATGTTCAATGAATCTCGAGGAAAAACCGCGATCGACCAAACAATGTTGGCTTGCCGCCGCTTGTGCGCCGGCAGTCGTATAGGCTTAGAGGGAGAACTCTCCTGCCTCCAATTGTTCCTTGACGTACGCCAGAAACTTCTCGGCGTCCGCGCCGTCGATCACCCGATGATCGAAGCTGAGCGCGAAGAATGACATCCAGCGAATGGCGATGTAGTCGTCACCTTCGGGCGTGGTCATGACCTTCGTGCGCTTCTCGATTTTACCGACTCCGAGAATTGCGAGCTGCGGTTGATTGATGATCGGCGTGCCGAATAGACCACCGAAGACGCCGGGATTGGTAATTGTGAAAGTACCGCCCGCAACTTCGTCGGGCTTCAGTTGCTTGGTGCGAGCGCGATCGGCCAAATCATTTGCCGCGCGAGCGAGACCCGCAATCGACAGATCGTCGGCACGTTTGATGACCGGGACAATCAGACCGGGATCAAGAGCGACGGCCATGCCGAGATTGATATCGCGTTTATAGATGATCTGATCACCACTTACCTGCGCATTAAAGACCGGAAACTTGCGAAGCGCTTTGTTTACAGCATCAAAAATGAACGGCATGTAGGTCAGCTTGGTCCCGGTGCGTTGTAGGAAAGAGTCCTTGTGCTTCTCTCGCAGCTTCGCGATGGGCGTCATGTCAAGATCATAAACAGTTGTTACATGCGCGGACGTGCGCCGCGACTGGACCATGTGCTCGGCAATTTTCTTGCGCATCACGGTCATCTGTTCGACGCGATCGCCCTCCCCGGGTTTCAGCGGCGGAGGTGCCGGTAGGTCTTGCAGCGGGGCGGCAGGCGTTGCTGCCGGCGCAGCTTTAGGCGCCGCGGTATTGGGGGGTCCTGATTCGATAAAACTGAGGATGTCGTTCTTCGTTACCCGTCCGCTCAATCCCGTGCCCTCGAGATTTGTGACATCGACTCCGTGCTCTTTGGCGATCTTGCGCACGAGCGGACTAGATTTTGTGCGACGCAGTTCTTCCACAGTTGAAGTTCCACTGGTCTTCGCTGCAGGTGGCGCGGCGTTGGATGGTGGAGACGAAACGACCGGCGCCTCGAGTGCGGGCGCGGGAGGCGCCTCAGGTTGCTGCTGCTCGGGAGTTGATGGTTCGGTATCGGTAGCAGCTGATGCAGCGTCAACAGCTTGCTGCGGTGGCGGTTCAGCAGACTTAGCTTCCGTAGCGGGTACAACCGGTGCGGCGGAGCCGTTGCCGCTTGAGCCGGCGCCGTCGAGGACAGCGACGACTGTATTCACTTCTACCGTGTCGCCTTCCTTGTACCGCACCTCGGTCAAGGTGCCGGCGGCAGGCGACGGAATCTCCGCGTCTACTTTGTCTGTTGAGATCTCAAATAGGGGTTCATCCCGCTCGACACGATCGCCGACGTTCTTCAACCACTTTGTGATTGTTCCCTCCGCAATGGACTCGCCCATCTGCGGCATTACAACTTCAGTACTCATTAGGTTCCTCTTTGAATCAGCAATCACCAATCAGCAATCGTAATCGTAACTATCCTTCCGCTGTAGTCGGATCAATAATCGACTTAATCTCAGACACGCTATTTGCCGGAAAGCCTCCTTGCTTCGCGTGCTCTCGCACCATCGCCTCGTTCGGCGCGATATAAACGCAGTAGATCTTGTCACCAGTAACATAGCTCTGGACCCACTGAATCTGTGGGCCCATGTTGTTCAGTACGCCGCAAGACTTCTGGGCGACTCCATGAAGTTCGTCGTGCGAAAGTTTACCGGCTCCGGAAATCTCTCTCTCGATCAGATACTTTGGCATAGCGTCCTCCAGGGGTACTGATGAATGATGAATGATGAATGATGAATAAGAGCAAGGCCCGCATTGGTAGCTGGAAAGCCTGGCCAACTTCTCGCGGGTGGGACTCGCTACCGAATTTGTTTATTCATCATTCATCATGCGGGTCTCTCAATACGCAGCAAGTTTGCGCGCGGCTGCAACCACATCTTTGGTCTGCGGCAGATAGTAGTCTTCGAGCGGCGGCGAATAAGGCACCGGGGTATCGATGGAGGCCAGACGCAGCACTGGAGCGTCGAGCCATTCAAACGCTGCCTCGCCGATCATCGCCGCTATTTCGCCACCGATGCCCCCTGTTCGGGAAGCCTCGTGCAACACCAGAGCCCGGCTGGTCTTCTTCACACTCGCAAGGATCGCTGCTTTATCGAGGGGGGCCAGCGTGCGCAGGTCCAGAATCTCCACGTCGAGTCCTTCTTTCTCGAGTTCCTCTGCGGCATCAAGCGCTGTCAATACCATCGCGCCAAAAGTGATGATGGTTAGATCGCGTCCTTCGCGCATCGTGCGGGCCTTGCCGATCTCCACGATGTAATCGTCGGCCGGGATCTCTTCACGCAGGCGCGGGAGCCGATAAAGCTTTTTGTGTTCGAAGAAGAGGACCGGATCTGGATCCCGGATGGCTGCTTTGATCAAGCCTTTCGCATCGTAAGCGCTGGCAGGTTCCACCATCTTCAGGCCGGCTGTATTGAGAAAGAAGCTTTCGGGATTCAGCGAGTGGAAAGGTCCGGTGCGCAAACCGGATCCGCAAGGGCCACGAAAGACAGTCGGCAGTCCAGCACCCCAACGGTAGCGACACTTAGCTGCATAGTTCGTCAGTAGATCAAATCCGGCCGAGATGAAATCGATGAACTGAAACTCGGCCACGGGCCTCATGCCCATGAGCGCAGCGCCGCAGGCAGCGCCAACAATCGCGCCTTCGGAGATCGGTGTATCGACGACGCGACCGCTGCCGAATTCATCTATCAGTCCGTCTGTAACTTTGAAAGCACCGCCGTAGGCTCCGACATCTTCGCCGATAACGAAGACGGTCGGATCGCGCTCCATCTCTTCCCAGATACCCTGCCGGATCGCTTCGACAAAAGTCACTACTCCGCCGCGTTCGGGACGCGCTGACTTATGTTCTTTCTTGATCGCTGTTGACATTGCTTCGGTCGTGCCTCGTCTGGCTCGATAGGTCTTGTAGTGCGCCTCTAATTTTCCAGGATCTGCGGCCGCAAAGCCGGCGCTACGACCGCATTATCGTAAACGCCGTAGGCTGCCTGTTCACCTTCCGGCATCGGTGACGACTCTGCCCAGGCGACGTCTTCATCAATCTCGCGCAGCACATCTGCGGTGATCTCATCGAGCTTCGCTTTACTCGCGCCACTCTCGGTCAGGTAGCGTTCAAAACGATCGAGTGGATCGTTGTGCTTCTCCCACCATTCGATCTCGTCGCCTGGAACATAACGCTGGTCATCGTGTTCTGCGTGCCCTTTCCGCCGGTAGGTCTTTGCTTCGATCAAAACGGCGCCGCCGCCGCGCCGCGCGAAGTCAGCCGCGCGCTTTGTCACTTCGTAACAGGCGACCACGTCGTTGCCGTCAACGATGTGCCCCGGAATGCCGTAGCCGGCGGCCTTCTCAGCAAGATCCGCGACGGCAGTCTGCAGCGCAGTCGGCGTCGAATAAGCGTAGTGGTTGTACTCGGCAATCACGATCAGCGGCAGACGCTGTACCGCTGCGAAGTTGAGTCCTTCATGAAATGCGCCGGTGCTCATGCCGCCATCGCCGATGTAGGCGATTGCCACGATCGGTTTGCGCTTCTGCATGCGAGCGCCGAGCAACACGCCGGTCATCACCGGAATCATGTCGCCCAGATGCGAGATGGGTCCGATGAACCCTTTCTCCACATTGCCGAAATGAATGTTTAGATCGCGTCCGCCTGAAGGTCCCCACGCCTTGGCCATGTACTGCGCCAACACCTCGCGGGGTCTGATGCCTTTGACCAGCACTGCGCCCAGGTCACGGATCAAAGGCGTGATGAAATCGCGGGGTTGCAGCGCGTAAGCACTGCCCACGGCGGTTGCTTCCTGGCCGAGGGACCGAAAGACGCCGCCTACTACTTTAGTCTGGCGATAGAGATTGACGATGCGCTCTTCAACGAGTCTCGTTAGTTTGAGGTAGCGGTAAAGGTCGAGCAGCTGTTCCGGCTTGAGTGTAGTTTCGTTCGTACACGAGAGCTCTTTGCCGTCAGCCGGAGTGCGTGGCGCGAACTTTTTAAAGATGCGCGGCTCCGTTCCGCGCGGCGCGGAACGCGGCGGACGACGACGCCGGTGGCGCAGATCCTTATCGCCATCCCTCGGCTTTCCTTCTTTTGTCCCTTCACCCATTTCTAATGCGCACTCCGAACTTAATGAGTTCTTATTTTCCGCACTCCGCACTCCCCAATCCGTAATCGTTAAATGTGTATCGTCTTTCCGTGCACGCCTTCGGCAGCTTCCATGATCGCTTCAGAGACTGTCGGATGCGCGTGCATCGCGCGACCCAGCTCCTCCGCTGTCGATTCCAATTGCATCGCGACGCAGGCTTCGGCTATCAACTCGGTCGCATGTGGTCCGATGATGTGGACGCCTAGTATCTCGTCGTACTTCGACTCGCTCACAATCTTCACAAACCCTTCTTCCTCACCAAGGATGCGCGCCTTACCCGAAGCAGAGAAGGGAAACTTGCCGAGCTTAACGTCGTAGCCCATTTCCTTGGCTTTCGCTTCCGTCAAACCCACCGACGCGACTTCCGGATCGCAATAGGTGCAGTTCGGCACGAGCCGCAGGTTGATCGGACGAACGTTCTTGTCGCCCGCCATGTGCTCGACGGCAACGATGCCTTCTTTCGAAGCAAGATGGGCGAGGAGGGGAGTCGGAACAACGTCGCCGATCGCGTATACGCCTGGTTCGCCCGTCTGCTGGAATTCGTCTATCTGGATAAAGCCGCGATCGACTTTGATCTTCGTGCCCTCGAGGCCGAGACCGTCAGTGAATGGCATGCGTCCAACGGCAACCAGAAGCATTTCCGCTTCCAAGCGAACAGCTTCGCCTTTCGAGGTCTTGCCTGTTACCACAACACCCTTGTCGCTCTTCTCGAGCTTTTCAAGCTTTGTATCGACCTGCGATTTGACGCCGCGTTTACGGAAGGACTTTTCAAACTCTCTTGATACTTCTTCATCCTCGAGGGGGAGCAGCCGCGGCATCAATTCAACAATCGTGGTCTCCGCGCCGAAGCGGGAATATACAGATGCGAACTCTACCCCGACAGCGCCGGCGCCCATGACGATCAGCGACTTCGGCACAGCTTTCAATTCCAGAATGTGATCGCTGCTTACAACGCGATCACCATCCGTTTCGAAGCCAGGAATCGGACGCACTACGGAGCCAGTTGCCAGAACAATGTTCCTGGTGTTGATGGTTTCTTTCTTGCCGTCTGCTGAAGTGACTTCTACTTTGCCTGGCAAGGCGAGTTTACCGGTGCCGCTGAACGCCGTGATCTTGTTCTTCTTCATCAGGTACTCGATACCTTTTGAATTCTTCATCACGACTCTTTCTTTGCGCTTTTGTACATTCGCGAATGCGAGTTGAATCCCGGTGGCCTCGACGCCAAAGTCCGCAGCGTGTTGCATCTGTTCGTAGACATGCGCCGACATCAGCAGTTGTTTTGTGGGAATGCATCCTCGCAGCGTGCAAGTGCCGCCGAGTCTTTTGTCTTTTTCCACGATGGCCACTTTCAAGCCGAGTTGGGCGGCGCGAATCGCTGCTACATAGCCGCCGGGGCCGCTGCCGATGATCGTTACGTCAAACTGTTCGTTAGGCAATTTTTGAAGGTCCTCTCTTCGGGCAGTGAAACAGACGATAGTGAAACACGGTGTATCACCTGTCACTAGTCCCGATCACGGCGTTTCTGTGCGTTCTTAGAGACAGGCATTATAATCATTCGCGTCTATTTCACCAATTTGGGAGAACAGTACGTGGTGTCTTAAGTTTTGTAACGCGAACTGTTAGTTTGCGTGGATGAATGGCATTCAACCCGTTCCCAACCTAAGACACTACCGAACAGTAAGCAGAAGGCAATAAGCAGAAGGCAGGAGACTTCCGGAACTCATGAAACATTCTGAAGGCTTCTTGAAACTTGTAAACGACGCCAAGAGCCGGATCCGCGAGGTCTCAGTAGCGGATACCCAGGTGCGCATGGTGGCGGATCGAAACGTCAGACTAATTGACGTGCGTGAAGATAATGAGTGGCAGGCCAGCCACGCCGCGGGCGCAAAACATCTCGGGAAGGGAATCATCGAACGCGACATCGAAGAACAAGTTCCCGATAAGACGACTGAATTGATTCTTTATTGCGGCGGCGGATTTCGATCAGCGCTCGTAGCGGACGTACTCCAGTCGATGGGTTACAGCAACGTCTATTCGATGGCTGGCGGTTGGAAAGCGTGGCAGGAATCGGGCGCACCAACAACGCTGGACTAGCGGAATTGAGTAATCGTAGCTCCGACGTTGCGGAGTGAGTGTGGTCACGCCGATAACGAGGAAGTATGTGGTCACGCCATCAAGGCGGAGCGCCGTTGGGGCTCAGGACTCCGCGCCTGTCGCTTAACGTTGTTCGGTGGCGGTGAGGATGCTACCTCGTGGGCAGCTTTTGCAGTATCTCGATAATCGCGCCTACGTCTACCGGCTTCGTAACGTGCGAGAAAAAACCTTCGGCCTTTGCTCTTGCTACATCTTCGGCACGCCCGAATCCGGTTAGCGCCAGGACCGGGACATCTTTCCCATGAGGCAGCTTGCGTAGCAGACGTAGCATTTCAAAGCCGTCCATCCCCGGCATTGAGATGTCGGAAAGAATCACGTCAAACTTTTCTTTGCCGGCGATCTCCAACGCCTCCGCGCCACCGGCCGCGGTCTTCACCATCGCCCCATCCATTTCAAATAAATGACGCAGCATGTCTACTGTGTCTAGCGAGTCGTCCACAACCAGGATCCGCATTTGGCTTAAAGCCTCGGGTGCGATGTCACCTTTCGAAGCCGTCGTTCTGTTTGAGGCACGACTGAGTGGCAGCCTGATCTCGAAGCGCGCGCCTTTGCCAACTCCTTCTGAATACGCTGAGACCTTTCCGTCGTGGAGCTGGATTAATTCCTGCACAAGGGCCAGGCCAATACCCATCCCGCCATGTCGGCGGCTCGTCGTGGCATCGGCCTGACGAAACATCTCAAAAACGTGGGGCACGAAGGAGGGATCAATGCCCTGCCCTGTGTCTTCTACAGTCAGAATTGCGGAGTCTGCGTCATTGCGCAAACTCACCCCAACCGTGCCTCCGGTAGGGGTAAATTTCACTGCGTTGTTCAGCAGGTTCCAGATTACCTGCTCCACCCGCAAAGGATCGGCGTCGACAAAGATCACTTCGTCAGGGACATCGATCTTTATTTGAACACCTTTCGCGGCTGTCTCGGCGCGTACCGTCTCGACCGCATTACTTATCGTGGTGGTCAGCGAGACTGTTTCCCGGTTGAGCGAAAGCTTGCCCATGTGCAACCGCGACAGGTCGAGAAGGTCGCGCACCAGTTGAGATTGGGCGAGTGCGTTGCGTTTGAGAATTTCAGCGGCCCGACTCACAAACGGCGATTTCTGAGCTTCTTCACTGCGCAACAAAACTTCGGCATAGCCGAGGATCACGTTGAGCGGATTCCGTAGTTCGTGGGAAAGGGTCGCGAGAAACTCATCCTTCAAACGATTCGCTTCTTCGGCGTGCGCTCGCGCTTCTCGTTCACTTGCGAGTAATTGCGTCCGCTCGTCCTCAGCGCGCTTGCGGGCGCTGATATCGTAAGAGACTCCGACGATACCAATCAGTTGGCCGAGTTCGTCATGAATGGGGGAATCAGTTACGACGGTCGGAAAAGCGGTGCCATCCCGCCTTTGCGCGACGAACTCACCGGACCAACTCGCGCCTTCGCGAATCCGAGAAAAGATTTCCACGGCCTCAGCGTGAGTGCTGGATGTGGGAATGATATCAATGACGTTAGCTCCCAGCGCCTCGTTAGCCGGCCAGCCGTAAAGGTCTTCCGCGAACAGATTCCAAAAGAGGATCTTCCCATCCAGGTCCGTAGCAATCACGGCTTCTTCGACAGCGTCCAATAGGCGCGCCTGAAAACGAATTTGTTTCTCGCGTTGCTCGCGATCTGTGATGTCCCGCGCGATTTTTGAGGCGCCGACGATTACGCCAGCTTCATTCTTGATCGGGGAAATGGTGAGCGAGATGTTGAGCGGGGTTCCGTCTTTCCGGAGTCTAATCGTTTCGTAATGTTCAACGGGTCTCCCCTGACGGATTTGATCAAGGATCTTGGGCTCCTCATCAAGCCGCTCAGGAGGGATCAGCATTGTGACCGGTTGACCCACAGCTTCTTCTGCCGTGTACCCGAAGATGTGCTCCGCTCCCCTGTTCCAACTGCTAATCACGCCGTTGAGGTCCTTGCTGATGATTGCGTCTTCAGACGATTCGACGATAGCGGCCAGAAGACTATTAACCACTTCCGCCTGCTTACGTTCGCTGATCTCGTTTAAATAGACGTTGAGACCGGCGTTGGACGGGTATGCATGCACTTCGAACCACTCGTCCGTAAGGCCACGAGACAGGAGCTCGAAGTGGGCCGGCTTCATTTCAGCGACGGCACGATGAAACTCAACGGATACCGGCGAATCAGCAGCGGGCGGGTCAACATCCCACATTACCTTGCCAAAGACGTCCTCACGTTTCTTGCCAAACCGAATCTCCCATTGCCGGTTTACTTCCACGAAGCGCCATTCACGATCGAGCGAATAGAAAGGATCGGTAATGCTTTCGAGGATCGTTTTGGTCCGTTCGGTGGACTCGCGCAATTCCTCCATTGTTTCATTGCGCTCGCGACTCGCTTCCGCGAGTTCAATCTCAAAGAGCCGGGCATTTCGGAGCGCGATCGCGGCTTGATCGGCGAGTGCTGACAATTGCCATTCTTCCTCTTCGTCGAGAGGTGTGTCGCGAGCGATCACCAAAAGTCCGTTGAGCGTTCCCTTCGCGATAATCGGAACTGAGACAAGCGATTCGTGATCAGTCAGGCCTAGAGATTTGTGCAGCCTGCGGATGATGTCTTCTTCCATGCTGCCGGTAAAGGAACCCATCAACGTAGATTCCAGTCCCCGGGCCGCGCGGATTCGCAGCTGACCCGCACGGTCCACAAGTAACAGGGCGCTGAGTTTGGCATTCACGAGACCGGCGGCGTTCTCGACGATAAGATCGAGCACCTTATCGAAGTGGAGCGAGCTCGTGATGGCGCGGTTAATTTCCGCGAGTCTTCTGGAAGCTGCCTTGTCCGTGCCGGGCTTGTTCATATAAGCCTGCTCTAATTTCCCTATTGTTCGATTACCAGCCCTTGATTCGTAATCGAGAGCGTGTGCTCGCGATTGTCATGCGCGCTGCCCCGGGTCTTAAGGATACGAATCGTCCGTTCCATCTCGCCGCCCGGGCGGAAGCGCAAGAGCACAATATTGTCGCTGATATTTGAAACTTGCTGGTCGCTAATACTATGCAGTTCGAATAGTTCGGTCAGTTCGTACAACAACAAACAGGTGACATTCTCTACCGCGAACCACTGCGTCAGGGCGTAGATGAAGTCGGAAAACCGTTGCCGGTCGATGCTGCTGCGTTCCAGGTCACCGAGAGCATCGATCACCACCCGCTTGACCCCGCCACCACGCACGCGACGGAACAACTCCGTCGTAATACTGTCCAACTGCATCTCGACCGGGGACCGATACATCAGTTCGAAGCCGTCGTTGAAAAGCTGCTCCGGTTGCAAGCCCAGGTTCTTCATGGTTAGCACGAGTTGCGTGGGATTTTCCTGGAGGCCTACGTAAAGACCCTGTTCGCCTTTCATCGCGCCGGCGCTGATGAACTGCAGCCCCATGATGGTCTTGCCTGAACCCGTTGGGCCTGCAAGCAGCGTCGTACTGCCGCGCCAGAATCCATCCGCAATCATCTCGTCAAGTCCCGTGATACCCGTGGGCACCCGCTCGGGCTTTGCGGAATAGTCCGGTGTCACTCGCGGCGTCAACAGGCGCGGGTAAACGTCGATTCCCTTTTTAGTAATTGAAAATGCGTGCATGCCGGGGATCGAGTTTGAGCCACGCAGTTTCTCTACTCTGATGAAGCGCTGCTCGCGCACGTTTGTCGCAACCTTGATCATCTGCAGGACGACGTCGGCAATAGCAAACTCAGGCAACTCCGTCATCATCTCCTGCGAGTACTCACCAATTAGGAAGCTGGTGCATTGATAAGCCGAAAGTACGGTAGCGAGATCGTAAATCACTGTACGACGCTCCATCGGCGTCGCGAGCAGTTCGTTCAAGGCCTTGAACGAGTCGATGAAAACGAACCGAGGCCGGCGTGTCACTAACAAGTCAGTAATAACGTCAACCAGCTTCGCCACGCCTGTTTCCCGGAGTATCAATCCGAGATCTTCAAAGAAGACCGACTCGCCGATCTTTGCGACATCGAAGAATTCGTAATGCTGACCATGAGTGATGACTTTTTCGAGCGGCTCGGAAAGAGTGGTGAGATAAAGCGCCGGTGACTCGGGCGTAGCATTGGCGAAGGCAAACTGTTCCGCGAGAATGGTCTTGCCCGTACCGGGAGCGCCCATCAAGACTGTGATCGTGTTTTCCGGAATTCCACCGGAAAGCACCTCATCCAAACCTGAACATCCGGTTGGTATCTTGTTACCAGTCAATTACTCGCTCCCCGCCGACTTTTGCATTGCAATTAGCTTTTCTACAGTCTCGATCAAGTGTTCCTCGTTCAATGGCTTGAGCAGAAACGCGTCGGCGTCAGCCTCAAGCGCACGGTCCTCCGCGTGTAAATGACTGAAAATCAAAACCAGGATATGGCGAGTAGCGGGATCGGATTTCAGTGCGCGACAAAGTCCGAGGCCATCCAACTTGGGCACGAGGATCTCGGTGACGATGATCGTCGGCATTAACTCCCGGGCGCGGGCCAATGCAGATTCACCGTCGGCGGCGAACTCCACCGAGAAACCTGCTTGTTTCAGGAAAAACCGCTCCAATCGCTGCACTGCGGGGTTGCGTTCAACGACGAGGATTAGTGCTTGACGATCCGCTTTCGAGGTTCGAGCAGGCGACGACGAAGACGAGAATGGTGTTCTACGCAAAGACACGGCGGAGCTTTTCTGCGGGGGACAGCCCGAATGTTAACTACTTGGTTAGGGAAGGACTTTATAACACGCCCGGCGAGCAAACAACACCTTTCCCTGTTGTTTGGGAGGGATTATGGCGCCGCCTCGTCTCCGCGTGATCGCAAGCCCGTGTCGTCATGCTGTGTCTGCTATTATTAGGCTGACAGTGAACCGCGCCGGTAAAGGGCAAATTCTCCATGTCTTCAGAAGCCAAAAAACAACAACCGCCTACGAGAATTGAAAGCGATTCCATGGGCGAAATCGACGTGTCCGCTGACAAATACTGGGGCGCGCAGACCGAACGGAGCCTGCTCCATTTCAACATTGGCGACGATAAGATGCCGCGGGAGATGATCCGCGCTTTGGGGATTCTCAAGAAGGCCTCGGCCCGGGTAAATGCTGAACTCGGCAAACTTCCGAAGGATAAGGAGAAGCTCATCGAGCAGGCCGCGGACGAAGTAATCGCAGGGGAACTCGACGAACATTTTCCGCTCCGCATTTGGCAGACCGGGAGTGGCACGCAGACCAACATGAACGCCAACGAGGTGATCTCCAATCGAGCGATCGAGCTTGCCGGCGGCGTCATGGGGAGTAAGCAGCCTGTTCATCCGAATGACGACGTGAATATGTCGCAGTCCTCAAACGATACTTTTCCCACTGCCATGTATATCGCGGCGGCTGAAGAATTGACTCGGCTAATCCCGGCGGTCCAGGAAGTGCACGATGCGATTGATGCCAAGGCGCAGGAATTCAAAGACGTCGTCAAGATCGGTCGAACACATCTGCAGGATGCCACTCCCCTAACCGTCGGCCAGGAAATGTCCGGCTGGGCCAGTCTGCTGGAACGCGACATCGAACGATTGAAGCTGGCGCTGCCCGGCCTGTTCGACCTGGCGATTGGCGGGACAGCTGTCGGCACCGGGATCAACTCGCATCCTGAATTTGGTGAACGCGCCGCGAAAAAAATTGCCGAGTTGACTGGCCTTCCGTTTAAGTCTCATCCAAACAAGTTCGCAGCCCTTTCGGCCCACGATGAGATTGTCTTTGCCAGTGGGGTCTTGAAGACGCTTGCGGTCTCTCTAATGAAGATTGCCAACGACATTCGCTGGCTGGCTTCGGGGCCGCGTTGCGGTTTGGGCGAGTTGATACTGCCGGAGAACGAACCGGGCTCGTCGATCATGCCAGGCAAAGTTAATCCGACGCAGAGTGAAGCAATGACGATGGTGTCGGTACAGGTGTTTGGCAACGATGTCGCAATCACAGTTGCCGGTTCGCAGGGCAATTTCGAACTGAACGTTTACAAGCCGGTGATGATTCACAACCTGCTGCACTCGATCAGGTTGATACACGACGCGTGTCACGGCTTCGTCGAGTATTGTATTAAGGGCATTGAGTTGAATCGTGAGCGCATTGACGATTATGTGAAGAACTCGCTGATGTTGGTGACGGCGCTGAATCCGCATATCGGTTATGACAAGGCGGCTAAGATTGCGAAGCACGCGCACCAGAAAGGGACCAGCCTGCGCGAAGCGGCGGCAGAATTAGGTATTTTGAGCGCCGAGGAGTTTGACAGGTTGGTGAAGCCGGAAGAGATGACTCACCCGTAATCCCTGGGACCGGTATTCCGCAGATGACGCCGTTTATGAACTTGAAATGCCCAGCCGGTTGATATGTTTGTTTCTGCACGATAGCGTTCCCGCTCGGAGCAAGCGTCCCCGCCTACATTATTTTTGAGTAATCTGCGCAATCTGCGGATACGTTTTGGAGAGTGAAGAATTGCCCGACAAAAATGACCGTGTGAAAGAAAATGTCGAGGGGGAGTACTACGTCGATTCCTCCTGCATTGACTGCGACGTTTGTCGCGACACGGCACCCGAAAATTTCAAACGCTCGGATGCGAATAGCTATTCGTTCGTCTTCAAGCAGCCGAAGACTGACGAAGAGAAATCGGCGTGCGAAGAAGCCCTAACGTGCTGTCCGGTTGAAGCGATTGGCAACGATGCCGGGGGCTAAGCGATACCACCATGAGCGAAGACGAGAGTTTACCTACCTGACACCGCCAAGACACCAGGAAACGCCAGGTTCGCGAGGATGAAGACCAATCACTCCAGGCAGGAATCTCCTGGATCTCGATACCGTCGTGGCGTTCTTTGCGTATCATGGCGCGCTGGCGGTAAAGCTTTTGAGACCGGGATTGCGTTTGTGTTGCATGAAGCAAGAATCCTCCACGGACCGCGTTCTAAGATCACCGCGCTAGTACTTTTATCTCCCAGCGGCGCAGAATGAAACGACTTGGAGGGAGAACTTAAAATGATTAGAAGGCTCTTAAGCATTACCAGCGTCCTTACTCTGTTTATGATCTTAGTAGGCGGACAGGCGGTCGCATTGGCGATGACAACGGCGGTGTCCGAACTTACGGTGCGCGGACGATTGCAAAGAACAGTTGAGCCGGGCGGCTGGGTGGTCGTGGCCGACGGCAACAAATATCTCTTGCTGAATACCCAGGGATATCAGAAGGAGGGTTGGTTTAGAGAGGGGACCGAGGTAGAAGCGATTGGAGAAGCCAAGTCCGATATTGTGACCAGTTTTATGGAAGGAACACCGTTCGAGGTGCGGTCGCTGCGCCCTTTAGCGCAAGGCGCCCCCGGAAATCAAATCGGCGGCGGCGCTGACTCGAGAAACCTAACACGCGTGCTCGTAGCCGGCGACTCGATAGTGCAGGCACAACCGGACACAGCCATCCTGACAATCGCGGTTGTCACTCAGGGCAAACGCGCGCTTGAGGCGCAGCAGCAGAACGCGACGCAGAGTGATGCGGTGATCCGAACGTTGAAAAGCGCGGCCGGTGCCGGCGCCGAGATCAAGACGAGTGGTTACAGTCTGCAAGCGCAGCGCGTGTACAAGGAAAATCAACCGCCCACGATCACCGGCTACGAAGCGCACAACACCGTGACTGTCACGCTGGGCGACCTCACGAAGGTTGGGGCGGTCATTGATGCTGCCGCACTCGCAGGCGCAAACGAAGTGTCCGGCATTACGTTTACCCTGAGGAAGGATCGTCCGGCGCGTGATCAGGCATTAGCTGAGGCAACACGCGAAGCGCTCGCTAAGGCGCAGGTAATCGCGCAAGCGCTCGGAGGCAGAGTGGTGCGCATCGTGGAAGTACAGGAAGAGGGAACTGTTCGACCGCGACCCGTCTCTCAAGACGAAAGAATGGGACTCATGAGGGCGCAAGCCGCGACCCCGATCGAGGTGGGGAGTCTCGAGATCACGTCGCGAGTGCAACTCATCGCGGAAGTAGAAGGGAAGTAACGGGGAACCGGAGAACAGGGGAATGCAGAATCGAGGATGACGTGAAGTGAATGCAGAGGATCCGCGATGCCTTCAGTCTTCATCCTTCACCTCCCACATTTGCCATTCCCCCGTTCGCAGTTTCCCTGTTACCCTATCATTGATGGCAAATCCAACTCGTGTCCTCTCACGGATGGCAATCCGCGGTCAGGCTAGACCTTCTGGTCGTCTCTGGAATCCAGCGGCCGACGTCTATCAGGGTGGCGACGCCTGGATTATCAAAGTCGATCTGGCCGGCGTCCTGGCTGACGAACTTGAGCTGGTCCTCGGAGGCTCGGATCTCATAATCCGTGGCTGCCGCCGCGACACTTTCTATCGGGAAGGCTTCACCTACCAACAGATGGAAATCACTTACAGCCGATTTGAGAAGCACATCGAGTTTCCCTGCACGATCGATCCGACTTCGGTAACCCATGAGTACCACGACGGATTTTTGATCATTAACCTCAGGTGCAAGTAATCGCCTCGACCCCGGATTCAAGTGAGCAGAATGTCTGAGAACAAGGCAAAGATCGAAAAGGCAAAAGAGACTTCAGCGCAGGCCGATCCAGCGAAGGCCGAAGCCGAGCCAAGCGCTTCGGATGAGAATAACTCTGCCTCTGAACCGATTGGCGATCCGTTCGAGATCGCCGTCCTCCCCCTGCAAAACACTACGCTCTTTCCTGAGACTGTCGTACCACTCGCGGTTGGCCGGCCACGCTCGGTGGTGGCCGTCGAAGCTGCTTTGGGAACAGAAGAAAAGCTGTTGGCTTGTATCACTGTGAAGCCCAGTTGCGCTGCCGACAGCGATCCGACAAAAGCTGATTTATACGAGATCGGAACGCTTGTGATGATCAAGCGAATGGAGCGGCTTGAAGGAACGATGCACTTGATCGCGCAGGGCACTGAACGAATCAAGGTACTGGAGTGGAAACAGGAACAGCCTTACCTGCGGGCGAAAGTTCAGATCCTGCCTGAACCGCAAATAGTCGATGCCGAAGAAGTCGAGGCAATGAAGCGTAACGTGCAGCAGATGGTGCAACAGGCCCTCGCTCTGTTGCCGGGTGTGCCGCCCGAAGTGCGCGTGGCGATGCTCGGCCCAGTCGAGCCCGTGCGACTGGCTTACTTCCTCGGTTCGATTCTTAATCTTGGTGTTGAGCAGGAACAGAAGATGCTCGAAGCTAACACCGCTGACGAGCTTCTGCGGCTGGCCCACACCTACCTCGCGCGTGAGCTGGAGATCATTCAGCTGCGGTCCAAGATAACCACCGAAGCCCAGTCGGAAATGGACAAGGCGCAACGTGAATATGTTCTGCGTCAGCAGATGAAAGCGATTCAGAAGGAACTGGGTGATGACGAGGGCGGTGAACGAGCGGAAGTCGATCTGCTTCGTGAACGGCTCGCCGCGGCTGACTTGCCCGAAGAAGTGCGCACCGAAGCTGATCGAGAACTCAAAAGGCTGGAACGACTTCCTGCTGCTGCGCCTGATTATCATGTGATTCGCACCTATCTCGAATACGTCATCGAGCTGCCGTGGCAGAAAACTTCCGAAGACAAGCTCGACCTCAACGAGGCGCGTCGCATTCTTGATGAAGATCACTTCGGACTCGAGGACGTAAAGGAACGCATCCTTGAGTTTCTCGCAGTGATCAAACTGCGTCCTGATACAAAGAGTCCGATTCTGTTGTTCGTAGGCCCGCCGGGAGTAGGCAAGACTTCACTCGGACGTTCGATCGCGCGCGCGCTCGGTCGTCAATTCGAGCGGCTGTCCCTTGGCGGGATGCGCGATGAAGCGGAGCTGCGCGGGCATCGTCGCACTTACATTGGCTCAATGCCTGGCCGCATCATCCAATCGATTCGACGCGCGGGCGTAAACAATCCGGTGCTGATGCTGGATGAGATCGACAAACTGGGCAACGACTACCGCGGCGATCCGTCGTCTGCATTGCTGGAGATTCTCGACCCACAGCAGAACAATACGTTCCGTGATCATTACCTCGACCTGCCGTTCGATCTTTCGAAGGTCTTTTTCATAGCGACGGCTAATCAGCTTGGGCCGATTCCACCGCCACTGCGCGACCGGATGGAGGTCATCAGTCTTGCCGGGTACAGTGACCCCGAGAAATTGCAGATAGCCAAGCGCTACATCGTGCCGCGCCAGATCACGGAAAACGGACTGCAGCCGGAGCAGTTTCAGATTTCTGACGACGCGATCGAGCTAATCGCCGCGCGCTACACGCGTGAAGCGGGCGTGCGCCAGATGGAACGTAACATCGGCAGCGTGGCTCGCAAGGTCGCTTTGAAAATCGCGCAGGGTGATGCGACAACAATCAGCGTCACGGCTGCTGAAATTCACGAGTATCTCGGGCCGCCACGTTTCTATCCGGAGCAGGCGCGCAAGGAGTTGCCGGCGGGAGTTGCCACGGGAATGGCATGGACGGAGATGGGCGGCGAAGTGTTGTTCATCGAGGCGACCCTCTTGCCGGGTGGCAGTGGACTAACTATCACTGGTCAGCTTGGCGAAGTGATGCAGGAGTCAGCGCGTGCGGCTCAGTCCTATCTGTGGTCCCACGCGACCGAGTTTGGTATTAGTCCGACGATGTTCAAGGAGTATGGCGTGCACCTGCACGTACCTGCGGGCGCGATTCCGAAAGATGGACCGAGCGCGGGCGTGACGATCACGTCGGCACTCGCATCGCTCTACACCGGACGGCGCGTTCGTCCAGACACGGCGATGACCGGTGAGATCACTCTGTCCGGCCTCGTGTTTCCGATTGGGGGATTGAAAGAAAAAGCGCTGGCAGCGCATCGCGCTGGTATTCGGCGGCTGATCATTCCCGCGCGCAACGAAGCCGATGTAGAAGATATACCTGAGGACGTCCGCAAGGAGCTGCAGATTGTTTTTGTTTCTCGGATCAATGAAGTAATCGATGCGGCGCTGGAAGTGCTCGTTGCGAATCCGCCACCACCACCTGTGATGCCAAGCGTCTCGCGCGACCAGATACCACGTCAATCCGAGGCAGATTCAATAGTTGTCCGGCAGGCGTCGAGCGGGGAGTAGCGGAAGTTTCGAGTTCGGAGTTCAAAAGAAGGGACAGGGCAAAGCGGAAAGATAGCGACGCGGGGTGACGGCGAGAGAACAACGCTTTAAGCATCGAAATAAAAGGTCGGGGCATTGCAGCCCCGACCTTTTCTCTTATGAGTTGAGCCTCCATAGCGCTGACTCACGTCGCGAAGAAAAGGGGAAGGGTACCGTAGCACCCTTCCCCTTTTCCCCTGTATCCCAGTTCCCTGTCTTACGGCAACGCTTCCACGTTGATGAAGAAGCGGAAGTTGCCCGATTGCTGCACACCTAACACGAACTGCACGTTGATGCTGGCGCCGTTCGCGATCGGTGTACCCACCGTGACAATACCCGCGGCCTGGCTCGAGTTCAGCCCGCCGCCGCTCGGTTGGTTCGGGGGCTGCTCCAATGTCAGACCACGTACCAGCAGCGTGCCGCCTCCGGTGAGGTTAACCGTCACGTCACTGGACGTCAGGGTCCTCAGGTCGGCCGTGCCCAGCGGCGCCGTCGCCGTCGTAACGTCCACGATGCGGAATCTCAGCCGCGTCACAGCCGCACCCGTGTTATTCGTGAACTTGCGCCGGATGGTCAGCGTGCCGAGGGAGCAGTTCGGACCGCCGCAGACGTTTGGCGTGGAATCACGTACGCGGTTCGGAGCCGCCGTCGAGACTGCTCCGGGGTCGATCAGCGTCGCCTTGATCGTGGCGTTGCGTTGGATCGGACTGGTGGCATTCTCCGGACCCGGCGCACCCAGAGTCGGCGAGAGGTTACTGCCCACCGGTGTTCCCGGAGTTGTGGAAGCAACCACGAAGTCTGTCGCGTTGTCGTTCCCATCCTGCGATATTCCGGTCGTCAGACTCCGCACGAAGCTGTATTGCGAAGTGCTGCCACCCGCAAGTTGCAGGCTAGTGCCTTCACGGAGCAGGTCGCAGACTGCGCCGCCCGTGTTAGTGCCGAAGCCGACCGCATCGAGGCGGTTAACGGTCGAGAGGCTCCCCACGTCGGCCGTGGTGAACAACCCGATGTTGCTATCGTTTTCAATGTCCGCCGTCAGCGCTTGATTGCCTGCAGCGTAAGCGCCGAGGCTGTACGTGCTGCCGACGAAGAGGTAATGACCCCGCGCTGGAATGACTGTGCCGTTGGGGATGGTACCCACAAGGACAGGCGTGGCATTGCAGTCGGCGCCCAGTTTGAAGAGGCCATAGCCTGCCGAAGCGTCTGAGGCTGCGACAGTCAACTGCGCGTTGGTGTTGTTATAGATTTCGACGAAGTCATCAGCAGTACCGCTTGGTCCACTGGTGCGGACTTCGCTGATTAACGTTGTGCCGGGCACGTTCGGCGTGATGGTGCCCACCGCCTGGCCGTCGACGATGTTGCCTCCCACCGGCGCGGTGAGATTGAGCAGGAACGTTTCGTCCGGTTCCACCGTGGCGTCGGCGCAGATCACAACTGGAACTGTTCTGATCCTTTGTCCGGCAGTGAAGTTCACAGTGCCGGAAGTTGTTTCGTAATCCGCGCCACCAGCGCAGGTGCCGCCTGTGGCCGGATTGCCGCCACCGTTGGCGGTAGCGTAGTTGACGGAGACCGGACCGGGCGCCGGAATCGACAGGGCTACAGTAAAGAGCATGTTTGACGTGCCGGAGATTGGTTCCGGCGCGCGCGCATCGCGGACTGCGATGTCCGGTGGCGCTGTGATGTTGGTGACGGTCGGGTTATTGGTTCCCGCCACATCCGGATCATCAGTGAGCACGCTGGAGAAGTTCGAACCGGAGACAGTGCCCTGATTCGAAACCGTCGTCGTGCCCGGCGGTAGCGGATTGTTGACGGTTACTGAGAACGTGATGGTCACAGTCTTGCCGGGTTGCAGAGTCCCCAAAGTGATCGGGAAGTTCGCCACTAGCGGCGCGATATCCTTGCCGCCTTTGTTAGTGGGTTTCGTTGTCGTGGTCTGTGAAACTGCTGGTTTGACTACGGACTGAACAGAAGGCGCTACTACCAACGCTACTGCTTCCGTCCTCGGAGAAGAGACGAATGGACGAGTAGTCACGTCGTTGCCCGCAGCTGTCGGCTCCAGTGTCGTTGGTTTGGCCGTCTCCGTAATCGTATTGCTTGAGTCGGTGATGGCGTCGTCGATGGGCTGCGGCGCGGTGGGCACTGGTGGAGCGCCAGCGGGCGTACCAATGGTTGCGCCCCCGCCATTTGTAAATCCTGCCAGCAGGTCGAGTGTGGGATTGTTGTCGTCAACGAGAATTTGGCGATCGATAGCCTCGCTTTGTCCCGCCGCCGCACCAGATCCATTGCGGTAGAGGTTGAGTATGCTGGCGCAGCCGCTGCATGAACTCCTGTCCAGGAACACATCAGTTGCGTTGTTCGGGTCGCTGTCCTGCATCGTGTTCTTATTCGCCGCAACACTTGCTGAGCCGATTACTACGTCCACACGATTGGTGTCAGCTGGTAGCGCACCGGCGTTGACCCAGATGGCCGCGAAGGCGCCACCCGCTGCGGAGCCGGGCTCGTTCATGGTATTGCCGATAACAGTCGCGTCGAGCGTCGAGTTGCCTTGAACGGCGCTAATCTGAACGCCGGTCTGGCCGTAACGCTTGAAGATGTTGTTCTGGATCAGGAAGCGCGAGTCCGTCGTTCCCGTGCCGCGTGTGGTAGCCGCCTTGTTCCCGCTCGCGAAGATGCCGATGCCGTCGGCGCCGTTGCCGCCGCCAGAAAAGGCGACTCCACTTACGCCGACGGTGTTGTTTGTAAATTTCCCGTCAAACTTACCAGCGCCCGACACCATCCCCGCAGTCAGGAGGCGTCCAACGGTAAGAGTGGGCGGGAGTGCAACACTGCCCTGCCGGAACGAGTTTCCGTCGATAAGAAAAGTGACCAGCGAGTCGGTGCCGCCGCCCTGAAGATTAAGACCGCCGCCGGCACCCACAGGTGCAATGCTATTTGAGAAAGCGTTGCCCCCGGTAATCTGAATGTCCATTGTCGACGTACCCACCGCGCTGGTGTCAACGTGGAATTGATGCGTCGCACTGAACTGGCTGGCGCCATTGATCGTGAAATTCACTACCGCGTTGCCAGTCGACGCCATAAACAACGAATCCGAAGCCGTAGCCGCCGTCAGACTCTCCCTGACGGTGCAGTTAGTAATGGTCAGACGATTCAGCGTTCCGGTGTCGTTGGCCACTCCGATAGTTTTTGAGAAGCCCTGGTCGAGGGTGCTGTTACTAATCGTGGCTGAGCCCAGCAGGTTGTAGAACCTTATGCTGTTCTCGCCGCCGAAGCCGGTCGGGTCGACGTCCGTGGTATTGCTGGTGCCGTTTACGCCGGACGTGCCGACCAGGGAGTTATCGAGTGTAAAGCCGTTGACATTGCTACCGCGGATGCCGTGATTCTGGTGACCTTGAATCGATATGCGAGTCAGCGACACGTTGATCGTGCTGTTGAGGTAAATACCGTTGCCCTGCGTAAAGCTGCCGTCCGAGCCGAGCTTATTCTGGATCGTGCCGCCCGTGCAGGTTGGAGTCGCCGTCGTGCAAGTGCCGCCATTGCCAGTGACAGTGAGGCCGCCGAGAGCCCCCGTATTGTTGACGGTAATGCCGTTGTTCGTGCCGCCGGTCGCAGCAACGCTGCGGAAGGTCACACCGCTCGCGCCGATCGTTGTATTGGTGACGTTCAACGCCGCGCCGGTTGTCGTCGTTAGCGTATTAACAATCGTGGTGTTGTTCTGCGTGACGTTAATGGTGCCGCCGGATGTAGCCGCCGGGCCAGGGCCGGTAGCGGTGAAGGCATTGTTGACGCCGGTGCTGATAGTCACGCCGCCGGTAAAGTTGATGGTCGCGCCGTTGTTGCCGTTTAGAAAGATGCCCTGTCCGGTGCCGTTGTTCGAGGTGATCGCGCCGCCCAATACGATCGTGCCGCCGGTCTTGCTCTGTATATCAATCACACGTGCGGCGGTGGTCTGCGTGATCGTGCCGTTGTAGGTGACGGTCGCGGTGCCCCCGCTGACCAGGAAACTGACACCTGTCGCTCCCGCCAAAGCACCGGCGCCGAGGTTCGATGTGCCGGCGACGTTGGTCAGACTGATTCCGTTGGCGGCGCCGCCGTTGAATATGACCGCACTAAAGTTCGCGTTCAGGGTCACGCCGTTCGCAAAAATAGCCGAACCACCGGTTGCGTTGATGGCTCCGCCGCCCGTCGTTACGTTGATCGTGCCGCCGCCCGTCGCGTTGAGGCCGATCGCTGCCGAAGTAAGGAGACCGAGTGAGTTAAAGGTGATGGTCGAACCCGTGTTGTTCACGAGGTTGACACCTGCGCCGCCGGCACCTGATTTATTTACGCTGACGCTGGATGCGAAATTGATGGTCGTGCCGGAGGTCATGTTTTGAATATCGATGTTATTGCCGGCGCCGCTGAACGACGCGCCGCCGTTGACGGTGACATTGCCACCGCCGTTCGCGTGAAGGAAGGCGATGCCGCTGCCGCCAGAGACGCCCAGCGTGCCGAAGGTGCGTGTGCCCGCAGAGTTGTTCTGCAGGCTGACGCCATCCGTGCCGCCGCTCACCGTGGTGTTGCCAAAATTAATATCGGCGGTCGTGGTTCCAATGAGGATACCCTGTGTAGTCGAACCGGAAACCGTGGTGCTGCCGAACGTACACGTACCGGTGACCCCAGTCAGAATAATCCCCTGCGTGCCGCTCGACGTGCTCGTCACACTAAAAAAGCCCGACAGAGCGCCGAACGTTCCGGCCGTTAAGTTGAGCGCTTGTCCGGTGCCGTTAAGCACAACGTCCGGAAGCGTATTGTTGCCCACCAGGAGCGTGCCGAAATTGTTCCCAAAGATTTTTGCGCCCGTGGTATTGCCGACCGTAACGCCTCGCACCGTCGTGCCTGCTCCGGTACTGAGGTTAAGTCCGTTGGTGGCCGCGGCGGCAGTCGTGATGGTCACACCGGCGGGAAGACCGCTGGTTAAAGGGAGTGTGTCGCTGGCAGTGGGGACCGTGACACCCGTGATGTTAGCCAGCGAGTCGCTGGCGCCTTGACCGATCATTCTTTGATTGGCGAGAAAAGTCAGGCCACCGGTATAGCTTCCGTTGTAGAGAAAGATATTGTCGCCCGGATCGTCAGCTGCGCCGCCCGTCGTAGTTGAGTCGAAGCATTGCGGGCCGCGCAGGCAATTAAAGGGAGACGTCAAACGGCCATCACCATTTGACGCAGCCGCTGAGTTGACGAACCAGATGACATTTGTGCCAGGCGCTGCGGTGCCGTTGCCTACGAGCAGGGTGACTGTCGCAGTGTCAGTCTTTCCCGTAGCAGTAACCGTGAGCGTGTAGGTGAACGTATCGGTGCCGGCGAAACCAGGAGCTGGGTTGTAGCTGAACGAGCCGTCCGCGTTGACGGTGAGATTGCCGTTTTGCGTAGTCGTCGTAGGCCCGGACGCTGTGATGCCCGTCCCGTTGCCGTTGTCGGGATTGAAATCGTTCGCGAGCAAACCCTGCGCGGCGTTCGGCTGAATGCGGACGTTGCCGATGACGTTATACGAGTCAGGATTCGCAACAGGAGTCGACTGGATCGAGCCCGCGACGAGGGTCGTGTTGGGATCAATCGTGTCGGTGAACGTGACGGCAGTGGCGGGAGACGCACCGGTGTTCTGGATGACTACTGTGTAATTGATGGTGTCGCCCGGTGCTGCGGATTGCGCCGGAGTGCGATTATCAGTCTTAGTCGCTGTAACACTGGTTCCGGGTCCCGTGACAGATACAGAAGGTTGGGGAACGGGAGCAGGCACAGGAGCGAACTGGTTTATCTCACGAGACTCACCCGAACTCTTTCCCGCGTCAGACATCTTTGCCGGCGCGCGCCGAAGGCCAGTGCTGTTCGCTGCAACGGCTATGGGCGCTAACTGAATGGTCAGCATCGCATAGGCGAGCAGACTGACGACGAAGGTTCTGACATCGCGATTGGATTTCGAGGGGTATTTCATGAGGCTCCTTAGAGATTTGAACGGGCAAGTTTTCAAGTGGGTGAAGGCAAAGTACGACGTCAGAGATCAGAGACGCCTGGCGCACGAATGCAGTGAACAGTTTACGCCAGCGTGGTCGTAAATCCTCGTAGCATGGTTAGCAAACGTAATTAGCGGCCCACCGACTTTAAGATCTCGGGGGGAAGACACCCTGAAGCGCGATACAGAAATTCAAAGTCACGTAAGGCATCATATTGTTATGCGGCAGACCTCCGCCCGTGGGAGCAATGGTCTGGAAATTCATAGCGGCCAGATTCGCGGGGAGTGTATATGCAGAGCCGCCGTTCGAGCGCGCTAGCGCCACAGCTGGATCCGGAATTCCGGCATTTGCCGGAGGTGGCGCACCTTTGCTTTGGATGAAGTGGCTGTGTGCCGGCATCTCTGAATCGAGTACCGTGATGAATTCCGAACCAGCTGTTTCACCCAGATCATGAAGGGACAAGCCCGGCCCCTGACCGGGATGCATGGGGGCATTTCCTTGCATGTCCGGCAAAGCAAAGGTTGACCGGCCATCGCCACCATAAGTGGTGCCGAGTAGCGAAAACAGGGCTGTGTTCTGAGAGATCGGAAGAATCTGGCCATTACAAAACGCCCAGCCAAGAGGCGCGAAGTTAAAACCAAAAATGCGAATTTCAGCAACAAATGGATCCACGTTTGAGTCTCCTTAAGCTTCGAAAGCGCTGGATTTACCTGCCGAACACCGCGGTAGCTTTCCCTGCCTAAGGTGGAGGGAAGATTCCAAACAACGAAATGATAAAACTCACGCACAAGTAAGGTTGGAAATTGTCGTGTGGTTGGCTGCCTCCGTCGGGTCCCAGAGCCTGGGTTGCCATGTTCGTCGCTGGAGGTGATGCAGAATAAATCTTCACAACATTACTCGCCGCAGGAACAAATCCGACTGAAGAGTCTTGAGTGCCTGGGTTCAAAGAGCCGAAGAAAGAGTGGTTGTGACTGGGAATCTGGTTCGTTGTCAACGTAACCGACTCGACACCGCCCGTTTCTCCAAGGATGAATCCGTTCCCCTGATGAATCGGAACACGGCCGCGAAGGTCTGGGAGTGCGAAAGTCGACTGCCCGTCGCCGCCGTATGTGGTTCCGATCAGGTTGAACAGAGTTTCCTGCTCCGAGATAGGGACCAGTTGTCCATCGCAAAACATCCAGCCCGCCGGAGCAAAATTGCCACCGAACATTCTGATTTCACCTACATAAGGTTGTGCCATTTTCTTTCTCCTCTAGTTCTGGCTCGGGAAGATGCCTTGCAGCGCAATACAAAAATTCAGCGCTAAGAACGGCTGCATGTTCAGATGGGCCTGACTGCCGCCCACGTTGGTGATGGAGGCCGGTTGTAGGTTCGTAAGATTTTTCGGCGGACCAAAGAGGCCAGCAACGACGCCGAAAACGTTACCAGTCGGGATCACATTGTCTCCGTTGTTGTTTGACCCCTGCGCGATGTGCGTGTGCGTCGGCAGCTCGTTAATGGTGAGCGTATGCGCCTGCTCGCCACCTTTCTCGCCAAGAGTGTGGCCGGAACCGAAATGGATGGGAGTTTGTCCTCTCAAGTCAGGCAGGGCAAATGTCGTTTGGCCATTGCCGCCGTAGGTGGTGCCGAGCAACGAAAAGAGAGCTTGGTTCTGATTAATAGGCAGCAACTGCCCGTTGCACATGGCCCAGCCGCGCGGAGCGTAGCCGAAGCTCATGATTCGCATTTCGGCCAGAAAGGGTTCAGCCATCGTGTTTACTCCTGGGAAAGTTGATTAATCCAGTGTCAAGAGATTGGCGAGGTCGCCCAATTCGGCTGTCAATTCCGAGGAACGGAATTCGCGGCGAGTAGATCAGACCAGCATGTGAGCTGATTTGAGTGGCGGTAGGCGGTCCGCCGATTGGAAGCCCTGTAATAGCAAAGAAATGCCAACCAAACTAAACACATGATTGGCAGACCTTGGGATTCTAACTGCCTACAGCCAGGATTTCAACAAATAGTTCCGGGAGAGTCCGCTGATTAAGCATTTACCTTATCCGTGGATTACTCAGATTCCACCCGGAGAGTGCATGGATTACACAGACGATTCGGTAAGTTCAGTTTGCGAGCCCTTGGTCGATTGAACCATCTCGGAATGAAGGATAAGAACTCTAGATCTGTTGAATCTGCGCGATATGTGGATGCATTAGAATTTGGTTGTCAGTTCACAGCGAAGCACTTACACTGTGATTCAAATGGCAGACGGCCCTGCCTCTCACCACGACGATTCAAGGAGACCAGAATTTAAATGTCAGTATCAAGACGTAAGTTCATGAGATCAGGTGCGCTGACTGCCCTCTCAGCGGGCCTTTTGCTCAAATCCCCCAACTTGACGTTCGCGCAAAAACTGCGGCAGACGAAGCTTGGCCCCGATAGTCCAATCCCCTACGAGGTACAGAAGGAAATCCTCTTCATCGCTACTCGCGCGACTTTTGAACCCTATATCGGCAGCATTTTCCAGGCACGTGGCGCTCGCGGCGAACAGGTAGAACTAACCCTTGTCAGCGTTACTCCTTACAAACAAAGCCGAAAAAGCAGAATCACCACTGGAAAACCTCGACCAACCGACTCCTTCTCGTTGATGTTCCGAGCCACCGCGCCTCTTCCTTCATTTTCAAGTATCCCTTCGCTCTATCATCCCGCACTCGGCAGACTGGATCTATTTCTGACTCCGCATCAAGCTGAAGGCGGAGAACTTTTCTACGAAGCTGTCTTCAATCACGTTTAGGTAAATCAACTGAACAAGCTTGCAGGCCTGAGACTGTCGCTTCCGGATGGCGGTACCGCCGTGCTTCGTCCGGTCACGCCGCAGGATGGCGAGTTTCTCGTCTCACTCTATGCGAGCACACGCGCGGATGAACTGAACCAGGTTCAGTGGGCGGAGGGACAAAGAGAGCAGTTCGTGCAGTGGCAGTTTGAAATGCAGCGGCGCGAATATCAGACGCGATATCCCGACGCCGAGTATGACGTGATTCTGGTTGACGAGTTGGGAGCGGGAAGAATTTGGATCGGAGAAGACGATGACCAAATTCGTTTGCTGGACATCGCGATTCTGACTGAATTTCAAAACCGCGGCCTGGGAACGCTGCTCATTGAACGACTAATCGCTGCAGCAAGACCTACCGGCAAGTCGCTACGTCACATGGTCTTTGTTTTGAATAATGATGCACATCGTTTTTATGAAAGATTGGGGTTCGTGATCATCGAAGACCTGGGCGCGTACAAACATATGGAATGGCGCGCAGAACGATCCGCAGATTTCGGCGATTCAGAAACCTAAAAGCATTATTATCGTTTTGTACTGTGCCTACTTTGCTGTCAGTGGTAGATCGCTTTGTTAGATCGCTCAGGACGTCTTCATGGGGCCTTTCTTTTGCTGGTCTTTGAAATCTAATTAATCGTGAACGTGACTCCGACAACTTACTGCGATGTCTTCGATGCATTCGAACGGCACAAGGTGCCCTATGTCGTGGTGAGCGGCATGGCCGTCCTATTGCACGGTTACATTCGACCCGTCTTCGATCTTGATATCGTGATCGCTTCTACTCCTGACGAACAAAACCGAGCCCTGTACGCGTTGGAGCTCTCGGGCTTTGTCGGCACGCTCAACATTCCACTGAACATGCTAACCGTGCTGAGAATGTTCGATCAGAACGAGCGGGAAATTGATGTGTTTGTGAAGTACCATATCCCGTTCGATAAGCTATGGTCTGACGCACTGGAAATCCAAGTTGGTGAGAGTACCGCGCGAGTAGTCTCGCTAGAGCATTTAATGCGGGCCAAACAGATCACAGGCAGGCCGCATGATCTTTTAGATGTCGAAGGACTGCGACTCTTCGTGAAGTGAAGTGAGTAGTAGTCTGCATAGGCTACGCAATCTGCGGATAGAAGCGAGGAATCAGAATGGCCGCTAGCTTGACCGAGGACGCATTCTCAAAAGAGCTGAACACAAAGTTTCGCGTGAGCCTTGGCGACAGGGCTGTTGATCTCGAGCTGGTTGAGGTCAAAAGCTACTTGAGCAAGCAGAAGGAGCGTGAGGGAATGGAGCGGTTCTCCGCCTATTTCCAGGGACCGGTAGAGCCTCACTTACCGCAGGAACTCTACAAGTTCCAGCATGAGCAGCTGGGCGAGTTCGATTTATTCATCGTGCCAATCGCGAAAAACGATGCCGGGTTCCGTTACGAAGCCGTCTTCAACTTCTTCAAGTCCCCGGACTAATCCACAGATTAGCCAGATTACTCAGAGCGGATCATAAACAATTGCACTCTGCATCTGCGTAATCTGCGGATCACTTCTTCATTAGCTCTTTGAGCTTCAGGTTGCGGACCAGACGGTGTAGGTAATTTGGATGCACGCCGAGAGTCTTTGCCGCATTGGTAAAACTTCCCTGCGCCTGGTCGATCGCCTGCAGGATAATTCGCCGCTTTGTTTGCGCCACAGCATCGTGATAGCGAATCGCGGTCGCAGGATCGTCAGTGTCCGCAGTCTCGGTTTCAAGTACTGCCTCGGGCAGGTCTTCGGGCAGTAGATACTCAGTCGCGCCGAGCACCACCGCGCGCTCAATCGCGTTCTCCAGTTCGCGAACGTTCCCCGGCCAGTCATAACTTAGTAAGCGCTCCTGCGCCTCGCTGGAGATTCCCACCACCTTGCGATTACACTTTTCTCCATGTTTCGAAGAAAAGTAGTTAGCGAGGAGCGGAATGTCTTCACGTCTTTCGCGTAACGGGGGCATTTCCAACTCAACCACATTCAGCCGGTAATAAAGATCCTGACGGAAGCTCCCTGAGGCAATCGCTTCTTCGAGATTCCGGTTAGTCGCGGCGATGAGACGAATGTCAGTGGGAATGGTACGGGTGCCGCCGACTCGCTCAAACTCATGTTCCTGCAGCACGCGCAAGAGTTTCACCTGCAGCGCGGGAGCGAGCTCGCCGATCTCGTCGAGAAAAACAGTTCCTCCCTCGGCGATCTCGAGTCGACCCTTCTTCTGGGATACCGCTCCGGTAAACGACCCCTTCTCGTGACCAAAGAGTTCGCTCTCAAGCAGTGAGTCAGCCAGGGCGGCGCAGTTCACCGCCATGAAGGGCTTTGCGGCACGAGTGCTGTTCAGATGGATTGCGCGTGCGGCGAGCTCCTTTCCGGTTCCACTTTCACCTGAGATGAGGACCGTCGAATCAGTAGGAGCTACTTTCGCGATGAGTTGATACACATGACGGAGCGCAGGACTTTCGCCGACCATGTTGTGCTCAATATTAATGTCAGCGAGCAATCGCTGGTTTTCACTTTCAAGCCATTCAAAGTGCCGCGCGTTTTCAATTGCTACCGCAGTGATCGCCGCTATCGCACACACGAGCTGCAGGTGGTCCTTATTAAATCGCTCGTCCGGTTGGCTGGTCTCCAGATAGACAACGCCGAGCGTTCGTCCCAGCATGACGAGGGGCACGCACAAGAGCGATCCGGTTCGCATTTCAAATAGGCTCTCTGAATCGGGCGTGATCTCTTCTGCAACATTCCCGGCTAGAATCGCTGCTCCTTCTTTAAGCACGCGCTGCGCAATCGTGCGGCTCACTTTGATTTCATCATCGGCGCCGCGCAAACGGTCAAGGCCGAAGACCGAAGCAAAATCCTCGCTCGAGTCTTCCGCGTTCCTGGCCCGCAGGAGAATCGCACCACGTTGGGCCGGCACGACTTCGAAGAGCAGTTCGAGCAGCGTCTTTTGTAGATCCTCGAGGCCACGGATCGCGTTGATTTTGGTGCTGACTTTCATGAGCGCGCTGAGATCGCGCGCCATCAGAAAGAACGCGTCGTCAAAACGCACCTTAACCGTCGAGCCGCTCACGGCGTGTGCGTCCTCAAACTTAACCTCACTCGATCGCGAAGCCACAGCGCCGTCATGCTGAAGGAAAAGAAACTGTGAGTCGCCGATGCGGATTCGGTCTCCGTGCTGCAGCTCGCGACGCTTCACGGGCACGTCATTGATGAAGGTGCCGTTGAGGCTGTCGAGGTCGGCAATGAATAGCTGGTCACCTTCTTGCTCGATTTGGGAGTGTCGTCGCGAGACAGAGGCATCGGCGATGGAGACTTTAGCTGCCACTTCGCGACCGATCAAGGTGACGCGGTCTTCGATGGGGAAGACAGAGCCTTCAAGGGTTCCAGCGATAGCTACGAGTCGCGGATTCATGTGGGTGTGCGCGAGAGAGAGCCGGCGTTGCGCGGGAAGTGTACTCCAACTCGCTGCAGCGCGCCGACCGATGCCGGTGCAGGAAGTAGAAAATAATCCAATTTTGAGCGCGACAACACTTTAGAGGAGCAACGACTCGTTGGAATGCGGTGACCTGTCACCACTTTGGCCAGAGTCGCCAACGCGCGGTCATCGACGCATTAGTCAACGCACCTCATTCCGACCGGCGCAGCGTTTCACGTAATGCCGTTGCGACAGGTCGCAACTAACCAAAGCGGTGACAGGTCCCCGCACTCCAAAGAGTTGTCGCACTCGGAATATTCTGCAGTGCCTGCCGCCCGCTTGTTGGCTATCCAATCGGATAGAGGTCTATCTATTCAGTTAGAGAAAAGCATCGCCCGCGACCGTCGCACATTTCGAGACCCCCGCAGAACTCCTTATTTCCAGAGCATTCCCTGCGACATTCCAGCCGCACAGACTTAGCGACCTTCTGGCACGGCGATCGCATTGAGTAGTACCGGCTCCCATGTTTTAAAAAGACTTAAGCAGGTTGAGCCACGACAGGTAAGAGGCGGTAAAGGCATTCGCTGACTTACTACGGTTTCGCGGTCGAGTCCTTCGACCATTGCCCGCAAGGGCCGAGGAGGTTTTATGAAAAGGGAAATTCTAAGAGGGTTGTCGATGCTGATGCTGCTCGTTACGCTCGCATTCGTGACGGCGGTCGTTTCCGCCAACGGTCAAACGCCCGGACCCATCACCGGTAATGTTCCCTTCGAATTCGCAGTCGGAGATCACGACATGCCTGCGGGCCAAATTGAAGTTAGAGAATTGTCGGCCGCCGGCCGAGTCCTGGGAATTGCGACGCGTGATCGACGAGCTTCAACGGTTCTACTGGCAATGGACTTGCCGGCAAAGCCAAAGAACACCCAGGCGAAATTGGTGTTTCATCGCTACGGTCAGCGCTACTTTCTGGCGGAGGTATGGAATGGCAGCGAGGGCAAGCAGCTGAAAACCTCAAAGCGTGAGCGAGCGATCGAACGCGAGTACGCGACGATTATTCAAGCGGACGAATGCGGGCCCCAGGCAACACGAGAGCTTGCTCGCAACCGTTACGCAACTGTCGAGATTCTCGCTGAAGCGCATTAAGGTAAATCGAACTCCCCCCGCGACAGGCGGCGAGTGACCGAGCTTTTGCTCGCTCCTGAAAATCAGAACGGCAACCCAACTCCCCCCGGGTTGCCGTTTTGGTTTATTTTCCAAGTCCCAATCTTACGTCTCAAATCTCAGTCGCAAAGCAGAGGTGCCAAAGACCTAAGATTTAAAACCAAAGACCCCAAGCACTCAGATACGCAGTTCCCACACGAGTTACGGCACGATCTTCCAATTATTCGTTCCTTCGGTAGGTATCGTCTTGTGCCGCTCGACCCAATCAATGATCAACTCGCGGATCTCTTCACTTGAGCGATAAACCACGGGCGCTCCTTTGTACATCACGTAGCCTCCGCCACCATTGACCCGGTAGTTATTTGTAGCGAGACGAAGCTTTTGTGTCGGCGCGAGCGGCTTGCCATGGAAGGTGAGATCCTGAATGCGCGAGCCAACCGGATTGTTGAGATCGATGACGTAATTGACACCCTCGGCTATGTCAAAGTTGTACGCCGGGATCTTGTCGTCCACCAGCTCTTCAAGAGTTTTACCCGACTGGTAAGGCTTGAAATACTTCGCCGAGTGTTCAAGTGCGTCTTTCAACTGTTGGCCGGTCACCTCCAGAACCACGAGCGTATTCTCGTAGGTATACAGTCCCGCGATGTCGCGTACCGTCACCGGCCCTTTCGCAATTCGTGCGTCGGAATTAAACACCGCAGCCATCGAGACGTCAGCTTTACCCGCTTCCAACTGCACGCGCTGGATCAGATCGAGGATAGCAGTGTCGCGAAAGCGCGCTTCTTTCGCCCTCAGTTCTTCAGCAGAGTCCCCGATGACGCGCGCGAGCCACTTCTGAGTTTCGCCGTCGTAGGGCGCGCCGAGCTTTAGCATTTCGGGATCAGCTTCCACTTTGTCATCGACCGGAACCGTGCGCGCGGACTTCGCATAGACCCGCCAACGGCCTCCTTGTTTTTCAAGATAGAAATCGGCGCGCGCGAGGTGACGACCCCAGTAATTCGCCTGAGTGATCTGAACGCCATTGATCAGGAGCGACGGCACGTCGCGATGCGTGTGGCCCATGAAGATGGCGTCGACCCCGGGAACCTGTTGGGCAATCGCTATCGCCCTGTTTTCGTCTGTGACCTGGCCAGGATTGATCTGGCCCGTCTTCAGATCTTCCTCGAGTCCCATGTGCATGGCAATCACTACCAGGTCGACCTTTTCCTTCTCGCGCAGTTCCGAAACCCACTTGCGAGCTTCTGCCACTGGTTCATGAAAACTGAGGCCCGCGTAGTTTTGAGCGTTCTCCCAATTGGGAATGCCCGGTGTAGTCAAACCGAGGATGCCAATGCGCACCCCGGAAACTTCCTTAATAATGTATGGCTGGTAGTGGGTCTTGCTGGTCCCTTTGTCATAAGTGTTCGCTGAGAGCCAGGGGAAGACCGCTTCCTTGCGCGCCTTTTCCAGCACGCTCAAGCCAAAGTTGTACTCGTGGTTTCCGACAGCCATCGCGTCGTACTTCAACGAGTTCATGGCCAGCATCATCGGGTCGGGAGGCTGGTTGTTTTTTTTGTTGTGATAGTACTCGAGCGGCGTGCCCTGGATGGTATCGCCCGAGTCGATGAGCAGAGCAGCGGGGTTGTCTTTACGCGCACGCCGGATCAGCGTGGCAATCTTCGCAAGGCTGCGGTTGTCGGGTTTGTTTGTGTAGTAGTCGACTGGATATATGTTGCCGTGCAGATCGGTCGTTCCGAGGATAGTGATGTTGACGCGCGGGCAAGCGGCATCTTGCGCTGTACCCGTCACGGCGCACAGCGTCAATAAAAGACCCAGGATCGTGGAAATGAAAACAGACCTACGATGAGTTCGATACGGTTTCATAGTTTTAGACTTCTCGTTTTGATGTTGAAGCACAGGGTGGTCAGGGGGGCTTGAAAAGGTTTACTAGAACGACTAATGAACGGTCTTCGCCGCTTCGATTGGTCCTGCAAAAATCTCTGCGGCGGTTAAACCGTTAATAGAAATTTCGTGCACCTTCGAAAAATTCGCGCGAATGGATGCTAATTTACCGCGGTTCTCAAAGTAGGTGCGGCCGCGTTGAATGATGGCGTAGGTTGGTTCGGTGGCTTTTGCCGGATCGAAATCGGCAGCGGACATCGCTCTTGACTGCAAATCAGTGCGGGAAAATCTCTCCAGGTAGTAGCGAGTGACGGCCGGTGTCTCGTGCGCAACGACGGCCCCGCGCGGTGCAGTATCGCTGACGAACTTTATCGCTTCGCGCAAACCATCGTCATAAAACTCATCATGCGGAAAGTAGTACCCTGCTTTGTCCGCCCCAAGCGCATTAGTGTAGAGGGCATAATGTGGATTGTTAGCCGCTGCGATCCAGGCCGGTACCAGGATAAAAACCAAAACCGCAGCGGAAGAAATAACGAATGACACTTGTCTGGAATTTCCGAAGCGTGCGGACAAGAACGTCACAAGCGCGACGACTCCAACCGCAGCCAGCATGTAGACGAACGGCATCAGTGACAACGAGTAGCGCAACCACTTTCCGCCGATGAGAGAGTAGGGAACAATCCAAAACAGAAACATGAACAGGAGAAAAGCGTGTCCCGGATTACGCCAATGCTTTAGTGAAACGACAAAGCCAACGGCAAAAGCGGCCAGGACGAGCAGCGGGATCTTGATCGCCATGAACACCGCATAGAAATAAACCGGGGTGCCCCAGAAAGGCGTGCTGGACATGTTGTTCTTATAAAGGTGATCGCCGAAGAGATATCCGGTGTGGGTCAGCAGTTGACCCCCCATGTAGGCGTTCAAATATTGCCAGACCTGCGGCAGCAACACTGCCGGATTTGCGATCAGAAAGACGACGATGACAAGAATGAAAAAGATTTTCGGCGTGGTGCCGCCCACTTCTCCCGGAAGAGATTTTCGAACGTGAAACTTGTGGTGAAAGAGCGCGTTCAGACCGAAGTAGTGCGGAAAATATTTTGAGGCGAGCATTAATCCAAACGAGGCGCCGCTCAAGATATAGTTGCGACGTTTCAACTTCTCATCTTTTGGAGGAGTTAGTTTCGCGCGCAGATAGAAGTAGAACGCGAAGAGCATGAAGAAAACGAGTAATGTGTCCTCCTTGCCTACTCGATTCATCGCGATGGCATTGATGCCCACCGCCCAGAATCCAGCAGCGAGGAGTCCGGTCCAGCGATCGAAGAACGCGGCAGTCAACAGAAAGAGGGGAATAACGGTAAGCGCACCGAAGATCGCGTTGGGCAAGCGCAAGGCAAACTCATCGGAGACCGGACGCCCGCCAAGTTTCTGCCAGTGCGTAGACGCCCGAAGGGATACGAACATCATCACCTTCATCACCATCGGGTGCTCAGAATTTTCCGAGATGCCGCCATTCTCGTAAGCGTGAACAGCATCGAGCTTGTTCAGTTCATCTTCGGCGAAGCCGATTGCCCCGAGATTGCCAACACGCAAACCAAACCCGAAAACGATGACGAGTGCGAGCGTTCCCACAACACTCCACTCCAGAGTCGCGAGCAGACTCTTGCGCCCTACTAAAGAGCGTTTGGACCAATCGCGTTCGGACGGCGCGACGCCCACTTCCGAGACCGATGAACTGAGCTTAACGTTGCCGGCCAAGTTTGAAACTCCCTTTGTTCACACTCGAACGCGTTGGCTGGATTATAGACGAAACTATCGCGGATTGTTTACGAGTGGCCCCGGCAGTCCCATGTCCGAAGTCCAAAGTCGAAGGTCAAGGCTACGAGGTTCGTGCAAGGCTGTAACTTCATTCACGCCCTGGAGACTTTGGACATGGGACATGGACTTTGGAGTCAGTTCGTAGATGCCGTATGGTATGTTTCCGAGTTGCCTATGGACAATCTCATTAGATCGAACATCAGTCAGCGTCCGGTCCGTACGCTCGTGAGCGTAGCAGGCGTAGCGCTCGGTGTGGTCCTGGTGATGCTGTTTACGGGACTTGCTCGCGGCATGTCGAATGATATGCAGCGACGCGCTTCGAATCTGCGTGCGGAAATCATCTTTACGCGTCCCGGCGCGATGCAGTTGACCTCTTCAACGGCGAACCTCAGCACCAGGTACGGAGACCTGTTGAAGGGAGTTGACGGTGTCCAAGATGCCTTGCCAGTGATAGTTCACGTGATGTCCGACAATAAGGGTTTGGGTCTGGAACGAATCGAAGGTGTCGATTGGGAGCCCTTCTCGAAGATGAACGATATCCATCTCGTCGAAGGTCGCGCGCCGCTGGCCAACAATGAGATCGTGATCGATGAGACCAAGGCCGGCAAAAACAATCTTCACCTCGGAAGTGAGCTGCGGTTGATCGGGGATAAGCCTTACCAGGTGGTGGGTGTATATGCACCCGAATCTACTGCTCGCATCAAAATGTCGCTCGCAGCAATGCAAGAAGCGATCGAGGCGCCCGGCAAGGCAACTTACATCATGGTGAAGGTGCGCGATCCTAATCAGAAAGAAGTGGTTGCGAAACGGATTGCCGGAGCTTTGCCGGGGAACAAGATTCAGTTTACGGAAGACGTTTTCACCAGCATCGAGAAGAGCATTCCCTATCTTCCGGTGTTCCTACGTGTGCTTGTCGGTCTTGCTGCTGTGGTCAGCGCGGTTGTCGTAATGCTGGCGATGTACACCACCATCACGGAGCGGACGCGCGAGATTGGAATTCTGAAAGCGCTGGGTGCTTCACAGGGTTACATCATTAGCTTGATTGAAAGGGAAGCCCTTTTGATTAGTGCGATTGGTCTCCTCGCGGGGTTTGTTATTTCATTTCTTGCCGGCTATTTGATTCACCGGGTCTACGGACTGTTTTTCGAGTTCAGTTGGGCCTGGGGACTAACGGCAGCTGCGATTGGAATGTTAGGCGGCGGGCTCGGCGCGCTTTACCCGGCGTTGCGCGCTTCGAATCTGGATCCGGTTAGCGCGTTGGCGCATGAATGAGACTGCTTTGTCCCAAGACCCAAGACCATACGGGGACCGCGAGCCTCTCACCCGCAACGAATTGCGTCAACTCATTTACTGGGACCGCGGGCGTCTCGCCCGCAATGGTGGAATGGCCTTCAATCATCGTCGAAGATCTTCATTCCGATTAACGCTTAGCTTTAGGCGGGCGAGACTCCCGCGGTCCCAGCACTGAGTTGACCCGAGGTTCTGAGCACGTGGCCCCTTCAAACTCGCGAAGCGTCTACTTCTTCCGCACGAACTTCTTGAACAACTTCTTCGCCGTCTGCAGCCGCCCCGCGCAGCGATAGTCCCCTCCGCACCATCAGCGCTACTCCCAGTGCAGTCCAGAAAATGTCTCGCGCCTTGCGGACGATCGCGAGCGTCACACCAATTGCCGTGGTGAACCCGAGGACCTTTGCCAGCATCCCCGTGCCTGCCTCATCAATCCCCGTACGTAGTGGCACGAATTTGAAGACCACGTTGATGACGCGGTTAACCGATTCCAGAATGAATGCCGTGAAGAGGGTTGGCGCGACGGTCTCGCTGATGAAAGACAGGGTCGTATAGATTTCCAGAGTTCCCGCCAGATGGAAACAGAGTTCGAGCGCGAAGATGGTGAAAAAGCGTGATCTGTTCCGGTCGTAGAAACCATAAATGCGCTCCTCGAGAGTCTGTGTGCGCGAAACTGCCCGCTCAATCCAATTTCCGCCCCGGGTTCGCTTGTGCAACAGACCGAAAACCCCGCTCAGGAAGCGCCAGCGCTTATGAATGATCAGATAGACTATCGGCGCGACCAAAAGCATACCTACGAGGGTACCGATTGCCGCATAGCGTAGCGGCTTTGGAAGTTGAAAGCGAAGCAGCAATGCCGTTGTGCCTGAAAAAATAAAGAGCACAACCGAGAGACTGTAGAAGATATTTTCGATAGCGAGTGCCGACAGCCCGGCCATCAAGGGTACGCGGTCCCTAACAAAGGCGGCTTTAGACGGTTCACTCACCGCGACGCTTGCCAGCGGAATAATGTTGCCGAGAGCGTCACCCATCACACGGGCGGCGAAGGCATCGCGAAAGCGCAGCTCGTATGGCGGTTCAAAACATTTCATCCAGGCCAGGGAACGCACGACCTGTCGAATCGCGGAAAGCGCGAGAATCAATAGGAACCCGGCGCCGAGTCGTTGAATGCCCGACAGAATTTCCGCGTAGCCTGCTTTTCTTACTGAGTAGGCAAACAGCAGTAGTCCCAGGATTGCGAAAACAATTCCCAGCGGTGCAAACCGTTTTGACTTGCTTGCCTTAGTCGGAGATTTCGACATTCGAGCAGTTGTGACCGAAACTTCGCGCAGCTCCTGAGTTAAGGATTTGTTTGTATCATGAATCTGCATGCAACGCCGGGCAAGTTGTGTTCCCACGGTCAGCGCCCGACTCTCCGCGTTGCGACTGTGAAAGAATGCAGCGATTTGAGATCGCATCAAAACTCCAAGCCACAGTTCAACTCCGGCCTACACAAGTTGTGACCGAGGAACATCGCAAGAGAAACATTATTAAGGCTCTGACGCGAACGTTAGGCCGGCGACGATAATCGGAACAGGGAGATTCTGAAATCGACAATTGGCATTCGGCAATTGGGCTGTTTCGACGTCTCAAAATACGGAGCTCCATCGCGCCCGGACTTCCATTCAGCAAGAGGGCACATGAGGTCAGTACCACTAGGCGGTAGCCGGTGGGTCGATGGAAGGCGCTCAAGCCTTGCCTTGTTAATCACTAAGTCTTTTGAATGTGCAACGTCAGACTTGAATGCTAGCGCGTCGGCCCACCGGCTACCGCCTGGTGGTACTGACTTCAACTAATCACCAATTGCCACTCCCCAATCCAAATCGCACTCCAAGGAGTTGACGTACTTCACGAGTTGCTCCTTTGCCTTTAACTTTTCCCTTGATTATGATGCTAGGCGTTCAGGCACAATAATTCAGAGTGAGTCCGTTACTTTCCCGTGTGACAGACGTGCGCTCCAGAGGTGACGATGAGTCAAAGTCAGGCAGCAGTCGGAGAAACGGCAAATTCGCGTGCGCTTCCCTTGACCACGCTTTCCGAAGACGAACAGATGTTCCGCGCGAGCGTTCGCGAGTTTGCGGAAGGTGAACTGCGCCCTCGTGTAGAGGAAATGGACGAGCACGCGAAACTTGACCCCGCACTCGTCAAGCAGTGTTTCGATCTGGGTTTGATGGGAATCGAAACGCCCGAAGAATTTGGTGGCGCCGGGGCTTCGTTCTTTAGTGCGATTATTGCCGTAGAAGAGCTTTCTCGTGTCGACGCATCGGTCGGCGTTTTTGTTGACGTACAAAACACGCTCGTCAATAACGCCTTGATCAAGTGGGGTAACCCGGATCAGCAGAAGAAGTATCTAACGAAGCTTGCGAGCGAAAGTGTCGGCGCCTACGCATTGAGCGAAGCCGGATCTGGCTCGGATGCATTCGCGATGCAGACACGCGCGGTCGAAAAGGGCGATCACTACCTGATCAACGGGCAGAAGCTCTGGATCACGAACGGCAATGAAGCCGAGGTCTTCATCCTCTTCGCCAATGCCAACCCCCAAGCCGGCTATCGCGGCATCACTGCATTCATCGTGGAAAAAGGTTTCCCGGGTTTCTCTGTCGGCAAGAAGGAGAACAAGCTCGGCATCCGCGCCTCTTCGACGACCGAGTTGATATTTGCAGACTGCCTGGTGCCAAAAGAGAACGTGCTCGGCGAAGTTGGCAAAGGCTATAAGGTGTCGATTGAGACTTTGAACGAAGGTAGGATTGGCATCGGTGCGCAGATGATTGGGATTGCACGCGGCGCAATGGATGCGGCGCTGGCCTACACCGGGGAGCGACAACAGTTTGGCAAGCCGATCAATCAGTTTCAGGGCGTTCAATTCCAACTTGCAGAAATGGCCACGGAATTGGAAGCCGCGCGTTTGCTGGTTTACAACGCGGCCCGGATGAAGGACCTCGGAATGAATTTCGTGAAGGAGGCGGCCATCGCCAAGCTCTACTCCTCACGCGCAGCCGAACATATCAGTTCGGTAGCCATCGAGTTGTATGGTGGCTATGGATTTGTTAAGGATTATCCAGTAGAGAAATTCTGGCGTGATTCGAAGATCGGCGCGATCTACGAAGGAACTTCGAACATGCAGTTGCAGACGATCGCGAAGCTGATGATTGGTAAATAGGCAGTTGTCAGTGGGCCGCTGACTACTAACGCTGAAGAACTGACAACGAACAACTGACTATGTCTCGCATCGACATCTTCAAACAGATTCTTGAAACCGATCCCAGCAACAGCAATGTACTGTTCGGGCTGGCGAAAGAATATGAGAAGGCTGGCCAGAACGAAGAGTTGATCGAGATCCTGAATAGATATCTTGCCGCCGCCGATGATGAAGGGAATGCCTTTGGAATGCTGGCCTGCGCTTACGAGCGTCAGGGTCAACGGGACAAGGCCAAAGAGGTCTATCAGCGCGGCGTTGAAGCGGCGATGGCCCACGGCCATCCTTCAATGGCTGAAGAATATCGTATGACCCTGGCGAGCGAGTTTTCGACGTTGTAGGAACCGTACTGGCTTGTCTCCGCTTTCTAAAGTCCCGGGCTTTGAAGCGGGGCTCCCAACCCCGGACCAGAAAATCTTTGCCGGGGCGCTCTGCTGAAATCTCGCTGCTCTGGTCGCAACAAATATCATGAACGACACAAAAGTTCTTAAACTTGTGAAAAAAACTGAAACCGAGTCAGCGGAGCTTAATCACGCGCCACAAGAGGCTAAGCCCAAACCCGAGTCGCCCCGCACTGCGCCATCACTGCAGGTAGCCCCTACTCCCGTGAGCAAGGCCGCTGCCGCTCCGGCGCCTGTTCCGAACGCACCTACTCGACCGCAAGCTGCAAACAACGCGAAACAGCGCGAGCAGAAGAAAACCGCTGACCAGCCGATTCTGAATCGCGAACAGATGGTCACCGTTTATCGCACGATGTATCTCTCGCGGAAGCTCGACGACAAAGAGATTCAGCTTAAGGGTCAGAACAAAATCTTTTTTCAGATTAGCGGTGCGGGTCACGAAGCGATCCTCGTGGCTGCCGGGATGGTACTCAAATCAGGTTATGACTGGTTCTACCCGTACTACCGTGATCGCGCGCTCTGCCTGCAACTCGGAATGACGCCACTCGAGCAACTACTCTCCGCCGTGGGCGCCGAAAAAGATCCAAACTCGCACGGCCGGCAGATGCCCTCGCACTGGGGCCATAAGAAACTGAACATCGTTTCGCAATCCTCGCCAACGGGGACGCAACTCTTGCAAGCGGTCGGCTGCGCCGAAGCAAACTACCGCGTCAAACTGGTCAGGGAACTAAAAGATCGCGCCAGGGATTTTCACGCAGACGAAGTTGTTTACGTCTCACTTGGTGACGGCACAACCAGCGAAGGGGAAACCTGGGAAGCACTGAACACGGCCTGCAACCTGAAGTTGCCTGTCTTGTTCTTATTGGAAGACAACGGCTACGCCATCAGTGTGCCTGTGGAGGTGCAGACACCTGGCGGCAGCGCTTCGAACCTTGTTGAGAATTTTCCGAACCTACTCGTGCAGCGGTGTGACGGCACCGATGTGATGGAATCGTTCGAGACGATGCAGCGAGCCGTGGATTATTGCCGTGCCGGGAACGGGCCGGCGCTCGTACACGCAAAAGTCATTCGCCCTTACTCGCATTCGCTTTCTGACGACGAGCGCTTGTATCGCTCTGATGAAGAACGCACCTCCGACTCAGAACGCGATCCAATCAAGCTGTTTGGTGCATTGATTGTTCAAGAAGGAGTGATCGCTCAGGATGAACTGCAAAAGATCAAAGACGAGATCGATCGTGAAGTAACCGAAGCAGCGGACCAGGCGTTAGCCAGCCCGCAGCCAGATCCGCAAACGGCGACGCAGTTTGTCTATTCTCCCGACTTTGATCCGACGGGCAAAGACTTTGATACCGAAGCCGGCGCTGAACTAAGTGGTAACCCCGGCACGATGGTCGATCTGATCAATCGCTGCCTGCATACAGAGATGGCGCGCGATCCGCGCATCGTCGTGTTTGGTGAAGACGTCGCCGATGTCTCGCGCGATACGTATCTGGAGAAGGTCAAAGGCAAGGGCGGCGTTTTCAAAGTCACGGCAAACCTGCAGCGAAAGTTTGGTGGAGCCCGCGTCTTCAATTCACCACTCGCCGAAGCCAATATCGTCGGTCGTGCGATCGGGATGGCGACGCGCGGCCTCAAGCCAGTCGTTGAGATTCAGTTCTTCGATTACATCTGGCCGGCGATGCATCAGATTCGTAATGAACTGGCGCTGATGCGTTGGCGTTCGGGCGGCGATTGGAAATCACCACTTGTGATCCGTGTGCCCATCGGTGGTTATTTGAAGGGTGGTGCTGTTTACCACTCGCAGTCGGGCGTTTCAACCTTCACTCAAATTCCCGGATTGCGCGTGGTCTACCCGTCCACTGCTCTCGATGCGAATGGCCTGTTACGCACCGCGATCCGCTCAGATGATCCGGTGTTGTTCCTCGAACACAAACACCTCTACCGCCAGGCTTACAACAAATCGCAGTACCCGCCTGACGATTTCATGATTCCGTTTGGTAAGGCCAAAACCGTGCGGGAAGGGAAGGATCTTTCGATCATCACCTACGGGGCGCTGGTGCAGCGTTCAGTGGTAGCGGCGAAGCAGGCTGAACAGCAGGGCATCAGCGTGGAGATCATCGACCTGCGGACGCTCGCGCCTTACGACTGGGAAGCGATCGTCGCGACGGTGAAGAAAACCAGCCGGGTGATCGTCGCTCACGAAGACACACTTTCGTTTGGTTATGGCGCGGAGATCGCGGCGCGAATTGCCGACGAGCTTTTTGAATATCTCGACGCTCCGGTTCGGCGTGTCGCCGCGCTCGATACGTTCGTCGCGTACGCTCCGCAAATGGAAGACTACATCCTGCCCCAAGCCACCGATGTCGCGAAAGCAATAGCCGAGCTCAGTCGTTACTGAACTCGGCTTCCTGCCGATCTGAAATTTAAACTGAGCTCGTCGATGGTTTAACTCCCGGGAGTGAGGTTCAACTCCCTGGAGTGCGTCCGACCAGTCGGCGCTTTGGCCACCGCACTCCAAAGAGTAGTCGCACTTGAAGGAAGTTTGGGCGTTCAGATTGTGCTAGGAATGATCGTCGTTCGGCTGGGTGAGGCTAAACCAGTTCCCGGAGTTGTCTTTGAAGACTGTCTCAATCCCGTAGGGTCTTTCCGCCGGTTCGCTCACAAACTGCACGCCCTTGTCCTTCAATTCCTGATAGGTGGCGAGGCAATCATCGGTATTGAACACTCCCGCCCCCAGGACACCTTTATTGAGGATAGCTCGCAATTGGTCGGCAGTCGTCTGATCCATTAGCATGCCTGGCTTTGGTTCCATGAGAACGATCTCAAAGTCCGGCTGATCCGGAACATTCATCGTCAACCAGCGAAAGTCAGGACCGACCATCGCGTCGGTATGGACCTGAAATCCCAACTTGTCGCGATAAAAGGTCAGCGCTTCGTCCTGGTTATTCACAAAGATAGTTGCGTGAGACATCTTCCGAATCATGTTTGCTCTCCTCGCCTAGACTAGACAAAGCTTACCGTTTCCGGCAGAAAATGCTTCTCGAAAATTGCTATTCGCGGGACTTGAGTGGTTTGGGAAGTTACGAAAGCTATGGAGTCAAATGTGGGTCTTGGGACTTTGGTCTTGGGTCTCGCGATTGGTTAAGCCAAGACCCAAAACCCAAGACCAACTCTACGTCGACTCGAGTCCGCACATCACGAGGAAGCAGCCGGGTACTTGTCGTTTCGCCGCCTTAGTCTCGCGGCTCTTTTCGCGGTAAGTGATCGGTGGATGGCCAACCGATTTATGAAACAGGCTACTGAAAGATCCGAGGCTCTGAAAACCAACTTCAAAACAAACATCAGTCACGCGCAATTCGTTGCCCCTCAAAAGCTCTTTCGCCTTTTCGATTCGCCGTTCGACGAGGTACTGGTGAGGTGTCTTATCGAACGCCTGCCGGAACAGTCGGAGAAAGTGAAAACGAGAGAAGCATGCATGCCTGGAAATTTCGTCGAGGTTGAGCGGCAGGTCGTAACACGAATCAATAAACTCGCGCGCGCGACAGAGTCGTGCGTAAACGTCTGGTGCGGTATCTAAGACTTTCTTGTCGACAACCAACTTGTCCATGGTTTTCGTCTCGAGCCTCCAGGTTGAGGGGGCTGAGTCTAGCTGATGGGCAGCAGCCATTCAAGGTATTGCCCCAGGAAGCGTCCGGTGATATTAGCACTCGCAAACAACAAGTTCGAAAAGGACAAAGACCATGGCAAATAATCTCAAACACTTTGCGGTCCATGCGAGTGATGTGGATCGCGCTCGAGTCTTTTATGAAGAGACACTTGGCTGGCGCTTCACGCCCTGGGGACCGCCCGGTTTCTTTTTAATCAAAACGGGAACCGATGACGATCCTGGTGTACAGGGGGCGCTTCAAGGCCGGCGAGAGGTTGTTGCCGGTAAACCCATGTTCGGCTTCGAATGCACGATTGGCGTCGACTCAATCGATGACACTATTGCGGCCGTCGAAGCTAACGGCGGGAAGATCGTGATGCCAAAGTTCACGATTCCTACAGTGGGAACGCTGATCTTCTTTGAAGATACGGAAGGAAACGTTGTGGGCGCGATGCAGTACGAATGAACCGCTTGCTGATCAGCAATCCGCAATCGTTAGGCTGGTTTCGGCGGCAGCGGCTTGCTCATCACGCCTGCGACCAGCTCAGTTAGTCCAGCATCTGAGCCTTCATGACGGAACTTATAGAAGTCCGTTAGTTTTGCCATCCATTGCGTCTTGTTCTGTGCATTCGCGGGATCACTACCTGCCGCGGCAATCGCGCGCGCGTAGGCGTCGATCATGCGATCGATGATCACGTTCAATTTCTCAAGTGCCAGCTTGCTCTCCGGAGTCTCCGGCTTGCCGGCAAAGTTTGTTTGGAAGGCGGCCGCCATAGTCTTGTATGGACCGGTCTCGTAGGACGCCGCGAGAAAGTAATAAGTCGAAGGACTCTTCTTGCGATCACTCTCAAATTGAGTCGATTTGATCAAGGGCTCGATCGCCTGTTCCGGAGCTGAACGAAGATTGAAAAAACCGATGCTGTAGTAGAGATATGCCAACGTATCGTCTTTCCCTTTAAAGGGCTTCCAATCCGGAGGTGCCTTGCCCGCTTCCAGCGCCTGAATCGCCTTCTTCGCATAAACCCGTGCATCAGCATTGAAGGTTTCGTTCTTGGCTTCCGTTGTGGCCACGTAGCCGCCGTAGCCGAGATGGATCAAGGCGGGCAGGTTGTCGGGTTCTTCAGCCAGGATTTGTTTGCCGACCTTGTAGGCTTCAGCGAAATTCTTCTCTGTATAGAGCAGTTCAGGCAAACGCCGCTTGCGTTCATCCCGTTCATAGATAACGGACCAGGTCTTCAGATACTTGCTGTATTGATCGTCGTCCTTTGGATACTTCTGCAGGTAATCTTTCGCGGCCTGATAGGCGGCCCCCTCATTGGACTTACGGTTTTCCACAAAGCGTGTGTAGATATCGATCTTTGCCTGATCCTCGGTTTCCTGCGCCTGGGCGACCAGCCCAAAGCTGCTCACTCCATGGCCCGCTCCCGGCGATGACAATAAAAGCGCAACAACAAACGCCCCGAACACTACCCGCTGACCTAAGTGTTTCATTCGTAAACTTCCTCCAGATGGATCGATCTTCTTTGAGATCACGGCTGAGATGCAGATAGCCCGCTAAAGGTTTTTCCTTCGTGAGGTTATAATTACTATTCCGAGCAATGCAAATCGCGGCAGCGGGAGATTTAATGACGTCACAACCGACAAAAAGACCTGACCACCTCAAATTCACAGGGCGAATCCTGTTTCTGACCGAGGACACCTCGTTGATCCGGCGTCAGCTGGAAGCAATGACCGGCCGCGGTGGCGAGGATACCGCAGGCCATCGCGATGCAGCCGCTGACCTCGAGGAAGAGCTTGCCGCTCGGCTGCTCGCTGGTGACCTCCCCTTGATGAGCAACATCTCGACTGACGAAATCACGCCGGGCTGGGTCTGTTTTTACTATGACGAAACGCTGGGCCACTACGTTTACGTCGGCATGCGCGAAGGCGCCGTGAAGAAAGATGAAGTGAAGACCGGCGACTTCTCGGTAGTCGTATCCGGGCTATCGAAAGGATGTGGTTCCTCTCGTGAGACGGCGCCATACGCCGAAAAGTGGGCCGGCATTGAGCTCGTCGTCGCTCAAAGCATCGAGAAGATCTACGGGCAGAATTCGCAGAATATCGGCCTGCTCACCTCAACTGATCTCGGGCTTGTCGAGCGCATCCGGCGCGGCGAAGACATTCCGCTTGCGGAGTTCACCACCGGCCTCGATCCGATTTCCAAATCGATTGTCGAACACGGCGGACTTTTCAACTACAACAAGGCGAGACTGGCCGGTGAAGTAACGCCGCCAACTGTCGAAACGGGGCCGCGGCCAATGACGATCGTTGAGAAGATCATCGCGAAGCACGCGTTCGTGCGAACGGGTGAAGTTGGCGTCGCGGCAGTGAAGCCGGGCGACGCCTTGTTCGCCGTTGCCGACGTGCGCTTTTCGCATGAGTACGTCACACCGATGGCCGAGGCGCTTCTGAAACAGGCGTTGGGCCTGGAGGCCCGCGTGACTGAGCCCGAATCGGTTTACGCGTTTCGCGATCACCTGACGTTTCTGAATAAGGTGATGTCGCCGAAGCATCGCGAGATGGGATTGCTGGAAAAAGCCGAGGGCCTGGCGACGACGCAGCAGAGTTTCGCGAATACTCAGGGCATCAAGCTTTATGGCGAGAGTCCTGAAGGTGGGTCGGAAGCCATCTGCCACAACGCAGTTGTCGAAGACCTCGCGCTTCCAGGGCAGATCGTGATCGGGACGGATTCGCATACGTGCATGGCGGGAGTGCTTGGTTGTTTCGCGTTCGGCGTTGGCTCAACGGACATGGCGAACGCCTGGTACACGAAAGACATTCGCATCCGCGTGCCTGAGACGGTGCGTTACGTTCTCACCGGAAAGAAGCGCGCGGACGTTGCCGCGAAGGACGTCATGCTTGTCATTCTCGCCAGCGATTACATGAAGACGAGTAAAGGCATCGGGAAAGTGCTGGAGTTCGCCGGAGCAGATCTGAAGAACTGGCCGATGGATGAGCGCGCCACTTTAACGAACATGGCAGTCGAGGCAGGCGGCACCACGGGCATTATCGAACCGGACGAAGCAACGGTCGACTACATCGTACGCACGCGGGGGATTGATGCGGACGAGATCCGCAAAGGATTTACCTTCAGCGATCCCGACGCCGAATATGCAGCAGTGTTTGAGATCGATCTGGAAGCGGTTCGCCCCATGGTGGCGACACCCGGTGATCCGCGGAACGGGATCCCGATCGACGAACTCGGCAAGGAAGTTCGTATCGATGCCGCATACGGTGGCTCATGCACAGGTGGCAAGATGGCGGACATGGATATGTACGCTGAAGTTTTGCGGAACGCTCTCGCGCAAGGGAAGCGTGTGGCGCCTGGTGTCCATCTCTATATTCAGTTTGGTTCGCAGAAGATTAAGCAGTACGCGCGGTCGCGAGGCTACATTGAGATCTTCAATCAAGCCGGTGCGGAACTGATCGATCCATCTTGTGGCGCCTGCATCAACGCCGGACCTGGCGCTTCGCCGTCGGCGGAAACTGTCACCGTCAGTGCGCAGAATCGAAACTTCCCCGGTCGCAGTGGCCCGGGCAAGCTCTACCTCGCATCGCCTTACGTTGTTGCTGCTTCGGCGATTGCCGGGCGGATCGTCGAGCCGTTCGAGTTTCTTCGCCAACACGAAGAAGAACTCGTCGAAGCATAGGAACCTCGTCCACACCATATCAATCGAGACAGACCTTTCCTTCAAGACTTCAATATGGCAATCAGGCCGATAGTTGAATATCCGGCGGACGTGCTGCTATCGCCGGGCGGTCCCGTAGCGGCGTTTGACTCGGAATTGGAAACGCTCGTTCAGGATATGTTCGAAACGATGTACGACGCGGAAGGTGTCGGACTGGCCGCACAGCAGATCGGTGTGCCGCTGCGGCTATTCGTGATGGACTGCGCCGGCATCAAAGTTGTCGCCGCGAATCCGGAAATTATTTCAGTGGACGGTGAACAAGGCGGCGAGGAAGGTTGTCTCTCTGTCGGCAAGTTTCACGCGGAGCTCAAGCGCGCGGAAAGCGTTGTTTTGCGGGCGCAGGACGTTAAGGGAGAAGTTTTCGAGCGTGAGGTGAATGGACTTGCGGCGCGATGCTTCTTGCATGAAACGGATCACTGCGATGGAGTGTTGTTCATTCGCAGGCTCAGTCCTTTGCGTCGAGATTTGGTTTTAAGAAAGTTTCGCAAGTTGAAGAAGAACAGTTGATTCGGATCTCGGTAGGGAACGATCACAGGATCGATCACGCTGGCCCAGAAGCCTGTTCCACCGCTCCGGAGGAGCCGAATGTTTATAGACGAGAGCACCTTAATAATCAGCGCTCCGGCGGAGCGCGATGTTCCAAGCGAGCGGTGAAGAAGTGCCGCCCCTCTCGAGCGGGAACAATTCTCCGCTCGTGTTTTATAAACATTATGTCCCTGTGGGACGAAGCGGAGCTTGGCCCCACATGCCAAGAGCTTTGTAAGAGAAAGTTTTCGGGAGATTCAAGTTAACGCTTGACGCATAAAATCGGTCTGCATTAATCTCGCCGCGCCTTACGACTCTGAATTGAATGCCGCGTCCTCACATCCCAACCAGGCCATGCGGCTGGCTTCGTAAAGTTGATTTGGATTTTGTTTGGACTGGCGTCATGAGTAGAAGAGTGCTCACTTGATTTGACGCAGTACTAATCGATCGCTTTCCAAATCAGCAACCGTTGTTGCTGCGGTAGAACGTATTTGTCGAATTCGATTCGAGCATAAGAAAAACTGTCCTCACCCCAACGCCTTTGGGGATGAACAGAGCCCTCACCGCCCTGTTCAGGCGCGATGGACGAATCATGAATGCGGAATGCGGAATGCTGATTGATGAAGAATGAGGAAAAGCTAAAACGGCTGTGAATATAAAGGCTATCAGCACAACATTCTAAGCATGATCATCATTCCGCGTTCGTCCCATCCGCGCTGCGCAGCAACTAGAACACCCGGCCGAGGAAAAGAATTCCCGCTGCGATTCCGAATGCCGATAGGCCCGCGAGGAAAAAGAACCACGGCGCGCTGCTGCTCAACGGCAGCGGACTGTTCTTCAACACTTCCTCGCGCAGACCGGTGTTCAGCGATAGAACAATCTCAAAAAAACCGATCAGCACGAGGAACCCAGCTAAGAAGTATCTCCACATTTTGAACTTAGTCCTTAAGGCTTCATTACTCCTGGGCCTTCTCTGGATAACCGCAGCGCCGCCTCTCTCCGGGTCCCCGTCTCGCCGCGTCGAATCTATGGGATCACTTTGGCCGCAAACCCCACGTCGGCGGAGGCGGCTCTTTGCCAGCCCGATCGACCGGCCGTTCTTTCAGCATTCGTATCGCTTCATCGATCGCGCGCTCGAGTTGCGGATCGCGACCAGCGACAACATCCTTCGGCCAATTCTCGACTTCGATGTCGGGCGCAACACCTTCATTCTCCACCGCCCACTTCCCGTCGCGACTGAAGAAACCACCACGCGGCGCGATCATCGTGCCGCCATCAACGAAAGGTGGCGAGTCTGCTGTATGCACGAGTCCACCCCACGTCCGTTTGCCAACCAGCACACCCAGCTTGCGCCGCTTGAACATGTAAGGCATCAAGTCGCCGCCGGAGCCCGCCATCTCGTTAATGATCATCACCTTCGGACCCCAGATTCCCGCGGAGGGACTGGTGAAGGGGTAACGATCACCAGCTACGTTATTAAAGTACCCGTCAAAATCTCTTCCTAACACATCGATGATGTAGTCAGCGGCGGAGCCACCGCCGTTGAATCGCTCATCAACGACTACTCCCTGCTTGTCCTGTTGCGAGAAGTAGTAGCGATTGAAACTCGAATAGCCCGGCTGCCCAGTGTTGGGAAGATAGACGTACGCGAGCTTTCCGTTGGACAATTTTTCTACGAGGCGGCGATTGGATTCAACCCATGCCCTGGTTCGCAATCCTTGTTCGTTTGCCACGGGAAGAACAGTGACTTGCCGAGCACCTTCCATCACTGGCCTGCTGTTCACCGTAAGTGTTGTTTGCCGGCCCGCAGTACCATCGAGCAACCGGTAAATATTGTCCGGCGCCTTCAGTTCGATTCCATTGATCGCAATGATGTAGTCCCCAACGGCAACGTTCGCTCCCGGCGCTGCGAGCGGCGCACGCAGATCAGGATTCCAACTTTCGTTGTCGTAGATTCGCGTGACCTTGTAACGACCGTTTTCAATCATGAAGTCAGCACCAAGCAATCCACCCTGCGATTGCGGCACGTCCGGCATGTCTCCGCCGCGCACGTACGAGTGGCCGATAGCGATCTCCGCGCCCATCATGTCCAGCAGGTAATTGAGGTCGGCACGATGCATCACGTACGGCAGTAACTGACCGTACATCTGTTTCATCTTCGGCCAATCAGAACCGTGCATGTTCTTGACGTAGAGATAGTCACGCTGATTGCGCCAGGCCTCGTCGAAGATCTGTTTGAACTCTTCCTTCGGTTCCAGGTACATCCGCAATCGGACGTTGAGTCGACCCTGACCAGCAGTGGGAGGATTGCGATCTGCGTCGACGAGGAAAAGAGACGGAGCCGGAGGTGGGCCAGGAGTCGCAGCCGCTGGGCCCTGTGGCGCCGGAGTGCGATACAGCAACTTGCGACCGTCAGCGCTGATCTCGTAGGCAGCGACCCCGGAAACGAACGAAGTTGCTTTCCGATCGCTAAGCTTGTAACGCCACAACTCATTCGCTGCAGGACCGCCACCGGCTGGGGGCCGGCCCGCCTCGAGGTAGTAGACCGTCCCTTCGAGACCAGCGCGCAACTGACCGTACGGTCGCTCGGGCACACCAGGAACAGAAACGATCCGTTGCTGTAATCCATCAAAGTCGAGGTCCACTTTTACAGGGGTACGCGGACGTTTCGCCGCCGGTGTTCTGCCTTCTTCCTGTGTTGGTTCTGGCGAAGCTGCACCCGCCGCCGTTGCTTCAGTGCGTGTGCCGCGTTCGCTATCAGGACTTGGCGTGGGTGCTCCGGTTCCCATGCCCTTGTCTTCATCACTCTCTGGCAAGAGGGGACTGGCGTCAGTTTTCTTCAGCACTGCGAAATACAGTCCGAAATTCTCGTCGTGATCGTAAGACGTCATGTCGAGCCACTGCGAACGCAAACCGAAGTCAGTCGACGCGAGAAACCAGAGATACTTGCCACTCGCGTCCCAGACGGGCCAGACAGCGTCCGCCAAACCGTCGGTGACTTGTTTCGTCTCGCCGGTTTCGACATTGCTCACAAAGATCGCGTGATACAGCGACCGCAAACGGCTGGAATATGCCACCCATTTTGAGTCCGGACTCCAAACGGGATTGAGCGTGCGTTGCGGCACCATCCAGGGATCGTTACCGACAACTTTCGCCTGACCTGTTGTCGCATCAATCACCCAGACCTTCAGGTTCGTATCCGTGAAGACGAGCTTCTTCGAGTCGGGCGACCATGAAGGCGTGTAGTAATGAGTTGGGTTCTGCAAGACGATCTCGCGGGCAGGCGTGAGTCCGTCCTGCGCTTCTATATAGAGACGATACTCGCCGGACTTATCACTAAAGAAAGAGATGAACCTTCCATCAGGCGACCACGCGGGATCTCGTTCGGCTGAGCGACTCGAGTTTGTGAGATTGCGGACGTCGCCCTTCTCGGCAGGGATAGTGAAGACTTCACCGCGCGCTTCAACGACAACGCGTTTGCCGGTCGGCGAGAGGGCCATGTTCGCCATGCGGTTCGTCACGTCTTCCCAGTTGGGCATCATCCAGGGGAAGTCACCGGCTACCGTAATGTCGACGACGTGGGACTTGCCCGACTTCGGATCCAATTCGTGCACGTAGCCGGCCTGTTCAAAAACTACGACGTCCGATCCTGAATCGAGTGCCTTCACATCGAAATCGGTGAAGCGTGTCATCTGCGTTAGCTTCTTTGGCTTCGTCTGATATTCCCAGACATTCGCGACGCCGCTGCGATCAGAAATGAAATAGACGGAGTCGCCCAGCCAGACAGGATCGACGTCCTTTGAATCGGTCCACGGCGGCGACTCGAGGTCGTAAGTTTGCAGGTCGACGATCCAGATCGGACGATTCTGTCCGCCGCGATAATTGCGGCGCTCTTCGTCCCAGGAGTTATTCATGCGATAGGCGATGTGCGTTGCATCGGGCGAGAGCTTTCCCTGGTAAGCGCGCGGCAGAGTCATTGGCTGCTCGACGCCACCTTCAAGCGGAACAGTCCAGAACCGTGGCGCACCAATCGGAGCCCATGATGCGCGAGCCGAAGTGAACAGAATTGCCCTGCCATCCGGCGTCCAGCCCTGGACCTGATCGCCGCCGGGATGCCATGTCAGACGTCGCGGTTCACCACCTTCCGCGGCGACAACGTAAACGTCGACGTTGCCCGCATACTCGCCGCTGAACGCGATCCATTTTCCGTCTGGGGAAAAGTGTGGATTGCTTGTCTGTCCGGGAAAGCTCGTCAGGCGGCGCGCGCTGCCACCCGAGCGCGGCGCAGACCAGATGTTATTGGCGTAAGCGCAAGCGATCGACGAGGCGCTGACCGTTGGCGTGCGCAGCAGGCGAGTTCCACCGTTCTGTGCTTCAGCAGTCGAGGCAAGGCTCACAACAAGAATAAAAGCGAATGACGCGACAATTTGACAGAGCAGGTTTGGCTGGCGAGGAGTCTTCGCCGCGAGGTTACGCATCGACATTAAGTTTTCCTCCTGGGTAATTGACGAGTGCGTTCTTTTAGCATGAAGAGCGGCGGTTTGAAAACTCCGTTCTCTTGCTAAGCACAGCTTCTCATTGATCTGACTTTATGAGTACGCTGAAAGCGTTGGCTAATTTCAGGCCAATAGTGGCGCTCGCGCGATATGAGGTTTCAATACCACCAGGCGGTAGCCCGTGGGCCGATGTGTTAGCACTCAGGTCTCGGGTCGCAATGATTTATGATTCTTTCCATAATCTCAGATCGAAACTCGGTTTTGTTGTTAGAAATGTTTTGCTCATTGCGACAAGGAAAAGAAACTACCTTCGCCCGCGCAACGTAATACGGGGGAACACGCATCTTGGCTTTCGGAACTCAGACTCGGAACTCCGCGCTAGTTCCTTCGGTTTTCTGCAACAACGCAATCAATTCTGACATCTTCATGGAGAAGTAAATGAAGCACTCGCCTAATTCCTTCGTTGCCCTCTTGGTCTTGCTGTCTATCGGCGTCTTGACCGTTTTCGGCCAAACTGGTCGCGGTTACGACATCGCCAACATGGACAAGAATACTGCCGCCTGTACCGACTTCTATCAGTTTTCGAATGGGACATGGCTCAAGAAGACAGAAATCCCGCCGGCGTATTCTTCCTGGGGCGCCTTTAATGTGCTCGCGGAAAACAATCGCAAGACCCTGCACGACATTCTGGAAGAGTCTGCCAAGAACACGAAAGCAACAAAGGGCAGCAACGAACAGAAGATCGCCGACTTCTACGCCAGCTGTTTGGACGAGGGCAAGCGCGAAGCCGAAGGCATGAAGCCGCTGGTGCCGGAACTAGCGCGTATCGACAAGATCAAAACGACAGCAGACGTGCAATCGGAGATCGCGTACCTGCACCGTCATGGAATTTCAACCCTATTCGGCTTCGGTTCCCTGCCTGACTTGAAGAACAGCTCGATGGTGATGGCCTTCGCCGGACAGGGCGGACTCAGCCTGCCCAATCGCGACTACTACACCAAGACTGATGAAAAATCGGTGAAGCTCCGAGATGAGTTTGTGAAGCACATCGCGAACATGTTCCAGCTAGTCGGCGACACACCCGACCAAGCCGCGAAGAATGCCCAAACTGTCCTCGCAGTGCAGACGCGTCTCGCTGAAAATTCCCGCACGCCGATCGCTCTGCGTGATCCCACGACGCAGTACCATATGATGAACCCCGCCCAGTTGAAAGAGTTGACGCCCGACTTCTCCTGGGACGCTTATCGCAAAGGCGTCGGCGCGCCAGTCACCGGCGACATCAACGTCGCGCATCCCGAGTTCTTCCAGGCCGTCGATAAGATGCTGATCGATGTTCCGGTAACCGATTGGAAGACCTACCTGCGTTGGCACTTGATCACTTCTGCTGCGCCGAGCCTCTCTGCAAAGTTTGAGACGGAGAACTTCAACTTCTTCGGCAAGACGCTTCAAGGAAGGAAGGAGCAACTGCCGCTCTGGCGTCGCTGTGTTTCCGCAACTGACGGCAGTTTGGGTGAGGCGCTCGGGCAGGTGTACGTCAGTCGCGCGTTCACGCCTGACTCAAAAGCGCGGATGAAGGCGATGGTCAACAACCTGATCGTTGCTTTCCGCGAGCGACTGCAGCAGCTCAACTGGATGAGCGACGAGACGCGCAAGCAAGCCATCGCAAAGCTCGACGCCTTTGGTCAGAAGATCGGCTATCCCGATAAGTGGATCGACTATTCGAACCTGGAAGTCTCACGCGATTCTTATCTCGCGAACGTGCTGCGTTCCAGCGAATTTGATCAGAAGCGAGACTTCAACAAGATCAATAAGCCTGTCGACAGGAAGGAGTGGGGCATGACTCCACCAACCGTCAATGCCGGCTATAACCCTCTCAACAATGACATCTCGTTTCCGGCCGGAATTCTGCAAGCGCCCTTCTTCAACCCGGCGGCGGACGATGCGATCAACTATGGCGCTATCGGCGCAGTCATCGGACACGAGATCACGCACGGTTACGACGATCAGGGCAGCGAGTTCGATGCGAGTGGGAATCTGAAGAACTGGTGGACGGAAAGTGATAAGAAGAATTTCGATCAGCGCGCCACGTGCGTAGTAAACCAGTTCACTGCTTTTGAAGCTGAGCCCGGCCTGCATCTTCAGGGCAAGCTCGTTTCAGGTGAATCGATTGCCGACCTTGGTGGTCTCTACGTCGCTTTTGACGCCTTCCAAAAATCTCAGGAAGGGAAACCACGACCAGCGGATATCGACGGCTTCACACCCGAGCAGCGCTTCTTCCTTGGTTGGGCGCAGGTCTGGGCGGAGAAGTACACGCCTGAGGCAGCGCGACTCCAGTCGCAGTCAGATCCGCACCCGCTCTCGCGCTTTCGCGTGAATGGTCCGCTCTCAAACATGCCGCAGTTTGCCGCCGCGTTTCAATGCAAGGCTGGTGACGCGATGGTGCGACCGGATACGGACCGTTGCCAGGTTTGGTAGCTTGCCCTGGGATGTGTGGGAGCACCGCCGCACGTGCTGACTTCTACGACTACGCGACCGGCGGTTGGCTTGCGGCGAATCCGATTCCGGCAGCGTTTCCTACCTGGGGCGTCGATAGCGTGCTCTCCGAACAGAACCGCGACTTGCTTCGCGAAATTCTCGAAGCAGCGGCGAAGACAAATGCAAAGCCGGCAATGCGATGGTGCGTACCGCGCAGGACCGCTGTCAGATCTGGTAAAGTTAATTTCACTAACACCGACGAGGAGACATCATGATTACTTCGAAACGTTTCTACACTTCGACACTTGTCCTTTTACTGCTTGCGCTCTTCGCGGTGCCTGCAGTCTCAGCGCAAATCCGTGTGCCGCGCCCCAGCCAGAAGGCGAGCGTAATGCAAACGATTGGCGTCACGGATGTGACGATCACTTACAGCCGACCGGGCGTGAAAAGCCGCAAGATCTGGGGCGACTCGCTGCCGTCGCAAGCATCGGTAAAAGGCGAGGCGACGCTCGATGACCAGAACGCTCGTCCCAAAGACGCGGTCATCGTGCCGTGGGGCCACGCGTGGCGCACTGGAGCAAATGAAGCGACACAGTTCGTTGTTACCGACGATGTCTGGATCAACGGCCAGAAACTGCCGGCGGGCAGCTACAGCCTGCACACCATTCCCACGAAGGACGAATGGACCATCATCTTCAACAGCGAGGCGAACCAGTGGGGCAGTTTCAATTACGACGCCGTGAAAGACACTCTGCGCGTGAAAGCAAAGCCGATCTGGGTCACCGAGAACAAAGAGTGGTTGGAGTATTGGATTGATCCCGTCACCGACAATTCAGCGGAGGTCAACATCCGCTGGGAGAAGGTGCGTGTTCCCTTTACTGTTGAAGTGAAAGATGTGAAAGCGCTGACATTGCAGAAAGCGCGTGCCGCCGTCGCCGCTGCGAAACCTGATGACTGGCGGACTCCGCTGCAGGCGGCGAATTACGTCTTCCTCAGCGAAGACAAGATGGATCCGACAGAGGCGATGGGTTGGTTGGAGCAGTCGATCAAGGTTAAAGAGACCTATGGCAATCTCTATTCAAAGGCGCGTGTGTTGGCTTCACAGGGGAAGACACAAGAAGCCATTGCCGTTGGCGAGCGCGCTCTCGTTCTCGGGAAAGAAGCGAAGGCCAACACTGGAGATCTGGAAAAGCGAATAACTGACTGGAAAGCGAAGAAGATGTAAAGCCTGCCGGCTTTGCAGCCCCAACCCGCGGAGCGGGTGACAACATAAAGCCTGGGGCGAAGCGCAGCGAAACCCCAGGTTAGAGTTGGAAAGAGAAAATGAACCCGCGGAGCGGGACACAGTCCTTACGGTTTTAGGGATGTTGCCCGCTCCGCGAGCTCAGGTGTTTACCTTCCCCGGAACTTGCATCGGTGATATTGTCCTTCCCTCCCCGCTGCTCTGAATTCAGACCAACTTTCTTACTAAGGAACTGCCATGAGAACACCCCCTTCGTCTTTTGTCGCTCGCTCGTTTTCTCTTCTTCTAATCACACTCTTTGCTATGTCTCCCGTCTGGGCCACGTGCGGCGGCGGTGGCGGTGGCGGTGTTGGCGGCACGTCCAACAGCGGCGGTGGCGGCAGCAGCCCAACCGTTTATTACGTGCCTTGGAAAGTTTGGACGGCTAAGGCTACAGCGGGCCAGGGCCTTGTCCTTTATTGGTTCCCCGCCACGCAGGACGAGTTGAAAAAATCAAGCCTGCTCGCATCGCGGCCGCTTTCGCTGTTTGCATCGCAATGCATCTCGATGGAAGTTGCTGACACGAAGATCCCCAATGCGGAGAAACTCGTCGGCTCATCGACTTTGCCGGTCGCGGTGCTGGCCACTCCGGACGGCACTCCTGTCAGCAAACTTGAAAACCAGAATGGAAAGCTCAAGGTCGAACAGCTGGAGAAAGTCGTCGAGACTGAGGTAAAGCAGCGAGAGAGTGCGCTTGACTCGCAGATGAAACAGGCGAAAGCAAAGGCTGCGGCGGGCGACAATGCTACTGCGATCAAACTCTACCAGGCGGTACTCGAGCAGAAGTGCATGTTTCCGAAGAAGGCGAAAGAGTCTGCAAAGGAATTAAAGAAACTGGGAGTCAACGAGGCGGCGAGGATTGTCGACTCGCCTGATGTCCTGGCGCCGGTGTTCGCCGCAGCGATGAGCGCGCGAATCGAACAGACGATGCGACGCGGCCTCGTGGCCGAGATCAATGAGCGTTACGTTCTTGCAGAACAACTGTACGCTCGCGCTCACGTTATGGATCCGGCTGACCCTGTACCGTTGCGCTACCTCGGCGAAGTCTACCGCCATCACATCGGAGATTGGGCGAAAGCTCGCACCACCTTCGAAGCGATTCTCAACATGCCTGCGGATCCGCTTTCGCGCGCGGTAGCGTTGCATGGTTTGGGAAAGATGACGATTCATGATGGTGAGTTCAAGCAGGGCCTCAGTTTGATGGAGCAATCTGTCGCAGAGTTTCCGCTTGCGCTTGCCTATCGAAACCTCGCTGTCTACTGGAATTCAGAACACGACTTTGGCAAAGGGGCGGAGTACACACAGAAGGCGCTCGCGATGGATCCCAAGGATCCTTACAACGTTGTGTTCGCTGCTGTCTTTATGTCTGCCAACGGACGAGGCGCGGAAGCTCTGAAGATCGCCCGGCAAAACATGAACCTGCTGCCTGCCTCATATAACCTCGCGGGAATTTTTGCGCAGAACGGGCAGCCGCAGATGGCGCTCGCATTGCTGCGCCGGCACTTCTTCAAGTACGAACGCTATCAGGCGGTGCGCGCGAAGGAGATGATGGAAGCGCGCGTCGATACAGTCTTCGACTCTTTGCGCACTGACTCTAAGTTTCTCGCATTGACGAGCGGCGCAGATGGGCGTCTCCCGATGCCCCTGCCGATGAAAAGCATGTCCGGTCCGGGCGCGGTTAATCAGTAGTTCGTTTCCGGTTTACACGCTGGGAGATTTGTCGGGGTGGGACACAGCGCCCACCCCGAGTGACATTGCCAATCGGGGCGGACACGGAGTTCCGTCCCTACATGTACGCGTACGTTATTAGCGGTGGGGAGAGGCGACGGGATGGCCCGTCGCCTAATCCTTTTCTTACTGGCAATCCGAGGCGTTACGAATCCGGCGAAGCACAAAATCCAGAGACCAAGGCCCCAACTCCAAGTTCCAAGCTATACTGCACGCTCGATGATCCGCTTGTAAGCACACTATGGGCGTCGCAAAGCTAACTGATCAGAACACGGTCCAGCCGGAGAGCAAGTACGCTCGCGTTGAGCACGAGCGGCGCTATCTCGTGGCGGACTTGCCTATGGATCTGACGCGCGCCAGCCCGCACGTCCAGATAACCGACAACTACATCACAGGGACGCGACTCCGACTGCGCAAGGTGCGCGATCCTCAGACTAATAAGTGGACGGTGAAGTTCACGCAAAAGTTTGCACCGGATCCCCGTGACCTTTCCCGGACCATCATTACCAACACCTACCTCAGCGCCACGGAATCGGAAGTGCTGTCTGTCTTTGAAGCGAATGAGATTCGCAAGAATCGTTATCGTTGCGAAGTCGCCGGCAGGAAGTGGTCGGTCGATATGTTTCTCGGCGATCTCTTTGGCCTCGTACTCGCTGAAGTAAGCTTTGCTTCGGACGCTGAAGCCGCGGCCTTTACGTCGCCGGCGTTCGCACTTGCCGATGTTACAGACAATGAACTATTCACGGGCGGCCGGCTGAGTGAACTCACTTTTTCCGACATCCGTGAAGAGATTGTTAAGGCTGTGGGAGGGCCGAAGGATGAAGGGAGAGGGTAGACGACTTTGTAGAAAAGGGTGATGAAGTTTTTTGGACCGCGGCAAGCCGCAACCGGCGTCGCCAGGGTTCGAAAGAATCAAGGCTACCTGTGCAAGCAGTCGTCCGCCAACGCGGACTAATCGTCAGAGTCCACTATGAATGCGAAAAATCTCAACATGACGTTTAGAAAGATCACTCTACTGCTGTGTCTGGTTGTCGCGTTTGCCGTTCTCAACGCCTGCCAGAGAAAAGCACCGGACTCGCAGCAACAGCGAGCTACTGTTGAGGCTGCTCCTCAAACCCAGCCCGTCGCATTCGGTGGAACCACCCCGGCTGTCGATCTCAAATACTTCCGCGGCTCGATCGGGAGCGCGCTCGGACTGCAGATGAAACTGAATCGGGTAGGCGACAAACTTACCGGCAGTTACTTCTACCAGAAGATCGGCACGAGGATAGACCTGCGCGGCACTGTGGATCAGAACAGCAACCTGGTTCTGGAAGAGTTTGACGCGAGCGGCAAGCAAACGGGTGTTTTCCGGGGTCTTTGGACTGTGGACAAGGACGACGGAATGATCGCCCTCGCCGGAAATTGGACGAGGCCTGATGGTGAGAAGAAGGCGATTTTCTCGATTCACCAGGAAGCGATTGAGTTCACCGGCCCGATTGAGATCGTGGCGAAGCAGATTAAAGAAAACAACCAGAAGTTGAAGTATGAGATTGATGTTGAGTATCCCCAACTTTCCGGACCCGTCCCGCCGAATTTCGAAAAGTTCAACCAGTATGTAAAAGAGCAGGTCACGAAAGAGGTGAATGATTTTCGCAAGTCCATGAACGAACAGAGTAACGACGATCTGGACTCTGAAACAGGTAGCGATATGGGGATAGGCTATACCGTGGCGATTGCTCGCGATGATCTAATCAGTGTTCAGTTAGACGCCGGCAGCTATTATCGTGGCGCAGCCCATCCGAACTCTTCATCCGAAGTCATCAACTTTGATCTAATCAACGGGAAACCCTTGCGGCTGGCAGACGTTTTCAAACCGGGCGCGAAGTATCTGCAAACAATCTCAGCGTACGCCATCAAGGATCTGAAGCGGCAATCGAAAGAGAACGAGGGCATGCTGGAGGACAGCACTATTGAAGAAGGCGCGTCACCTGACCCAAAGAACTATCAGAGCTGGACCATCACAAAAAAAGGGTTGGGAATAAACTTCGACGCCTATCAGGTTGGGCCTTACGCTGCGGGACCGCAATCCGTGCTCGTTCCTTATTCCGCGCTTAAGGAGATCATCCGGCCGGATGGACCGATCGGGACATACGTTAATTTGCAATGAGGCTTAGATGAACCGAGGTGCCGGTATCCTTGTGATCGCAGGCGGGCTCTGCCTCGTGGTGGTCGGCGTCTTGATTTACTCAGGAGGGCTCAACTGGTTCGGGCGACTGCCAGGGGATATTCACTACGAGGGTGAGCGGTCGCGCATTTATGTGCCGATCGTCTCGATGCTGATCATTTCGCTTGCCTTGAATCTGCTCATCTATCTAATCCGGAAGTTGTTTTGATTTCTTCAAGTACTTCCCGGCCCAGCAACTCTTTGGAGTGCGCCTCGCTTAGGCGGCCTCTGCAACGCTACTTTCGGAATAATCCCGCGCATGTACGCGCGTGAAATAAAGCGCCAACAGGAAAGCCAGAAACATGATGAACGATCCCGTCCAAAACGTGATCGCCAGCGAGTGGTCGCTCATGTGATGGGCTACCCCGTCCGCTCCTGTGTGTAAGCTCGCACTATTTATCAGGAGCGCTGCGAGCGATGGGCCGACCGCGCGCGCTAGACTTCCTGCCGATTGCAACACGCCGAGAACGCTGCCTTGTTCCGCAGCCCCCACGCTCTTCGAAGCGAGGCTCGTGAGCGCCGGTGTCGAAAGCGAATTACCAAGGGAGAAAATCCCACCACCGATCAAAAGTCCGATTAGTCCGCCTGCCTGCGGCCCAACGAACGGCACGGCAGCGAGGCTTCCCGCAAACAACAACGCTCCGACTATCACTAGTCGCAGTTCGCCGAAACGCTTCACGAGTTTTCCGATCAACGCGCCCTGAACGATCACTGAGATGACGCCGACGTAGGCGAAAAGGTAGCCATTGTGTTGAGCGTCATAACCGAAACGAAACATCGTATAGAGGGAAAACGATGTGGTCATGATCGAGAAAGCGACGATGAAGAGAAAGTAAATCACTAACACGAAACCGAGCCGAGGTTTTTTGAGTGATTCGAACAGATGCTTAAACCCGCGTCCTCCGGCGGCAGAAGTGCGGGCCGGATGATCCCGAGTAACAGTCTCCGGCAACGTAAAGTAGAGCAGCACCGCGTTCGCGAAGCATAAGCAGGCAGCGAAGAGAAACGGGATTTCAATTCCCCAGCGACTCAGGATGCCTCCAATGGCCGGTCCAAAGATAAAGCCAAGGCCAAACGCCGCCCCGAGCAGTCCCATACCCTTGGCCCGATCTTCCTTGGTTGTGACGTCCGCGATGTACGCCTGCGCCGTTGAGATGTTACCCCCCGTGATGCCGTCGATGATGCGGCCAAGGAAAAGCATCCAGAGTGTGGTAGCAAAGCCGAGGATGATGAAGCCGACGCCGGTGCCGATGATTGAGAAGAGGAGGACGGGCCGCCGTCCGTGCTTGTCGGAAAGACGACCGAGCACGGGCGAGAAGATGAGCTGCATGATCGAGTAGGAAGCGAACAGCAATCCAACGGTGCGCGGCGTGCCGTTGAACTTCGTGCCTTCGGCGTAGTAGGGCAGGACGGGAATGACGATGCCGAAGCCGAGCAGGTCGATAAAGACCGTGGTGAAGATGACGACCAGTGGCGAGCGTTTCATGAATTAGGAACTTGGTACTTAGACTTGGACTTAGAAGTGGAACTTGGAACTTGGATCCTGGGTGCCTTTCCTCTTTATCGCCTTCTTCCACCTCCAGCTGACATCGCCATATCAGCGGAAGCCATTCCTCCCCCCGAGATCATCAGGGCAAGGGAAGCCGCCAGCAAGGTCATCGGGTATTCGAAACCCTTGGGCTGGAAAAAATTCGGCCAGTGCACGCCAATCACCGCGGTCAGCATGATGCAGAAAATCAGAAACGCTCCGAGACGAGTGAGCAGTCCCAGTAAAATCAAAATACCGCCAAGTAGTTCGCAAACTGCCGCCGCGCCCATCCAGAGCCATGCAGGTCGCATGAACGGAAAGGGCGCCGGGTACGATGAAAACTTGGCGATACCAGGCCCATCAAAGCTGCCGAGAACTTTCTGCGCGCCGTGACCGATGAAGACCGCGGCGAGGGCAAGTCGGAGGGGCACCGGCATCCAGGTAGCAGAAGTGGAAATGAGTTTGCGAAACATTCGAGACCACCTTTCACTGAGCTGTTGTGGGGACCGCAAGATAGTAATTTATCTGCAGCCAAATGTCGCGTCTCATCTTTTGGAAGAAGCCGGAGGGATGCCAATCGCAATTTCGTTCGGTGGGACAGATTGATCATCAAGGGCAACTACTTACCAGGACCGCGGGCGTCTCGCCCGCCACAAGCAGCGAGTTCACTCAAGAACGGGTTGAATCTTTCAATCCAGACAATGCGCCATTCCACCCGGCGGGCGAGACGCCCGCGGTCCCAGTAAGAAGTAGCCTCCAGCTAAGGTGAGAACCTTCAATCGGACCCACCCCTGTTGCTTAGCCACTCCGCTCTTTCCCGCCTCCTGCCTCCTGCGCCGCTCGTAGTACCATGTCACCTCCCCCCATTTACATTTTGTCGGAAGGGTAATGGACATGCATACCAGATATTTCTCTATCATCGGGCTCGTAGGAATCCTCTTTCTTGGCGTCAGCTCGGCAGCCGCGCTACAAACGACCGAACGCGTCAGCGTTCCGGAGATCACTTTCACCGTCGAAATGTCCAAGCCTCACACGCATCTGTTTGAGGTTGAGGTACGTGTAAAGCGCGCGCCCACCGCGCAGTCGCCGTCCAGCGAGGTTCTGGTGATGCCGGTCTGGACGCCCGGCTCGTACCTGATTCGTGAGTTTGAACGTCACGTTCAAGACTTCGCCGCAAAAGACGCTGCGGGACAACCACTGCAATGGGAAAAGATTGATAAGGACCACTGGCGCGTCACGACTAACGGCGCCCGCGAATGGTTGGCGACCTACCGCGTTTACGCGAACGAGCTTTCAGTCAGAACCAGTGAGCTCAATTCCGATCATGCCTTCTGGAACAATGCGACGCTGCTAATGTACGTGGACGGTTATCTGAAGGCCCCTGCTACGCTTCACATCTTCGCGCCGCAGCCCTGGAAGATCGCTACAGCACTGCCGCCCGCTGGTTCAAAGAATACATTTCGCGCTGAGAGCTTCGACATTCTTTACGACTCCCCGGTCGAAGTCGGCAGCTTCAAGACGATCTCATTTGCTGTGAAGGGGGTTCCCCATCGCATCGTGATCGATGGAGAAGGGAATTACGATCCCGAGCTAATGCGACGCGACGTGAAGAAGGTTGTCGAAACTGAAGTCGAGTTGATGGGCGGAGAGATTCCTTATCACGACTACACGTTTTTCCTACACCTGCGCTCAAACGCTGGAGGCGGACTCGAGCACCTGAACTCAACGGCGCTCGGCTATCCGCGTTTTGCATTCACTTTCGTCGCTACAACTGGCTCAACGTCTGCCGGCCCGGCCACGCAATCGCAACGAAGTTATCGCGGGTTCCTCTCGCTCGTGGCCCACGAGTTTTTTCACCTTTGGAATGTGAAGAGAATTCGGCCCGACACCCTCGGTCCGTTTGATTACACTAAGGAGAATTACACCAAGCTGCTCTGGGTCGCTGAAGGAATTACTGACTATTACGCGGACCGAACTCTACGCAATGCCGGTTTCATTTCCGACAAGGAATTTCTTGCGACCGAGGCGCGTGCGATACAGGCACTGCAGCGCACACCCGGGCGACTGGAGCAGTCTGTAGAGGAATCGAGTTTCGACACCTGGGTCAAGTACTACCGCCAGGACGAGAACTCCATCAATTCGCAAATCTCCTACTACGACAAAGGAGCGATCCTCGGGATGTTACTGGAGCTCGAGATTCGTAAACGTAGTCACGGCGCAAAGTCTCTGGATGACGTGATGCGTTACCTGTACAGCGAGTTCTATAAGAAAGATCGGAACTACTCGCCTGCGGATTTTCAGCGAGCAAGCGAGATGATGGCGGGATCTAGTCTGGAAGAATTTTTCGCACGGTATGTCCGGAGCACTGAAGAGCTTGATTACAATGGCGCGCTTGCTGCTGCCGGCCTGCGGCTCGATACAACGGGAATGACCGCCGGAGCGAAGCCGTTGGAAAAAGCTTACCTCGGTGCGGACCTGTCCCAGGAAGGGGAGCGTCTAATGGTCAGTCGCGTCTACGCCGGTTCTCCCGCGTATGAACAGGGACTAAACACGGGGGACCAAATCGTCGCGCTGGACAACCGGCGTGTGACAAGAGACTCCCTGGACGCGCGGCTTGCCGAGAAGAGTCCTGGCCAACTCGCTAATCTGACGATCTTCCGCTTTGACGATCTCAGTTACTTGCCGATCAGATTAGGCGGAATCAATCCAGCGCCTTATCGCATTCTGCCTCTTGAAAATCGTACCGATGAGCAGAACCGCGTTTATCGATCGTGGCTGGGTGCAGACCTGGTGCCTTAGTTCTGGAAACAAACCCCTATCGCTGCAAGGTTCAGCCACGTACAATGAGCCGGAACCAATTGTTCCCCGATAAACCCTATGACCGACACCTATCAGTTCATCAAGTTCAATCTAGAAGACCGCGTTGCCACCATCACGCTTGCACGGCCTCCTTTGAATGTCTTCAACATCGAGATGATGCGAGAGATTGGCCTGGCGCTGACTTCCTGTGCAGTAGAACGCAGTCTCGTAGCAATCGTCTTTGAAGCAGATAAAGATTGCCGGGCGTTTAGTGCCGGAGTGGCAGTCGAGGAACATGTTCAAGAAACGGTCTTCCAAATGCTGGATGCGTTCCACGCAATCTTTCGCACGCTCGAGCAGCTCGCCCGGCCGACGATTGCCGTAGTTGATGGTTCGGCATTAGGTGGAGGCTGTGAATTAGTGGCGGCTTGCGACATCGTAATCGCCAGCAGCCTTTCTCACTTTGGCCAACCGGAAATCAAGCTCGGCGTCTTTCCTCCCATCGCTGCGTTACTGCTTCCGCGAATTATTGGCGAGAAGCGCGCGCGCGAACTGATCCTGACCGGTGATCTCATTGATGCGACTGAGGCGGCGCGGATCGGTCTCGTCAGTTACCAGGTGCCGAGCGCGCATCTCAGCCAGAAGAAGCAGGAGGTTCTTGCGAAACTCCGCGAACATTCGGCCACCGCGCTCGAATTTACGAGAAGGGCCATCGATGTTGGACAAGGGCGCCCGATGGAGACAATCCTGGAAGAAATCGAAAATATTTATCTGCACGAGCTGATGAAGACTGCGGATGCCCAGGAAGGTGTCCAGTCTTTCATCGAGAAGCGCAAGCCGGTTTGGCGTGACCGGTAGCGAGGGAGGCGCGTGATGAGTGAAATAGCCACCCAAGAACGCCGGAATGAAGATTCCGCACAAAAAGATGTGTGGCGCTAAAGCGGGGCAGCCCGCCTTCCCAACCTCGAGCTGAGCGGAGCTGAGGTCGTGCACTAGGTTGAGCGGCTTCCAATCGTGAGAGCAATGAGCAAGACCAATAGTCTCGGGGTCAGGAAGGCGGGCTTGCCCCCGCTCTTTTTGCACGCTCTGTTCCTCCTTGTCGCTCTTCTCGTTCACGGCACTGCGGCGTTCGGACAAGCCACGCGACCTGGTACGCGCGGTTCGCATTCGAGCCGCCCCCGCCCGACTCTCTCAGCCGACGAGCGTGACATGATTGATCGCGCGATCGAAGTCGTTTGCAAGGAGCGCAAAAGAGATCCGCAAGGCAGCATCCCGATCGATGACATGCAGGGACGGCCATCGTTGCCGGTTCAAAGCGTGGAAGCGGTGGAAGGCGCCGCGCGCGCTCAACGTTTGCTGCCAGTTGCTCAGCTCCTTACCGTCGATGCGCTGCGTCGCGTCGCATCTGAATACAATTTCCAACGCTCAAGTGCCGGGAGTCTCAGACTTGAACGGGCCATTCTGCGTGTTCAGAACGTCATGCGAGTTAAGCCTGACGTTGACTCGCGCGACAACGCGTCGGTGTTCTTGAGAAACCCGAAGACCATCACGTTTGGCACGATCTTCCTTGCCGGACTCAAGTCTGATGAGGCGATGATCAGCGTGCTGGCCCACGAGCTGTCCCACATCGCGGATGGCGATCGCGCTAGCCTGCGGATTTTATTCCGGGCGGTAGGCGAACGCGCTTCTGCGTTGACTGGCCTTACCATTTACGATCAACAAGCAGAGGAGTTGACCTGCGATTATGTAGGCGCGCTCGCCGCCCGGTCATTCGTTGCCGATTCACCGGCTTACGATCCACTGGCGAGAAGAATCGCGCGCGCGGTGGAGCATAACTGCGTCAATGATGATGAAGGTGATGAGGACCACTTGTCGCCACGCAATACCATTCGCGCGATTCTCGCTCTGAATCCGACGCTCACATGGGAGCTCGTCTATGACCGCGAAGATCAAATTCGACCGCGCCCGGCGCGCGGCAACTGACTGCAGAATTAAGATCGCCAAAAACGAACCAACCGCCAAGACTCCCAGGAACGCCAAGCTCGCCAGGTAACAAAAAGATCAGCGCTGGCTTCAAGAACAGAGAAGAGTCTGGATTCGAGTCAAGGCCGGATCAAGGTTGAGTCTGGAGCCAGGTGACGAGTTTCGGATCGGCGTTAGAGACGACGATTAGGTATATCGTCAGCTTCTTCCACTGTATCGCTTGGCGATCCTGGCGTTCCCTGGCGCCTAAGCGGTAAGTTCTTTGCTCATCAATCAGCATCGTTGACACTTGAGAAGGCGCTCAATATCATCCGAAGCTGTCGCGGGCATGGCATTACTTGATCCACTTTCCGGAGGTCCCAGAATCCTCAGAGCAAAAGCTACGTTACCACTCGTTCTCACAACCCTTCTTAGTCTGATCGCTGCAGTGGCGGGATGTAGTTCAATTATTGAACGCCAGGACGTGCGCCCACTGGTGATGCGCGATGTTCCTGCGCAACGACTCGCCTACAGGTTTGAACCCGACGTCGCCTTGCCAAATGAGCTGCAGGCCGATGAGTCAAACCAAAAGCTCGCTGCAATTCAAACTGATTTCACAACGCGACGACCGGACGACGCCCTGCTGCGCACTGTTGTCTCTCCGGATGGGCAGCGGGCCCTCGCGCTTTATGGTACCGAGGATGATCCGGGGCCGTCCTTTCGCATCGATCTCTACTCCGCTGACGGGAAGTTTCTCCGCAACCTAACGCCGCCTGATCTTGCTTGCGTCTTTCCGGAGACGGTCTCCTGGTCGTCGGAAGGGACTCTGGTTGCGTTCATCGCACACAAGAATGTGAAACCGAGTCCGAGCCCCACTCCGCCCGGCCGCGTGGCTCCGGAACCAGAACCGTCACCGGGAGAAGCAGCCCCCTCCCCCACGATCGCGCCCGCCTTTGCGGCCGTCGCTACTTTCAATACTGAACAGATTTACGTTTGCAATCGGGACGGTTATGACTTGAAACCGTTAACTACTCGCGAAGGATTGATCTACTTCTACTTTAAATGGGCTCCCGACAATCACGCGCTGGTTGCACTTGCCTGCAAAGAACCGGAATGGGACGCGCGCGAAAAGGGGTTTAAGCTGCCTGCTGGTCGCGCGCGTCTTATTGCACTCGACGGAAAAGAGCGTTTGCTCGATGACGCGCTAACGGACTGCCTGCCGATCTGGTCGCCCGACTCATCGAAGGTCGCTACGGCGTTCGAATTCGACGTCGCAGTCTTTGATGCTGCAACGAACAAGCCGACTCAGGCGCGGATTCCTCTGCACGATGCTTTGATTGCCGCTTCGCTGGCCTTCGCGGAAAAGACATCAGGAAGCAAAAGAAAGAATGGCGAGAAAGACGAGAAGGCGACAGGCCCTCCGGCTTCTTTTAATCCGATCGTGAGATTGGATTGGCCCAAGCCGGAAACGATTTACATGCAGACCGCATTCGTTCGCGTCTACCCGAACGAGACCATCAACACCTTCCAACGCTGGCACCGTCTTAACCTCAGTCCGCAAGCGGCAGTACTGAAATAAGTCCAACGTCCAACGTCCAATGTCCAAGGTCCGAAGTTCAAAGGCTCCCAAGACATTGGACGTTGGACGTTGGACTTTCTTGAATTTTGGACTCATCGGAAATTTGGTTACAATCAACATTCGCGTTGGTAACCGTAGGACGGCCCAGGCTTCCTTAAAGAACCCAGTACAAAGACGAAAAACCAAAGGCCGAAGACCAGTTTTATAGCAAAGAATAAGCGTCGACCTTAGTTCCCCTTTTCAACCCAACACTAGCGCTCCAGTACCATGACCCCCGAACGCTGGCGACAAGTCGAAGACATTTTTCAAGCGGCGCTCAGTCTTCAACAGGAGGAGCGTGCGCGCTACATGTCTGTTGCCTGCGGCGGCGACGATGACGAAGCCGTGGTCGAGGTTGAACGGGCGCGTGAGCTCTCGCCGCAGTCACCTGTGATCGCTACCGCTCTGGCTAATGTGTTGTTCCTGGCAGGAAGGTTTGACGAGGCAATTGAGCAGTGTCGCAAGGCGCTCGATCTGGATCCGGGTGCAGTTGCAGCGCATACGATTCTGCGTTGGGCTTACGAGAAGAAGGGCGTGCACCCCGAAGCGCTCGCCACGTACGAGCAAGAGCGCAGCTTCGCGGGTGACACTCCGACCACGCGCGCGAAGCTTGCCCACGTTCTCGCAGCTACAGGCAATCATGATGAGGCGCGCGCCATCCTTCAGGATATTCTGGCGCAGCGACATGAGCACTGGGTGACCGCTTATGAGATAGCGATCATCTACTGTCTGCTTGGCGAGCGCGACAAATCGTTTCGCTGGCTTTCTCAGGCTGAACGTGAGCACGCCGTGGGTTTCACTTTTGTGCGCGTCGATCCGCACCTGGAGTCACTCCGTTCTGATCCACATTTCAACGAACTGCTGCGCGTAACCGACAAGACGATGCCTTAAGCTCTCGAACCACGAATGGCAGCGTCTACATCCAGTCAACTCAGTCAATTTTAGGAAGGACGATCTCTTTGACGAGTGGCCGTCACCCCGTGCATGATTGCCACGCCGATCAGACAGAGAATGCCCACCCCGATCCACTTGGTAGGCAGGTGCAGGAGGTTGGCTCCGATGGCCAGCCCGATGATCAGGATGATGTACCCGATGATATAGATTCCGAATGACATTGTTTCCCTCCGTAAATTGTTGCTTGAAGATTTACCGATAGGCTGGAAATCAGGCTGACCAGACTTCCGATCGGCATTGCCCGCCATGAATGGGTATCACCTGAAACAATAACTGTCTGTGCGGGTATACACATACTGAGTCAGGTATTGAACGCTCTTGTTCATGCGTTCGTGTTTATTTGAGTTGCGACGAAGGAGAATAAAACTATGGCAGAGTTTAGACCCGGTCAGGCAGTGCAAACCGAAACTCCTGAAATAGAAGTTACTGTCACGGCCACTGCGCCCCTGCCTCCCGGCCGACATCACTTTCAACTCGTTGTCGAAGACGATAGTGGGAATCGTTCAGAGCCTTCAGTTACGGAGGTAATTGTGCGTGATACGACGAAGCCCACGGCGGTAATCGACGGGCCCAGGGAGGTGGAGGTGGGGCGTAACTTTCAGCTCTCAGGAAAGCGATCCTCAGACATAGGCGGCAAAATCGTGAGGTACACCTGGACGCGATTGGATTAGCTGAACGCGGCGCTGTACAAGCCGCGAGAGTCGCCGGCTTAGGTCTGAACGACACATCGGCGTTAGGACTAGTTAATGTGAGGAGAATCATTGTGCTTTTCATGATCGTGGAGCACTTCAAAAATCAGGATCCGGCGCCTGTGTATCGACGCTTTAGGGACGCAGGTCGTCTCGCTCCGGAAGGGTTGCGGTATCTGTCGAGCTGGGTCGATGAGAAGCTTGAGCGCTGCTTTCAACTAATGGAGACTGAGGATCACAAGGCCCTAGACGAATGGATTAACAACTGGAGTGATCTTGTCGAGTTCGAAGTATATCCGGTAATTTCATCTGCGCAGGCAGCGGAACGGATGGCGCCGAGACTCTGGTAGATAGTTGCGATAAGACTTCAAAGGATAGGAACGCATGGATAAATTTGCCACCGCCATTACATGCATCGACGGCCGAATCCCGCAGCCGGTTTCGGACTGGGTAAAGCTGCAGTTCAATGTTCATTACGTCGATTTGATCACTGAACCAGGACCCGACAAGGTCCTTTCAGATGGAGATGAAAATGTGATTGGCTGGATCGTGGCACGCGTTAAGTTCTCCCTGGAGCATCATCACTCCGAGGTTGTCATATTGTCGGGACACGGCACCTGTGCTGCCAACCCTGTCCCCAAAGAAGAGCACTATAAACAGATCGTTCACGGCGCGGAGCGCTTACTCTCCTATGATATGCCGGCGACGATCATCGGCATCTGGGTCAACGAAAGCGGCTCTGTAGATTTGGTATGGGATTCG